>NZ_JADOUU010000002.1:0-368610 GCF_015751955.1 Arthrobacter sp. CAN_A214
GCAATGGCCAACTTCACAAGAGGAAATCAGCCGCTACCCGCGGCTGCCTAACCAAAAGAAACTAACCAACTGTCTCAAATCCTTGACACACCTCACTGCGCTCTCCATGGGATTCACCTGCCCGCAGATCGGACCGCTGGCCCGTGTCCGCTGGATGGCGTTGACCAGGGACAGGCCTGCGTCCGATCTCGACACTGCGCTGGCCTACGAGAGCACGGCGGACGAACTCACTTTCGTGATGGGTCCGGCGCTCGTGGGCCTGTTGGCGAGCCTTGTCGCACCGTGGCTGCCGCTCACGCTGGCTGCGGTGCTGACCGTCGTTCTGGTGATCGCGTTCGCCGTCCATCCGACGTCGGTGCTCCTCGAGCCCGGTCGGCGTCCAGTTGGAGGAAGCACGGGAGCCGGGCAGGTTCTTCCCGTGCGATGGAAGCTCGTCGCGCTGCCGGTTGCGGGAATGGTGGCGATGGGAACGTTCTTCGGTTCCACCCAGGCCGCCCTGATCGCCTTTGCAGGCCAATTCGGGGCTTCCACCTCAGCCGGACTCCTGTACGCGGTGATGGGGCTGAGTTCCGCAGCCGCGGCGCTGTCGGTGGCGTACTGGCGACGGTCATTGTCCCACCAGCGGAGATGGATCGTCTCTGCGGGCGGGATGGTCGCCCTGGCGGCCCTGCTGTTCCTCCCGCAGACCATCGCATCCATGCTGCTGGTCCTGTTCCTGCTCGGTATTCCGGTGGGCCCCACCATGGTGACCATCTTCAGCATCGGCTCCGTCGTCGCTCCGAAACACCTCCTGGGGACGGTCATGACACTCCTCGCCAGCGGTATCGTCGCGGGCACGGCCCTCGGATCATCAATGGCCGGGCTCCTCGCCGACGGCGCGGACCCCGAGCAGGCATTCCTGGTGCCGCTGTGCGCAGCCTTCGCGCTCCTCGTTCTCGGTCTGGTGAGCACGAGAATCCTCCGTGCGGAGGAGCGTCCGAGTGGCGAGCTGCCGGCTGCAGAGGCCGGCGGATAGCGCAGGAAAGCCTTCCAGGGGGTATGATTTCGCTCACAGTAACCGAACGTTCTGTCGGTAAATCAGTTCCGTCCATCTGGAGTGACAATGACGTCTTCGACCGTCGCGCAGGGTACCGCGCACCGTACATCGCCGGAGGAGCGCCGCGTCCTCGCGGGCACCCTCGTGGGCACGACCATCGAGTGGTATGACTTTTTCATCTTCGCGCAACTGACCGCCACCGTGCTGTCGGCGCTGTTCCTGACGCCGCTGAGGGACTCGGACCCCGGCCTTGCCCAGGTGCTCGCCTTCTCGCTGATCGGCATCAGTTTCCTGTTCAGGCCCCTCGGCGCCATCGTTGCGGGTCACCTCGGTGACCGCTTCGGCAGGAAGTCCGTCCTCGTCGCCACGCTGGTCCTTATGGGTGCCGCCACGGCACTGATCGGCCTGCTGCCGACTTACGCGCAGATCGGAGCCTGGGCCCCGGTCCTGCTGATCCTCCTGCGGATCGTCCAGGGCTTCTCAGCCGGAGGCGAGTGGGGTGGAGCCGCCCTCATGTCGGTGGAGCACGCTCCACTGAGCAAGAGGGGTATCTTCGGTGCCTACCCGCAGATCGGCGTGCCGATCGGCATGATCCTTGCGACCGGAACCCTTCTCGGGCTCCGGACGGCTATCCCCGAGGACCAGTTCCTCGAGTGGGGATGGCGGGTGCCGTTCCTGCTGTCCGTTGTCCTGATCGTCGTGGGCTACCTGATCCGCCGAGCCGTCAGCGAGAGCCCTGTCTTCAAGGAACTCGCCGCCCGCAAGGCTGAGAGCAAGGCGCCGCTTCGGGAGCTGTTCCGCAAGAACACGCGCGAGGTGCTCCTCGCTGCCGTCATTTTCATCGGCAACAACGCCGCAGGCTACCTCGTGATCGCGTTCTTCATCTCCTACGCGACAGGAACCCTGGAGATGCCGCTGGTTCCGGTCCTGCTGGCGACAACCCTTGCGTCCTTCGGCTGGCTGATCTTCACCATGGTGGGCGGCTGGCTGTCGGACCGCATCGGACGGGTCCGGACGTTCCAGCTGGGCTACGCGCTGATCTTCGTCTGGATGCTGCCGCTCTTCATGCTCGTCGATACGGGCGACATCGTGCTGTACGGCGTCGGCCTGTTCGTCCTGACGATCGGTCTCGGACTGTCCTACGGGCCGATGTCGGCCATGTACGCCGAGATGTTCCCGGCAGCGGTCCGGTACTCCGGCATCTCCATCGGCTATGCACTCGGGGCGATCCTCGGCGGAGCGTTTGCCGCCACGGTTGCGCAGCTCCTGCTCAAGACCTACGAGTGGTCGGGCGCAGTTGCCATCTACATCATGGTTCTCTGCGCTATCTCATTCATCGGCGTGTCGATGGTCCGCGAAACGAAGGGCGCCCCGTTGGGCGTCTCGGAGCACTAGGACCGCCTTCGCCGGTCCCGACGGCCGTTGCAGCACCCGAAGTCCTCGGGGTGCTGCAACTGCCGTTCTGTTCCCGCTAGCCCAGGCTCGGCGCCTGGGAAGGCGGGGCCGGGATGTGGAGGTTTCCGGTGGTGACGCCTCCGGTGATCATGCCGCCCGTCGGGATTCCTCCGGTGATTCCGGATTCGCCCACCAGGCCTGGCAATGGGAAATGGCCGACGGCGGGAGCCGCTGCCGGCGCCGACTCCGGTGGCAGGCCGACGATCGAGAACCCGGAGCCGTCGTCGGAGTGGGTCCGAAGCAGGAGCGCGACGTCGTGCGCGCTCGGCCGCTTGAGCGGGTTCCGTGCCGTCATGAGCGTCAACAGCTCCACCCAGTCGGGCCCCAGCCACAGCGGAACCCCGGGATCGCGGAGGAGGCGTGCGAGGGCAGCCTCGACGATGGGGCCGGGGAAGGCCTTCTCACCCGTGAGGCACTCCAGCAGGACGAGTCCCAGCGAATAGATGTCACTGCTTCCGTCGACCGCGGCGCCCTGGGCCTGCTCGGGGCTGAGGTAATTGGCGGTCCCGATCGTGGCCCCGGTGGCCGTCGCCATGGTGGCGTCGACCATCCTCGCGATTCCGAAGTCGGTGAGCTTCGGGTACATGCGGGTGTCGTTGTCGCCGGAGTGGAACATCAGGATGTTCGCGGGCTTGACGTCCCGGTGCACTACTCCCTGGGCATGGATATAGGCGAGAGCGTCGGCGAGATCGGCTCCCACCTGTGCCACTTCAGCCGCCTGGAGAGGCCCCTTCTTCAGTAGTTTGCGGAGATCCTCGCCGTCGATGAGCTCCATGACCAGAAAGCCGGAGGCGTGTCCGTCGGCGTCCTCGTACATGCCGGCGTCATGGAGGGTGACAAGCCCCGGATGGTTCAGCGTGGAGAGGAGCATGGTCTCGGTGTGCTGACGCCGGTAATCGTCGTCGTCGGAGGTCGTGGGGTTGAAGATCTTGATGGCGACGTCGCGGCACAGGTTCCTGTCCACCGCCCGGTACACGGAGGCGGCGCCACCTACGCCCAAAAGGCTCGTGGTCTGGTACCGCTCGGCGAGGAGCACATCCATGGGTGTTCTCCTGGAAGCTGAATGTGGAAAGAGTGAGACCGCTGGATCAAAGGTAAGCCTACTGATCAGTTCCGATTATAGCGCGCTTCCACCCGGCGCCTGCCCCTCGGCAGATCGACTTTACCAAAACTTAATGCCGCTTCGTGTCCTGTTAGGCCCCTTCTGCAAGGAATCGAACGGCGGCTGCCTTGAAACCGCGGGAGGTGATGGCGTTGGAATGGGTGCGCCCCGGCAGCCATTCGAGCTGCGCGCGGGGCGCCAGAGCGGCAAGCTCCGGCGCTGACCGGGCGAACTCGTCCTGGTCTCCGGCCACCAGGAGGAGCGGGACCTTCGGCACGGCCTCGGCCGGCACGAAGGGCTCACCCTTGACGGCTTCCACCATGGTGAGCAGTGCAAAGACGTTGTTGGAGGGGACGAGCCGGGCCATCCGCAGCAGATTCGCTGTTGAGGTGTCCGCGATCGGGGCACCGTCGGCGATGAACTGCTGGGCGGCATCCAGGTCGAACTCGGCAAGGGGATCCTCGACGCCGGGCCCGCCCAGCACCATGCGGTGGACGAGCTCGGGCTGGGTGGCGCCAAACTCCCAGGCGAGGCGCGCGCCGAGCGAGTATCCGATGATGTCCACCCCTGAGGCTGGCTTCCCGTCCGTCAGCGGCAGGACTCCCTGGTCCTGGAGAATCTGGAGCAGGTCCGCGCGCATACGGCTGGGGGAGTACGCGTCACGTTCCTCCGGCGCCGCACTTCCACCGTGACCCGGCAGGTCGACGGTGACGACGTTCCTGCCGGCGTCGTTGAGGTACCGCACCCAGCCCGTGTCCTCCCAGTTGAGGCGCGAGGACGAGGCGAAGCCGTGCAGAAGGAGGATAGGTCGCAATCCGCTCCCGGCCGGAGCGGGGTGCAGTGCCACCGACAGCTGCGGGTCGGTGCCCTCCACCAGATGATCGCTGTGCCGTCCCATGGCCCGCCCCTCCCGTACATCGTTCAACGGCCGGGCGGCCGCGGACTACTACACTACCCACTGCAGGCGCTTCGTCCATCGGGGGCTCAGGATTTCCCGGTCGGTAGTCGGTCCGGCGTCAGTGATGCGCCACGGACGGCTGAGGAGGCTGAGCGGAAACGGGCCGGCTCCCGGGAAGCTCTACCTCGGGTGGAGACGGCAGGAACGTGTGCTCCGTTGAACACATCCCCGCCGCCGGGCCAGCTTCGAACCGGCACTTGTGATCCTAGTCACCACTCCGGGGCGACGCAACCCAGTGGCCGTACTACCGGGTGGCGCCTGCAGGGTGGTTGCGCCGGCGAACTGACGTCCGGCGCATCACCCAGCGGATTGCCGGCAGCATGTGCCGCGACATGGGCTATAGTCAACAATGAGTAATAGTCACGTCGACCATTACTCACCGACGATGCTGATGCCGGGAGGGATCTGCCATGGCTTTCTCCTCGGCGAATGTCTCCGAACGGGAACTCCAGCCGCCGTCGCTCGCGATCTCCACCGTGATCTTTGCCCTGCGGCACGACCCGGACTCGGGCCGCCCCGAGCTCTGGCTGCCCCTGGTCCGGCGGATCCGCCAGCCGCACCGCGGGAAATGGGCGCTTCCAGGCGGGCCCTTGGAAAGCCATGAGTCGCTTCAGGACGCCGCCGGGCGGAACCTCTCCGACACCACGGGGCTCGTTCCGCGCTACCTCGAGCAGCTGTATGCCTTCGGCGGCGTGGACCGGGCGGCGACGCAGCGCCTGGTGTCGATCGTGTACTGGGCCCTCGTGCAGCCCGACGAGGCCCACCATGCCCGTGAGTCCGAGAACGTCCGGTGGTTCCGTGCAGACTCCCTGGAGCCGATGGCTTTCGACCACAACGAGATCGTCGACTACGCGCTGTGGCGGCTTCGGAACAAGATGGCCTACGGGTCCATTGCCTACCACTTCCTGGGTGAGAGATTCACGCTTGCTCAGGTACGGGAGGTCTACGAGGCGGTGCTGGGCCTCGAGCTGGATCCGGCGAATTTCCGGCGCCACCTGCGTGCCGCTCCGGATATCGCGGCTACCGAAGAGTTCCAGCAGGGTGGCCGCCACCGGCCCCCGCGCCTCTACCGCTACATCGGCTCACAAGCGTCGGCCACAGCTGAAACAACAGCGGACAGCCCGGCCGGCACGCCCGCTCCGGTCAATACAGGGAGAAACCCATGACCTCGGTCAACACCGCAATCCAGCTCGTCACACGCCGCGATGCCGAGCGTTCCGCAGGAACCGCACGCACCTGCTCCCCGGCTCTTGCATCAGCTCCCTGGGCGTTCGACACCGCACCTCTTCCCGAATACGGTCCCGGCGCATCAATGGCGGACAGCGCTCCCGCCGCGACCCCTCGCCAAGGCGAATTGCCCGCGGAATACCGTACGGCGTCGGAGGAGGAACTCGACGCGCGGATCCTCGCCGCCAAGGAGGACCTGGGCGACAGGGCGGTGATCCTCGGGCACTTCTACCAGCGCGACGAGGTGGTGAAGTACGCCGATTTCGTCGGGGACAGCTACCAGCTGGCCCGCGCGGCAACCGAGCGCACGGCGGCTGAAGCCATCATCTTCTGCGGCGTCCATTTCATGGCCGAGACAGCGGATCTGCTGTCGCAGCCGGCGCAGTCGGTGATCCTTCCCAACCTCGCGGCTGGCTGCTCGATGGCCGACATGGCGGACATCGACTCCGTCACCGAGTGCTGGGAACAGCTTGTGGATCTGTTCGGAACGGAGCCTGACGCCGCCGGCCGTGTTCCGGTGATCCCCGTCACCTACATGAATTCGTCGGCGGCGCTGAAGGGTTTCTGCGGCAGGAACGGCGGCATCGTCTGCACCTCGTCCAACGCCGCGGCCGTCCTCAGCTGGGCCTTCGAGCGCGGGCAGCGCGTCCTGTTCTTCCCGGACCAGCACCTCGGACGCAACACGGCCAAGGCCATGGGCGTGGCCCTTGAGCACATGCCGATGTGGAATCCGCGCAAGCCTTTGGGTGGTAGCGACGAGCAGACCCTGCTGGAATCGCAGGTGATCCTCTGGCATGGATTCTGTTCCGTCCACAAGCGCTTCACCGTCGGACAGATCGAACAGGCTCGGAACGAACACCCGGGAGTCCGCGTCATCGTGCACCCCGAATGCCCCATGGCCGTCGTCGATGCCGCCGACGAGGCAGGGTCGACCGACTACATCCGGAAAGCCATCGGGGCGGCCGCTCCCGGAAGCGTCTTCGCCGTCGGGACCGAGATCAACATGGTCAACCGGCTCGCGGCACAGCATCCCGAGCACACCATTTTCTGCCTTGATCCGGTGATCTGCCCCTGCTCGACGATGTACCGGATCCATCCCGGGTACCTTGCCTGGGTGCTCGAGGCGCTGGTGCGCGGCGAGGTGCTGAACCGCATCACCGTCCCCGACGACGTCGCCGGGCCCTCCCGGATCGCCCTGACGCGCATGCTCGCGGTGCAGCCGTGAGGCAGGGCGCGCAGGCGCGCCGTGTCGTGGTGGTGGGCGGTGGCGCCGCGGGACTGTACACGGCGCTCACTCTCCGCGCGCTGAACCCCCGCGTTCGCGTGACGCTGCTGACGAAGCGGAATATCGAGGAGAGCAATACCCGGTATGCCCAGGGCGGTATCGCAGCTGTCCTCCCGGGCACTGCCGGCCCTGACAGCATCGGCGCGCACATTGCAGACACCCTGGCCGCCGGCGCGGGGCTCTGCGCCGAGGATGCCGTCACGCTGATGTGCGAGGAGGCTCCACGGCACATCGCGCGCCTCGAAGAACTCGGAGTGCCGTTCGACGCCGACGGCGGGCAGCCCGCCGTCGGGCGTGAGGCCGCCCATTCCGCACCACGCATCCTGCGTATCGGCGGCGATGCCTCGGGCGCCGGCCTCGCCGCCGGGCTCATTCCTGCCGTCCGGGCCGACGACGCTATCGACGTGATCGAACACGCGTTCGTTACCCGCATCCTCCACACCGGCGACGGGTCCGGCGGCCGCGCCACCGGCGTCGAATTCATTTCCGGTACCGGCACCGGGCCCGTGTCGGTCCTCGAGGCCGACGCCGTCGTGTTGGCCACGGGCGGTGCCGGCCAGCTGTTCGAACACACGACGAACCCTTCCGTGGCCACGGCCGACGGCGTCGCACTCGCCTGGCGTGCGGGAGCGGTGGTGGCGGACGCCGAGTTCTTCCAGTTCCATCCCACGGCGTTGGACGTCCCAGGTCATCCGCTCATCTCCGAGGCTGTCCGCGGGGAAGGGGCCAGGCTCGTCGACGCGTCGGGGAAACGGTTTCTTCAGTACTTCTCCGAAGCCGGCGACCTGGCGCCCCGCGACATCGTGTCCCGGAGCATCGCCCGCCATCTGGCAGCCACGGGGGAGGCGCGGGTGTTCCTCGACGCGACAGGGCTGGGCCGTCCCTTCCTCGAGCGCCGCTTCCCCACCCTGACGGCGCTGACCCGGGGGCACGGGCTCGACTGGTCGGCGGAGCCGATTCCCGTGGTGCCGGCGGCCCATTACTGGATGGGTGGCGTGCAGACCGACACATCGGGACGCACCTCGCTGCCCGGTTTGTATGCGGTGGGGGAGGTCGCCTGCACCGGCGTCCACGGGGCCAACCGGCTCGCGTCGAACTCGCTGCTCGAAGGTCTTGTCTTCGGTGCGAGGGCAGCGGCGGCCCTTTCGGCTCCGGCGTCCGGCGCCTCCTGGCCGGTCTTCGCCTCGACGCCCCTCGACCTCGGCGGTTCCGGAGTGGAGCAGGCGTTCACCCGCGTGGAGCTGCAACGCCTCATGTCCGACCACGCCGGCGTGGTCCGGGACGGAGGCGGCCTGCGGATCGCTGCCAAGCAGCTCGCGCAGTTCGGGATAGCCGGCTCCTCCGTGGCGGACCGTGAGCAGGGTAACCTCCTCCTCGCCGCACGCCTGGTGGTGCGCGCTGCGGCAGCGAGGACCGCATCAAGGGGCGCCCATTACCGCTCCGATGACCCGGACTCCGCATCGAATGGACATCCAGTGCCCGAAGGATCCGGGACGCCGGTAGGGTCCGGCAGCCCCATGGCCTTCTCGAACGCAGCAGCAGGAGTGGCCCCATGACCGAAGCCCAGCATCGTTCCGGACCTCCCGTCGGCGGTGCGCCCGGCCCCCTCGTGCAGCCTCCTCCAGCCGCCGTGGTGGACCGCATCGTGGCCTCGGCCCTCGAAGAGGATGCGCCGTGGGGTGACATCACCTGCCAGGTACTCGTGCCGGACGGGCTCCGCGCCAGCGGTTCGATCACCGCGCGTGAGGCGGGGATCTTCTGCGGTGCCTCGATTCTCGAGGCGGCCTTTCGTCTCACCGATCCCTCGATCGAGGTGCGGATAGCAGTGCGCGACGGCGAATCCTTCGGCTCCGGAACCGTCCTCGCCACCCTTGACGGCCCGGCCGCGGCCATCCTCACCGCGGAGCGCTCCGCCCTGAACCTCGTCCAGCGGCTCTGCGGCATCGCCACTCTGACCCGGGATTTCGTCGAGGCCGTGCAGGGCACCGACGCCCGGGTGGTCGATACCCGGAAGACCACCCCCGGCCTCCGCGTCCTGGAGCGCTTCGCGGTCCGCTGCGGCGGCGGCTTCAACCACCGGTTCAGCCTCTCCGATGCCGTGATGGCCAAGGACAACCACCTAGCGTTGTTGTCGGCGGACGGACCAGCCGCCCTCACGGAGCGTCTACGCGAAGCACGCGCACGCCTGCCCCACACAGTGCATTTCGAGGTGGAGGTGGACCGCCTCGACCAGATCGATCCCGTCCTCGCCGCGGGCGTTGACACCATCCTGCTCGACAACTTCTCCCTCCAGGACCTCGCTGCGGGAGTGGTGCAGATCAACGGCCGTGCACTGGTGGAGGCCAGCGGCAACGTCCGCCTCGAGACGATCGCCGCCATCGCTCGAACGGGCGTCGACGTGATTTCCTCAGGCGCCCTGACCCACAGCGCGCGTGCCCTCGACCTCGGCCTCGACTTCATCCCGAACAGATGATCTACCTCGACGCCGCCGCGACCGCCCCTCTCCAGCGCGCAGCACTCGAGGCACTGTGGCCGCTGCTGACCTCGAACTTCGGGAACCCCTCGAGCCACCATGCACCGGGGGAAGCGGCAGCCATCGCGCTGGACGAAGCACGCCGCACCGTCGCACGCCTCCTCTCCTGCCGGCCGTCGGAAATCACCTTCACCTCGGGTGGCACCGAGTCGAACAACCTCGCCCTCAAGGGGATCGCGCTCGCGGCGCCCCGGGGCCGGCACATCGTCACGAGCCCCATCGAGCACGCAGCAGTGTCCGGCCCGCTCGAGTACCTCGCGCGCGTCCACGGCTTCCGGATCTCCGTCGTCCCTGTCACGGCGGAGGGCATCGTGTCGCCCGCTGCGCTGAAGGAGGTGCTCACCCCGGACACCACGCTGTGCAGCATCATGTACGCGAACAACGAGGTGGGCACGGTCCAGCCCCTCGCCGAGCTCACAGCGGTGTGCGCCGCCGCGGGCGTGTACTTCCATAGCGACGCCGTGCAGGCGGCAGGCTGGTTGCCGCTCGACGTCGGAGCCCTCGGAGTGGACGCCCTCAGCATTTCGGGGCATAAGCTGGGCGCGCCGAAAGGGATCGGAGCGCTCTTCTGCAGGGGGAGGATCCCCCTCGAACCGGTGCAGCACGGCGGCGGCCAGGAACGCGGGCGCCGCTCTGGCACCGAGAACGTGGCCGGTGCCGCAGCACTGGCAGCCGCACTCGACCTGGCGCAGGGAGCCCTGCCCGACGCGGCCCGGGCGGCGACGGTCCACCGGGATCGGCTCATCTCCTCCGTTCTCGAGCACGCACCGGGCGCCCGGCTGACAGGGCACCGTACGCAGCGCCTCCCTGGTCTCGCATCGTTCTGCTTCCCGGGGGTCAGCGGTGAAGCGGTCCTCCTGGAGCTCGAGCGTTTCGGCGTCGTCGCATCGAGCGGTTCCGCATGTGCCGCGGGGTCGGATGAGCCGTCCGCCGTGCTGCTGGCGCTGGGCATCGATCCCGAGACGGCGCAGAGCGCCCTTCGGTTGTCCTGGACCAGTGATACGCCGGGGGAGGACCTGGAGTCGGCGGCGCGCGCCGTCGTCGCTGCCGTGCGCAACGTCCGGGACCTGCGGAGCGTTCCACCTGCCGGCCCGGCACCGGCCCATCTACACTGACGGCATGACTTCCGCCAAACTGCTCCGGTGCAGGGCTCTGGCAGTGCTCAGCGCCGCAACCCTGCTGCTCACCGGCTGTTCGAACGGCGGCGAAGGGTCCCCGGACGCCGGTCCGACCGCCGGGGCGCCATCCGCCGTCGCGACCTCCACCACCCCGGAAGCGACCGCACCTCCCCGGGAGGCACGCGAGGGCTGGAAGGTCTTCACCGATCCGCTCAGGCTTCTCAGCTTCGAACTGCCGGCCGACTGGGTGGTCCAGCCGATCGAACCCGGTCCCGGCGTCTATGCAGCGGATTCGGTGCATTACGCCGTGCGTACGCCGGCCGGAACCACTGCCGCCGAACTCCATACGGGAATCCAGACCGAGGAGCCGCCCTGCCCCGCCTCCGACCTCACCCCCTACTACGTCCTCGGCAGCGAGCCGTTGAGTATCTCCGCGCCACCCGACGCCGTAGACGTCATCGAACCGCGCCTCGTGATGCGGATCATCCAGGGATTCCGGTTCTTCAGCTCGTACGGCATCACCGATCAGGTGGGGGGCGCCGACGGCGTGGCCTGCGCGCTCACCAACACGGTACTGGCGAACAATTCCCTCGGGCGCGTCAGCTTCGGCGACCTCGAGGTGCTCGTGCCGAAGGCTCCGGCGAACACCGGCCCGCAGAACGTCACCTTCGGCACCATCAGCGAGGCCCAAACCTACTTCGACTCACCGGAATTCGCGGTGACGCGGCAGGTCATCGCCTCGCTGCAGTTTGCGCCTCAGGCGGGCTGAGGCAGGGTCGCGTAGCTGACACCCGTAAGCTCGGCGCTCTTGTTCCACAGGCGGGTGGCGATGTCCCGATCCAGAACCCGGGACGACGGCGCCACGAGCGTCGCGTTACCGCGGGTCTCACCCGGGCCGTCGGGTCCGTAGTAGTCGCCGCCCTGGACATCAGGCGCGGTGGCAGCGTAGAGCACGGGAAGGGCGCCCGCGGCGTCGGACTGGCTCAGAAGTTTGAAGAAGACGCCGAAGGCGTCGAGCGCCGTCGGCAGGTTCATCCCGGCCGTGAGGTTGGTGTTGGCGAGTCCGGGATGTGCGGCAACCGAGGCGAGGGGCCAGCCGGCCGCGCGGGTGCGGCGGTCGAGTTCGATCATGAAGTACAGGTTCGCCACCTTGCTCTGCTGGTAGGCGGACCATCGACGGTAGCGTTTCGTTGACTGAAGGTCTGCGAAGTTGATCCGGCCCCGCTTGTGCGCAAGGCTCGAGACCGATACCACCCGCGGCGCCTCCGCCTCCTGAAGGTGCTCCAGCAGCAGCCCGGTCAGGGCGAAGTGCCCCAGGTGGTTGATCCCGAACTGCTGCTCGAACCCGTCCTCGGTGACCTTCCGCGGAGTGGCCATGACACCGGCGTTGTTGATGAGCACATCCAGCGGTCCCGTCCATTCGTCGGCGAACCGCCGCACGGAAGCCAGGCTCGAGAGATCGAGCAGGCGCAGTTCCACCGTGCTGCTGCCGCTGAGGGAGCGGATCCGCTTCTCGGCGTCGTGCCCCCGTCCCTCGTCCCGGCAGGCGAGTACCACGCGCGCTCCCTTGCGGGCCAGGGCCGTTGCCGCCTGGTGGCCGATGCCGCTGTTCGCTCCGGTGATGACGATCGTCCGGCCGGTCTGGTCGGGAATGGAATCTGCGGTGAAGGGGCTCATGCGGAAAGTGCCTTTCGGTTTCGGGGTGGAACTTCGGGGTGGAGCGGAGGATCAGTGCTGCTCCATTGCCTGGGTGATCTTTCCCGTCAGGAAGCGCAACTGTTCGAGTTCCTCACTGCTGAGGACGGGACCGAGCACCTCCTGGATGCGCTGCACGTGTGCGCTGCCGATGCTGTGCTGCAGGGCCCGGCCCTCGTCGGTCAGCGCCACCTCCACGCCACGCTGGTCCGCTTCGGCGGCGCGCCGCGCCACCAGGCCCTTGGCCTCCAGGCGATCGATCATGCGGCTCAGGCTCGGCTGGCTGATGAGCAGGTGCCCGTTCAGTTCGTTGAGGCGCGTCCACCCGGTGGGGCACCGGGTGAGGTTGAACAGGACGTCGTACTCGCCGATCGCCAACTGCCGGAAGGCGGGGTCCTGCCTCAGTCGCCTCATCACGGTGACCTGCGCCCGGAACAGCGACTCCCAGGCTTCGGAGGTCAGCCGGACGGGTGGCGGGTCGGTAAGCATGGTCGGTCTCCTGTTGGGATGGGGTCACTGCAGCGGAGTAGATGCAATTGCATCCACTCTACTTTCCAACTCCGACGGCGCCGGCATTGTTCCGCTCTGACCCGGACATCGCGAAGCCCATTCATTCCAGGTACTGCCGGCCGAAGACTATTCCTCCCGGAGCTGCCGGAGCGCCCGGTCCTCCCGGCGCCCCTCCACCAGCCGGTACAGCACGGGCACCAGGATCAGCGTGAGCGCGGTGGAGGAGACCAGGCCGCCGATCACGACGACGGCGAGGGGCTGGGAGATGAAGCCACCCTCACCCGTGAGCCCGAGCGCCAGGGGAGTCAGGGCGAACACGGTGGCCAGTGCGGTCATCAGGATGGGCCTCAGGCGCTGGCGGGCTCCCTGGATGATCGCCTCGCGCACCGGCATGCCCGGCTCTCCATCGTGCGGGAGACGGTACTGGTTGATGAGGTCGATCAGTACGATCGCATTCGTGACCACGATCCCCACGAGCATGAGCATGCCGATCAGCGAGGGCAGCCCGAGCGGAATGCCCGTGACCAGCAGGAGCGCGATGGCGCCGGTGGCTGCGAAGGGGATGGAGACGAGCAGGATCAACGGTTGGACGAGGCTCTTGAACGTCGCCACCATGATCACGTACACGATCGCCACCGCGGCCCACAGGGCAAGGAACAGCTGGTCGAAGGACTCCGTCTGCTGTTCTGCGGCACCGCCGAGCGTGGCGGTGGAACCCGGGGGAAGCCCGATTCCCCCGAGCCGTTCGGTCACCGCTTCGGTAAGGAATCCGAGGTCATCGCCCGACGGCGTGATGGAGATGCGCGCGGTGCGCTCGCCGTTGGAACTCGTGACCGAGAGCGGCACCTGCACCTCCGCCACGCTTGCCACGTCGGTCAGCGGTACCGGACCTGCGGGCGTCGGGAGGGTGAGCCCCTGGAGCTGTGCCAGGCTGGTGATGGCCGTACCCTCGCCGATCAGCACCGGGTAGTCGGTGGCATCAAGCCGGAGCGAACCCGCAGGGACGGGGCTGATGCTGCTGCCCAGCAGCCCGGCGATCTGCCCCTCGCTCAGCCCGGCGTCCACTGCGGCCGCGCGGTCGACATCGATCTGCACCTGCGGCTGCGCGGCGGAGAGGTTGCTCGAGACCTCCCCTGCGCCGTCGAGCCCCTGCATGCCGGCCACCACGGCGTCGCTCGCTGCCTGGAGATCCTCCCCGGCCGGTGCGGTGATGTTGATGTCGATGGTGCTCGAGGTGCCGAAGCCGCCCTGCTGGCTCGAGAGGGAGAACGTTCCGGCGTCGTCGAGCTTCCCGAGTTGCGCCCTCACGCTGTCCTGCAGCGTCTCCTGGTCCGCGTCCTCCTCGGTGATCACGGTGAAGGTGGCCACAGAGGCTCCCTGGGAGAACTGGGCGAAGGCCCCTTGGGCGTTGCCCACCGTGAGCTGCACGTCCCGCACCTCGGGCGCACGGGCCAGGACCTCCTCGGTCCGGGCAGCGGCCGCCGTCGTCGTGGCGAGGCTTGATCCCGCCTCAAGGGTCTGCGTCACGCTGAAACTGTTCTGGCCGGTGCCTCCCAGCAGGTTGGTGGGGAGGAACGGGACCATCGCGGCAGTGGCCCCGAGGACGGCGAGGCCGGCCGCCAGCGTCCAGACCGGGTGCCGCTGCGTGCCGTGCAGCAGGGGGAGGTAGCCCCGCTGCAGCAAGGAGCGCTGCTCGCGGCGGTGGGCCTCGGCCACCGGGTCGACGGCCGCCTCCCGGCTTCCCGCCTCCGCTGCTGCCGTTCCGCCTGCCCTTCCCGCACCGGCATGGCGTGCCCGGACCCGACCGGGCGCCTGTTGCTTCCTTGGCAGGAACCAGTAGGCAAGCACCGGAATGATCGTGAGTGACACGGCGAGGGAGGCCAGCAGCGCGATGCCGGTGGTCACGGCGAACGGCCGGAACAGTTCACCGGCCAGTCCTCCGACGAACGCGATGGGCGCGAACACCGCGACGGTGGTGAGGGTCGAGGCGGTGATGGCTCCCGCCACTTCGCGCACCGCCGTCAGGATCGCGGAGCGCTTCTCCTCGCCGTAGCCGAGGTGCCGCTTGATGTTCTCGATGACCACGATGGAGTCGTCCACCACGCGGCCGATGGCGATCGTGAGTGCACCCAGCGTCAGGATGTTGAGTGAGTACCCGGCCGCATACAGGCCGATGAAGGTGATGAGCAGGGACAGCGGAATGGAGATGGCCGTCACGAGCGTGGAACGGATGGAGAGCAGGAAGACCAGGATGATCAGCACGGCGAAGCCCAGCCCCAGGAGGCCCTCGGTGGTGAGGTCGTTGATGGAGCGTTCGATGAACGGTGCCTGGTCGAACACCACGGTGATGTCCGCGGCGTCGCCGAGTTCGGTCTCGAGGCTCGGGATGAGTTCGGTGACCTGCTGCGAGATGTCCACCGTGTCGCCGTCGGGCACCTTGGTGACGGTGAGGGCCAGGGTCTCGATGCCGTTGGTGCGCGTGACCGAGGTCGCTTCGTCGTCGGCGAGGGAGACCTCGGCCACGCCGCCGATGAGAACAGGCGTTCCCGGCGACGCCGAGCCCGAGGCGCCGGCGTCGCCGGGAAGCACCGGAAGGGCGCGGAGGTCATCGAGTGATCCCACCGGGCTGCCCGCCTGGATGGTCAGCGACCGCTCGACCGCCTCGAGGGTTCCGACGGGGAACAGGGCGCCGTTGTTCTCGAGGGTGTCGACGAGGTCCGCGACCGTGAGCCCGGCTGCCGCGAGCTGCCCGGCGCGGGGCAGGATCGACACGTGCTGGCTCGTACCGCCCGTGATCTCCGCCGACCGCACCCCCTCGATCTTCTGCAGCCTCGGCACCGCCAACCGGGCGAGCTCACTGTTCAGTTCGCTGAGCGTGCGGTCCGAGGAGACGGCCATGAAGACGATCGGTAGATCGCTGATGCTCCCGGCGAGCGCCTGGGGTTCGACGTCGTCGGGCAGGAGCGGCCGGACGGTGGAGATGGCACGGTCCACCTGGGCGCGGGCCCGGTCGAGATTGGTGCCGTAGACGAAGACGAGGCTCACGCTGGACACCCCGGTGCGCGAAGTTGCCGATGACGACTCGAGCCCCTCGACGCCGCTCAGGGCGCTCTCCAGGGGGCTGCTGACCTGCTTGTCGAGGTACTCGGGGGAGGCGCCCGGCACCGAGGAGATCACGGTGATCTGCGGGAACTCGAGCGAGGGGATGAGCTCCTGCTTGAGCGAGCCCAGGGTGATGACGCCGAAGACGGACGCGAGAACGGTGATGAGGGCGATCAGCGCCCGGTTGCCCAGGGAGAGGTGCGCCAAGCGGAACATGGACCTGCCTTCGGTGCTGACGGGTGCCTGGCGAGCCGGGACAGCCGGAGATTACGTGAGGTTCAGCACCGAGTCGGTCATCGTCTGGATTTCCGCGGCGAGGGGCTCGTTCTCGTTGAGCCTCACCCCGTAACCGGGAATCATTTCCTTCAGCTTCGGTTCCCAGTCGGCGAGCTTCGTGGGGAAGCAACGGCTGAGGAGTTCGACCATGATCGGTGCCGCGGTCGACGCGCCGGGGGAGGCTCCGAGGAGCGCCCCTACCGAGCCGTCGGCGGAGGTGATGACTTCGGTCCCGAACTGCAGGATACCGCCCTTTTTCGGTGCTTTCTTGATGACCTGTACACGCTGGCCGGCCGAGATGAGTTCCCAGGCGCCTCCGTCTGCTGAGGGGACGAACTCCTGCAGTGCCGCATTCTTCGCGTCCCGGTTCTTCAGCACTTCGGAGATCAGGTACTTGGTCAGCGGCACGTTGTCCTTCGCCACGGCGAGCATCGGCACGAGGTTGGAGGACCGGATGGAGCCCGGCAGATCGAAGAATGAGCCGCGCTTCAGGAATTTCGTCGAGAAGCCCGCATAGGGCCCGAACAGGAGTGAACGCTCGCCGTTGACGTAGCGGGTGTCGAGGTGCGGCACCGACATGGGAGGGGCGCCGACCGACGCCTGGCCGTACACCTTCGCATTGTGCTGGCCGACGAGTTCAGGGTCCGTGCAGCGCAGGAACTGGCCGGAGACGGGGAAGCCGGCAAAGCCCTTCCCTTCGGGAATGCCGGTCTTCTGCAGGAGGTGCAGTGCACCGCCGCCTGCGCCGATGAACACGAATTTCGCGTTGACGGTGTGCGACTGCCCGGTGGCCCGGTTCTTGACCTTGACGTCCCACCGGCCGTTGGCGGCCCGGGCTACGTCACCGACGTCGTGGTTGTAGTTGAGCGATACCCCGGTGCCTTCGAGGTAGGTGGTGAGGCCGCGGGTCAGCGATCCGAAGTCGACGTCCGTGCCGCCGAGGACACGGGATCCGGCCACCGGCTGGGAGGAGGGGCGGCCCTTCATGATCAGGGGCGTCCACTCGGCGAGGGTTGCGGGGTCCTCGCTGTGCTCCATGGTCCTGAACAGCGGCTGCTTGCTCAGCGCATCGTAGCGCTTGCGCAGGTAGGCGGCGTTGGCGGTGCCCCAGACGAAGCTCATGTGGGGTACTGGGTTGATGAAGTCGCGGGGGCTGCCGAGGTGCCCGTTGGACACCATGTGGGCCCAGAACTGGCGTGATACCTGGAACTGCTCGTTGATGGCGACGGCCTTCGCCGGTTCCACCGAGCCGTCCTTGCCCGCGGGGGAGTAATTGAGCTCGCAGAGCGCGGAGTGGCCCGTTCCGGCGTTGTTCCAGGGATCCGAGCTCTCGAGGCCCGCCCTGTCCAGGCGCTCGAAGAGTGAGATGTCCCAGTCCGGCTGCAACTGCTTCAGGAAAGCGCCCAGCGTGGCGCTCATGATGCCGCCGCCAATGAGTACGACGTCGGTGGTCTTTGCGGGGAATGCCGCCGGGCTGTTTGCGGTCAACGTAATCTCCAGTCGCTGTTGTCCTAGCGATAGAAGCGTAGCGTCTCGCGGCTGGCTTACTTAAATCCCGCCGTCGGGTTGCTTTCGGAAGCCCGATCGGTTCAGGGCGTGGTATCCGGCTGGATGTCAGCGAGGTCTATGCGGTTGAAGACCTCGTTCATGACCGGGCTCACCGGATAGCTGACCACGCGGGGCGCCATGGCCAGGGCGGAGATCGGGAACGCCAGCGGTACTGCGGGAACCCTGGCGGCAACCTGGCTGCTGATGTCCGCGTACGCCTCGCGACGCTCGTCACCGTTGGGAAGGGTGCGCGCACGGTTGATCTTGCTGAACAGCTGGTTGTCCTCGAAGGCGAGTTCATTCGAATAGCTTCCGAAGATCGCCCCCACGAAGTTGTCGGGATCCTGGTAGGTGCCACTCCAGCCGAGGAGGTGGAAGGCCCTTGCGTCCTCGTTCATGACCGCGTCGACGTAGCCTTCGTTCCACTGGGTGGGCATCGGCTTGAGGTTCAGGCCGGCGGCGGTGAGCTGCCGGCTCAGTTCGGCATAGGTCTTCTCGGGCGCGGGGAGGTAGGGGCGCGAGATGTCCAGCGGATAGTAGAAGGGCAATTCCGAGCCGTCGTACCCGGATTCCGCCAGGAGCTCCTTGGCCCTGTCCAGGTTGTGGCCGTACGCCTCGACGGTCTCCCCGCTGATGCCGAGCTTCTCCGGAATGAAGAGGCGTGCCGGTTTGGTCCCCTCCAGGAAACGGCCGGAGATCAGCTCCGGCTTGTCGACGGCGTAGGCAACGGCCTGGCGGAACTTGATGTCGTCGATTCCCGGGAAATCCTGGTTCATACCCAGGTAGAGGACCGAATACGGGTCCCGCTGCAGGAACTGCAGGCCCGCGCGGGCAACCTCTCCGGCGTTCTCCACGGTGACGAAGTCGTAGCCGTCGATCCTTCCGGCGGTAAGCGCGCGCACGCGCGCATCGGGGTGGGCGATCGTGGTGAAGATCACGTCCCTCACCTCACCCCGTTCTCCCCAGTACTCCTCGAAGAACGACAGCTCGACGCGATCCTCCTCCCAGGAGGTGAACCGGAAGGGGCCGGTGCCCACCGGGTTCCGGCCGTACTCCGAGATCCGTGTTCCCTCCCGGGTGCCGGTGAGTTCGTCGGCCGCGAGCTCCGTCAATGCCTTCGGGGAGGACATGGCGAAACCGGGCGAGGCGAGGGCCGGGATGAATCCGGTCATCCGGCTCTTCAGGCTGATGAGGACGTCGAACTGGCCGAGCGGCTGGCACGAGGAGTAGAGCGATACCTCCGGCTCGTCGGAGTAGGCCTTGAACACATCCTCGAACGGCAGGGCCGTGCTGGCGGCGCGCGCCGATCGGGGAGTGGTGTACCAGCGGTCGAAATTCGCGCAGACCGCCTCGGCATTGAACGGCTCTCCGTCATGGAAGGTGACGTCGTCGCGCAGTTCGAAGGCATATGCCCGTCCCTCGTCCCGTTCCTCCCAGGAGGACGCGAGCAGGGGTGCCGGCTCCGAGGTCAGGGGGTCCACTCCCACGAGCCCCTGGAGCATCTGCTGCGTCACCCGGTAGGACTCCGTGTCGCTGACCATGGCCGGGTCCAGGCTCTCCGGATCGGCGGCCGTGCCGAGGGTAAAGGTGGTATTTCCTGCCGTGGGGGTCGCGGGGGAGGACGGCGGGGCCGACGGCGAGGTCGGGGCGGGGCTGGCGGAGGTGCAGGCGGCCATTCCGAGAACAGAGGCCATCGCAGTGAGTGTGAGGCAGGCGCGCTTCAGGGGCTTCAGCCCTGGGGCGTTGTTTTTCACAGGCAGGTTCTCCGCAAGGGCCGTCGGGCCGGTGTAGGCAGTCGAAAGGCAAGTCTAGGGGATCGACCTGTACGGGGGGCTGGGTCCGGAACGGCGTTCAGCTGCCCGCAGGTGCAGGCGCAACAGAAAAGCGGGCCCTCGCACCGTCGGTGCGAAGGCCCGCTTCCGAATCCCTGGACAACGTTAGAGGAGTCGGACCAGGGAGGCCGTTACTACTGTGCTGCTGGGGGGGTAAGGACGGTGTCGATCAGGTAGACGGTGGCGTTGGCGGTCATGACTCCGCCGCAGATCACGCTTGCACCGTTGACCATGAGCTCGTCACCGGAGCCGGTCACTTCGACGTCGCCGCCCTGGACGGTCGTCTGGGTGGTGCCTTCGAGGTCTGCGGGCAGGACCTGGCCGGGCACTACGTGGTAGGTCAGGATGCTGGAGAGGAGATCGGCGTCGGTCTTCAGCGTTTCGACAGTCTCGCCGGGCAGTGCGGCGAAGGCCTCGTCAACGGGGGCGAAGACGGTGAACTCGTCGCTGTTGAGCGTGTCGACGAGGTCGACGTCAGGGTTGAGCTGGCCCGAGACCGCCGCGGTGAGCTGCGTGAGGATGGGGTTGTTCGACGCAGCGGTTGCCACGGGGTCAAGGGCCATTCCTGCTACAGAGCCGGCGCCGTCGGGGACGGTCTCGGCGTAGCCGGCGCAGCCGGGGCCCACGAGGTTCGCTGCCGGGTCCATCGCGCCGTCGGTGGCCATGTCGGTGGATTCCTCGGTGGCCATGTCGGTGGCTTCGGGGGTCATCGACTCGGTGGCCTCGGCCGAGGCCTCCGTGGTCATGGCCTCCGTCTCGGTTCCGGTTGCTGCTTCCTCGCCGCCGCCACAGGCCGCAAGGCCGAACATCGACACTGCCGCGAGTGAGAGGATCGAAAGATTCCTGCGCTTGGTGAGTTCCATGAGATTTTTCCTCCATAGACGTGACCCGGCGGGAGCCTGGAGTCAGGTGACTGATTTGTGAAACACATCGTGTTGATGTCTCAGGAGGTACTTCGGATGCGCCGGAAAGGAGGATGGGTGGATGAGCGAAAAGTTTTTCTACACGCCGCAGAACTCCCTCGAAGGGGTGCGGCACCGGTTAACACCGAAGGCCCCGTCAGAAGGTTCTGACCGGGGCCTTTCCTGTGCGCAAGAGGGGACTTGAACCCCTACGTCCGAAGACACTGGAACCTAAATCCAGCGCGTCTGCCAATTCCGCCACTCGCGCCGACGTCGTTCCGGTAGGACGAATCCTTCCCCGCCGAAAACGTCAGGATCCAGTGTACGTGGAAATCAGTCCACACCGAGGTCGCGGCGGAGCTTCGCGACATGCCCGGTGGCCTTGACGTTGTACTGGGCCAGCGAGACGACGCCATCCTCGTCGAGGACGACTGTCGAGCGGATCAATCCTTCGGAGGTCTTGCCGTAGTTGTTCTTCTCACCCCAGGCACCCCAGGCGTCGGCCACCGCGTGATCCTCGTCGGAGAGCAGTGGAAACGTCAGGTGTTCCTGATCCACGAATGCCTTGAGCTTGTCCTGCGGGTCCGGTGACACACCGAAAATCTTGTATCCCGCGGCAGAGAGGCCGGCGAGGTTGTCCCGGAAGTCGCAGGCCTGGGTAGTACAGCCGGGAGTTGCCGCAGCAGGGTAGAAGTAGACAACGACCTTGCTGCCCCGTTCCTTCTCAAGCTCGACCAGGTTGCCGTCGGCGTCGGTCAATGAGAAGTCGGGAGCACGATCCCCGGGTGACAATCGTTGTGTCATTAGCACTCCTTGGTAGGTCAGTTGATAGGTCGGCTGATTCGGGCAGGCTCAAAAATATCAGCCAGCTTAGCTATCATAGGGGGTGGAGGATCGGCGTCGCTGGGGAGCGCAGGTTCAAAAGCGAGAGGAAGTGCACGGTTATATGCCCGATCTGGAGCAATGGCCAACCGGCAGGCTGCTGACGACGGCGGCGCGCTTGGTCGAGCATGCCTGGAACGAGCGGCTGGTGGACATCGGAGTCACGCACGCCGGAGTGATTGCTCTCGGAGTGCTGGCAGCCCAGGGCGCCATGACCCAGGCGGCCCTCGCCCAAATCGTGCGGGTCCAGGCCCAGACCATGGGAAAGACCCTTTCGAGGCTCGAGGCCCGGGGCCACGTCACGCGCGTCCGCAATGACCTCGACCGCCGCTCCCATCTCGTCTCGGTCACGGCGGACGGGCTGCTGGTCCTGAAGAAGTCCGATGATATCGAGCGCACCCTCGTCGCCGGCGGCGGCCTCGTGTCGGAGGAGTTGCGGCGACACCTGCAGAGCGTGATCCAGGAACTGGGAGCGCCCCGCTGGAACTGGACCGCGGCAGCCGCGCCCGGCGTCGTCGTGCTCGCGCAAGTTCCGCCTCCGCCCGGCGAGCCCGCGGAACCTCTCCCGATTCTCGAGTAGCTTCCCCGAAGCGTTCGCTGGGAAACCTCGCAGCCCCGGAACCCTACACGGCATCCTCCGACGAAATAGAAGATTTGATGCGGTGCGAATTCGAAAAACCATTGCGTAGTAAGTCGGCTCATGGTCTCGTGGGAAGCGTTAGTGAGTTGACGCCGACCCGGAGTGGACAGCATGCCAAAACCTCCAGCAGCCAGACCATTTCCGGATTCCGCCGCCGGAGGAGGCCGCGCACCCACTCCTCTGAAGAATGCACTGCAGGATGACATCGCCGTGCGGCATATGGACCTCGCCGAATCCGTTGCTCGCTCCTTCTCGTCATTCGGCCCCGATGCCTCGGACATCCGTCAGGTCGCCTATCTCGGTCTGATCAAGGCCGTCCAGCGGTTCAACCCCTCACGGGGTGTGCCCTTTGCCTCCTTCGCCATCCCGACCATCACCGGCGAGGTCAAGCGGTACCTTCGGGACTGCTGCTGGGTGGTCCGCCCGCCGCGCCACCTGCAGGACCTGCGGACCGAGATCGCCCGCACCTCTCCGGCCATGGCGCAGCGGCTCGGCCGCGAGCCGTCACCGAAAGAGCTCGCCGGCGAGCTGGGCTGGGATGAGGACGTGGTTCGGGAAGCACTGGCCTGCCAGAGCAGCCTCCGCCCGGATTCCCTGGACGCGCCGTTCGACGGCCGAAGCTGGGCGGATACGCTCGAGACCCCGGGAAGCAGCACCGACCGCACCGACGAGATGCTGTCCCTGCGCTCGGCGGTCAACGAACTGTCCAGCACCGAGAAGGAACTGCTCTACCGGCGCTACTTCAACGAAGAAACGCAGCAGCAGATCGGTGAGCAGCTGGGAATGTCCCAGATGCAGGTTTCGCGGAAGCTGGCGCGTGTCCTGGTCACCCTGCAGAAGCGCCTCCTCGGTGAGCCCGCCGAACAGGGCGATAGCTCTGCCGCGTCCGCGCGCATCGCCTGACCCCGCAGGAGGCGCCTCAGTCGATACCGAGCCGGGCCGCGGCGGCAAGCACGTCCTCCACCGTCACAGCGAGGATCGCAGGGTCGGGGTCCTCCGAGAAGGTCTCACCGCGCCGCACCGATTCGTCGGTCAGGACAAGATGCGGTCCCGGGGGCGGGCCCCACTCCGCGGCCGGGGCCGGGCCGAACAGGACAACCGACGGACGTGCGTACGCGGACGCGAGGTGGGCCGCCCCGGTGTCCGCCGAGATCACGAGGGAAGCGCCGGAAATCAATCCGGCGAAGGCATCCAGGGCGAGTTCCCCCGCCGCCACGGACTGCGCCGGAAGCCCTGCCGCATCGGCCACCGCCAGGGCGCGGGGACGTTCCTTCGTGCTTCCCGTGAAGACCACTTCATGCCCGGCGCCGGCGAGCACCCGTGCCACTTCGGCGAACCGCTCCACCGGCCACAGACGGCTTCCATAGGCGGCTCCGACGTGCAGGACGACGGCGCCCGGCGTGCGGCTTCCGGCGTCGGGAATGCGCAGGCGGCAATCGAGGGGATCGGCGGGGATGCCGTGCCAGGAGACGAGGTCTGCCCACCGCTGGCGCTCATGGATGCCGTGCCGCCACTCGGGACCGTCCCAGCCCGGCGAGCGGTGCCCGATCCGCCTCGCCGGCCGAATTTCCTCGAGGCGCTGCCGGCTCTCGCCGCCGCTGCCGTGGAGATTCACGGCAACGTCCACGCGGCCGGTCTCGATGGGCAGCGGATCGTCGAGCCCGTGGGTGGGCAGCAGGTCGTCAACACTGTCGGTCAGGGCGACGATGGGGGCGAGCCAGGACTGCGCCGCATAATAGATCCGGTGTTCGGGGAAGGACCTTCGGAGGCCCCGCAGTGCCGGGAGCGCCACCAGGAGATCTCCCAGCTTCAACGCACGCAGTGCGAGGAGCTCAGGGCGTCCATCGGGCTGAGGTGGTGCTGCGGGCAGGGCAAGCGAGTCCATCCCTTCATCCTGCCAGAACTGCGGCCGACGAAGGCAGGGGAGGGTTGCCTCAGGTTCCGCAGTAGGTTCGGTAGGTGCCGAAGTCCTCCGGTGCGGGAGCGGCGTAGCGCTGCAGGCCCGGCCGCTCATCGTACGGCCTGGTCACCGCGTCCAGCAGCCTTTCGAGCGGATCGAGGTCGCCTTCGGTGCCCGCGGCGAGGGCCTCCTCCACCAGATGGTTGCGCGGGATGTAGACGGGATTCGCCCGATCCATCGCGTCGGCGTCCGGATCCAGAGCGCGCCAACGCTCCACCCACGCGTCGAACGCCGACGCCTCGGGGAAGAGGGCACACACCGGTCCGGCATCGCCGCGGGCGGCACCGCCGAGACCGCGGAAGAACGATGTGTAGTCGATGCCTCCCGCCTGGAGCAGGGTGAGCAGTTCGTCCACGAGAGGCGGGGCGACGTCGTCGTCGAGGTTGTCATCGGGAGTAGGCAGACTCGGCAGGCCCAACTTCCCCCTCATGCCGGCCGACCAGGCGGCGCTGTACTGCCGGGGGAACGAGTCGAGCGGCTCCATGGCCAGCGGGATCGCCTGGTCCTGGTCCTCGTGGAAGAGGGGCAGGAGGGCCTCGGCGAGGCGGGCGAGGTTCCACTGGGCCACCCCCGGCTGGTTCCCGTAGGCATAGCGCCCGCCGGAGTCGATCGAGCTGTAGACGGTGGCCGGGTCGAAGGCCTCCAGGAAAGCGCACGGTCCGTAGTCGATGGTCTCCCCCGAGATCGTCGTGTTGTCGGTGTTCATGACTCCGTGGATGAAGCCGCTGAGCATCCACTGGGCCACCAGCGACGCCTGGGCGGCAACCACCGATCCGAACAGTGCGAGGTACGGGTTGTCGGCCTGCGTGGCGTCGGGGTAGTGACGGCTGAGGGCATGGTCCGCGAGGCGGCGGAGGAGGGCGGTGTCGCCGGTGGCCCGGGCGTACTGGAAGCTGCCCACGCGCAGGTGGCTGCCCGCGACCCTGGTGAGTACCGCTCCCGGCAGCAGGGTGTCCCGGCGCACCGACCGCCCGGTCGCCACCACCGCGAGCGAGCGCGTTGTGGGTATGCCAAGGGCCTGCATCGCCTCGCTGATGACGTACTCCCGCAGCATGGGTCCCACCGCGGCCAGGCCGTCACCGGCGCGCGCAAACGGTGTGCGCCCGGAGCCCTTGAGATGGATATCGCGAAGGTGGCCGTCGGCGTCGGCGACTTCGCCCAGCAGGAGTGCCCGCCCGTCACCGAGGCGTGGGGAAAACCCGCCGAACTGATGACCGGCGTAGGCCTGGGCCACCGGAGTAGCCCCGCTGGGGACGAGGTTGCCGACCAGGAGGCGCTGGCCGTCCGGGCTCCGCAGCCATGCTGGGTCCAGACCCAACTCCACGGCGAGTGGCTCGTTGAGCACGAGCAGCCGGGGGTCGGGAGCTTCCTCTGCCTCCCACGGAAGGGCCAGCTCCGGAAGGTCCCGGGCGAAGTGGCTGGAAAGGGGAACTGTTGGTGCCGATGCAACGCTCACGTTCTCCACGTTACCGCGGGACGCGCCGACCGGCCACGGTCCGCCGCAGCCCCACGGAACAGACACCGGCACTTGACATCCCGGCCGCCGGAGAAGGAGGAGAAGGAAGGGAGCCGCGGGTCGAGTGAGAACGGAAAAGCAGAAGGAGGAGAAGAAGTTCGTTCCCAAGTGTTTAGCACTGCTTCTTCTCGGGAACAGAGCTTGTATGACGTTTCTCCCCATCGGATCCGCTGCGGCGCCCCGGGCGGTCCTCTTCGACCGCGACGGCACCATCGTGGTCGATGTGCCCTACAACGGCGATCCGGAGCTCGTGCGGGAAGTGGAAGGAGCCCGGCAGGTGCTCGACGCACTGCGGGAGGCCGGCGTACCCGTCGGTGTGGTGACCAACCAGTCGGGCATCGCCCGCGGCCTTCTCACCCGTGGCCAGGTGGACGCCGTCAATGCCCGGGTGGAGGAACTCCTTGGTCCGTTCCAGGTATGGGAGGTGTGTCCGCACGGCGCCGGTGACGGGTGTGCCTGCAGGAAGCCGGAGCCTGGCATGGTCCTGAGTGCCTCGCGCAGGCTCGGCATCGACCCCTCGAACGTGGCGCTGATCGGTGATATCGGAGCCGACGTCGACGCCGCCGTGGCTGCCGGCGCCCGGGGGGTGCTCGTCCCTACCGGAGTAACCCGTCCTGAAGAAGTCGAGGCGGCAGAGCTCGTCGCCCCTGACCTTTCGGGCGCCCTCGAGCTCCTGTGGAGGGAAGCGCAGTGAGCGCAAAGGTGCTCGTGGCCCGGCTGGACAGCGCCGGAGACGTGCTGCTGGCAGGGCCCGCCGTGCGTGCCGTCGCGGCAGGCCGGAACGGTGCGCCGAACGACGTCTTGATGGTGTGCGGGCCGCAGGGTGCGCCGGCGGCGCGACTGCTCCCGGGGGTGACTGATGTCCTCATCTGGGAGGCCCCATGGATCGTCGACCCCGCACCGGCGGTGACTCCGGCACTGACCGGCAACCTGACGGACGCCGTTGCCGGGGCGGGGATCGAGGAAGCGGTGATCCTGACCTCGTTCCATCAGTCGCCGCTTCCGCTGGCACTGCTGCTGCGGCTTGCCGGGGTGGACCGCATCACCGGCGCGTCGGTCGATTACGCGGGAAGCCTCCTCGACGTGCGCCTCAAGCCCGGCGAGGATTTCCCCGAGGACCAGCCCGAAGCGGAGCGTGCGCTCGGTATCGCTGCTGCGGCGGGCTTTCCCCTGCCCGACGACGACGACGGCCGCCTCCAGGTGACGGAACTTCCAGACGTTCGCCACCTGGTGGGGGAGGGACCCTATATCGCGGTCCATCCGGGAGCGGCCGTCCCTTCACGGGCGTGGCCGCCGCTCCACCACGCTGCCGCAGTGGAGCTTCTCACCGCGGCGGGTTTCCGGGTAGTGGTGACGGGTGGCCCGGGCGAGCGGGAGCTGACGGCCACGGTTGCAGGACCCGAGGGGGTCGACCTGGGCGGCCGCACCGATCTTCCCTTCCTCGGAGCCGTGTTGCAGGGCGCCACCGTGGTGGTCACCGGGAACACGGGGCCGGCGCACCTCGCCGCCGCCGTCGGAACGCCGGTGGTCTGCCTGTTCGCGCCCGTGGTGCCGGCGGTGCGCTGGGCGCCGTACCGGGTTCCGGTCGAACTGCTGGGGGACCAGCACGCGGCCTGCGCCGGAAGCAGGGCGCGGATCTGCCCTGTGCAGGGGCATCCCTGCCTGTCCGGGGTGTCCCCCGAGGACGTGGTGGAAGCGGTGCTGAGGCTCAGCTCGGGTGTGACCTCCCTGGGCTCGCGCCGCAGTATCGGGCGCACCGACGGCAGGCGCCAGAGGAGGGGAACCCGATGAAGATACTGCTGTGGCACGTTCATGGCGGGTGGACCGACGCCTTCGTGCGGGGGGACCATACCTACGTCCTGCCCACCAGCGCCGAGGGCGGTCCCTGGGGACTCGGACGGGCGGGCCGCGCCTGGCCGCCCTCCGTCCTCGAGGTGGCGCACGAGGACCTGCGGGACCAGGAATTCGACGTCGTCGTCCTCCAGCGGGTCGAGGAGGTCGCCGAGTGCACGCGGTTGCTGGGGCGGACGCCGGGCCGGGACATCCCAGCAGTCTTCCTCGAGCACAACACCCCCAAGGGCGGGGTACCCGGCACGCAGCATCCGCTGCGGAGCCAGACCGAGATCCCGATCGTGCACGTCACGCATTTCAACGACCTGTTCTGGGATAACGGGATCGCGCCGACCACGGTGATCGAGCACGGAATCGTGGACCCGGGCCACCGGTACACGGGAGAGCTGGAACAGCTCGCGGTGGTCATCAACGAGCCCGTCCGCAGGGGCCGCGTCACCGGAACCGACCTCCTGGGACGCTTCACTGACCTTGCCCCGCTCGAGGTGTTCGGCATGGGCACCGCCGGCCTGGCCGAAGGCACGGGCCTCGACCCGGTACGCGTGCGGATCGGCGGGGACCTCCCGACGGCGCAACTCCATGCCCGGCTGGCCCGTTCCCGCGCCTATCTCCACCCGCTCCGGTGGACCTCTCTCGGACTGGCACTGCTCGAGGCGATGCATCTCGGCATGCCGGTGCTCGCGCTGGCAACCACCGAGGCGTCACGCGCCGTCCCTCCTGGTGCCGGCGCTGTATCAACGGACGTCGAGGATCTCCGCCGCGCGGCGAGGGTGCTCATCGAGAATCCGGACGAGGCCCGGGCGCGCGGAGCAGTCGCGCGAGCGGCGGCCCTCGGACGCTACGGACTCAACCGATTCCTTGCCGACTGGGACAGCGTCCTTGGGCGGACAGCAGGGCGCTCCCGCGTCCTGGCAGTAACCGAGAGGAGAGCCCAGTGAAGATATCCATGGTGTCGGAGCATGCCAGTCCATTGGCGGCGCTCGGAGGAGTGGACGCCGGCGGCCAGAACGTGCACGTGGCGGAGCTTTCACTCGCGCTGTCCCGGCGCGGGCACGATGTCACGGTGTACACCCGGCGTGATGACCCCTTCCTCCCCGACCGCGTGCGCACCGGGTCCCGGCTCGAGGTGGTCCACGTGACGGCCGGGCCGGCGCGCGGAGTTCCCAAGGACGGACTGCTGCCCTACATGGGCGCGCTCGCCGAGGGCATCTTCGCCGACTGGGGCAACCGGCCGCCGGACATCGTGCACGGGCACTTCTGGATGTCCGGTCTGGCGGCGCTCGATGCCGCAGGCCGTTCGCGCGCCGCCGGCAGGCCTGTCGAGGTGGTCCAGACCTTCCACGCGCTGGGCACGGTCAAGCAACGGCACCAGGGAACCGACGACACCAGCCCCGCCGACCGCATCCTGCTCGAGGCGATGGTGGCGCGGAGTGCGCGCCGCGTGGTGGCCACCTGTTCCGACGAGGTCTTCGAACTCAAATCGATGGGGGTCGCCGGGAACCGGGTATCCATTGCACCCTGCGGCGTCGACCTGGAACTCTTCACACCCACCGGTCCCGTCGAATCCAGGGGTAGGTCCCACCGCATCGTCAGCGTGGGGCGCCTGGTGCCGCGCAAGGGCATGGATCTGGTGATCCGTGCCCTGCGCGAGCTGAAGGACGCCGGGCACGACGACGTCGAACTCGTGATCGTGGGCGGTCCCGGCAGTTCTACGGGGCTGGAGGGTGATCCGGAAGCGCAGCGGCTGAAATCCCTTGCCCGGACGCTGGGCGTCGAGGACCGGGTGGAGCTGCGAGGGCAGGTGCAGCGGGGCGAGATGCCTGCCCTCCTGCGCAGCGCCGACGCCGTGGTCTGCGCTCCCTGGTACGAACCGTTCGGCATTGTGCCGTTGGAGGCGATGGGCTGCGGAGTGCCGGTGGTCGCCGCTGCCGTGGGCGGGCTCGTGGACACGGTGGTGGACGGCCGCACCGGGCTGCACGTTCCGCCGCGGGACCCTGCAGCCATCGCCGGTGCCGTCGCGGAAATCCTTGCCGACCCCGAGTGGGCCGCCGGCCTGGGCCGGAACGGGTACCGCAGGGTGCGCGCGCGGTATTCGTGGAGCAGGATCGCAGCCGACACCGAAAAGGCCTACCAGTCGGCCCTGCGCAGCGGCAGCGCCGTTTCGGCGGATTCCGATTCGCCGGGAGCCGCCCGGCACCTGGAGAGCACGGGAGGGAGGGCACTGTGAGCGCCGAAGCGAGCAGCCTCCTGACGCCCCTGCACGTTGCTGAGCCGCAGGCGCCCCCCTCTCGGGAGCCGGACCCGGGAGAACTGGTCCGGAACCACCTCCGGGGAGTGATGCCGGCCCTTCAATCGCTGTTCGCCCAGTCCGACCACCTCGCGCAGTGGGGGATTGAACTCGCCGACCGCCTGATGGCCGGCCATCGCGTGCTCGCCGCCGGCAACGGGGGTTCGGCCGCCGAGGCGCAGCATCTGACGGCGGAGCTCGTGGGCCGCTTCGACGGTGAACGGGAACCCTTCTCAGCCATCTCGCTTCACGCGGAAACCTCTGCCGTCACTGCCATCGCGAACGACTACGGCTTCGACCAAATGTTCGCGCGGCAGGTCCGGGCACACGGGAGGCGCGGGGACATCCTGGTGCTGCTGAGCACCAGCGGCAAGAGCCCGAACCTCCTGCACGCGGCGGCGGCAGCGCGGGACGCGGGGATCACCACCTGGGCCCTGACGGGAACCGGGCCCAACCCGCTGACCGACTGCGTGGACGAGTACGTGGCCATCGAGGCGGGGTCGGCGAACGCCCAGGAAGGCCACCTGATGGCGCTGCATGCGATCTGCCGGGCGTTCGACGCCGAGGTGCTGGGCCGGCGGAGGGCAGGACGATGAAGATCCTCGTGGTGGGCGATGTCCTGCTGGACACTGACCTCTCGGGAGACGCGGGCAGGCTGTCGCCCGATGCGCCGGTTCCCGTGGTCGACGTCGACGTCGTGCAGCGCCGAGCCGGAGGAGCAGGGCTGGTGGCCCGGATGCTGCAGATCGACGGGCACGAGAGCGGCCTGGTCACAGTCTTCGGAAGCGACGACGCCGCCGGGCTGCTGCGCGCCGAACTCGACGGCATCACCGTGACGTCCGGGCCGTCAGGAGCTCCCACACCGGTCAAGACACGTGTCCGGGCGGCAGGCCACCCGGTGGTGCGCTTCGACGAGGGGTGCGCGAAACCGCCCGTACCGGAGTGCACGGCCGACATGTTGGCAGCCCTCGAATCCGCCGACGCGATCGTCGTGGCCGACTACGGCCGCGGGCTCACGGCCAATCCTGACCTACGGGCGGCGTTGGCGCGGCAGCTCGGACGAATCCCCGTGGTCTGGGATCCGCACCCGGCCGGGGCCGACCCGATTCCCGGAGTCACCGCCATCACCCCCAACCTCGGAGAGGCCCTGCGTTTCACCGGAGTGGAGGGGACCGGCACGCAGGCGGCCGCCTCGGCAGCCGAGGTGCTGCTCGCGCGATGGAAGAGCCGCGCCGTCGTGGTCACCCTGGGTGAGCAGGGCGCCCTTGTTGCGGCCCACGGCACCCTTCCGCAGGTCGTCCCGGCTCCGCGGGTCCCGGCAGCGGACCCCTGCGGCGCGGGGGACCGTTTCGCGTCGTCGCTCGCCGTGAACCTCGCGGCCGGCCTCGCCGTTGATGCGGCGGCACAGGCGGCAGCGGAGGCCGCGGCGTCATTCCTTGCGGCAGGAGGCGTGTCAGCCCTGTTCGCACCGCCGCCGGATGAGCCCCGCGAACTGAACGTGCCTGGCCTCGACGCACTGAACATCGCCCGGCGCACCCGGGAGGCCGGTGGCACCGTGGTGGCGACCGGCGGGTGCTTCGACCTGATCCACGCCGGACACGCACGCACCCTCGCCGCGGCCCGGAGGCTCGGCGACTGCCTGATCGTCTGCCTCAACTCGGACTCCTCGGTCCGGCGGCTCAAGGGTGACTCCAGGCCCATCATGGGGGAGGAGGACCGCGCCGAACTGCTGGCGGCCCTTGAATGCGTGGACGCAGTGCTGGTCTTCGACGAGTCGACGCCCGAAGAGGCCATTGCCCGGCTCCGCCCCGACATCTGGGTCAAGGGCGGCGACTACGCGGCCGAGGACCTTCCGGAGGCGAAGCTCGTCAGCAGCTGGGGCGGCCGCACCGTCACCGTTCCCTATATCCCCGCGCGGTCGACCACCAAACTCGCCGCCGCGCTCGCCAAGGTGGGCTGAGCAGCTCCAACCTCCAGAGAATTCCAGCAAGGCAATCGAAAGGAAGACATGACGCTCGAAACAGCAGGCTCCGCGACCGGCAGTCCCTACAACCCGGGACGCGTCCTCGTGACGGGCGGAGGCTCCGGGCTCGGAGCCGCCGTCGTCCAGGCCGTGCTCGCGGCAGGGGGAACTCCCGTAGTACTCGACCTCGACATCAGCCGGGTCACCGGCGTCAAGGCGTTCGCGGTGGACGTCGCGGACCGCGCCGCGGTCGAGGCCGCCGTCACCGAGGCCGCCGAGACGATGGACGGGCTCGATGCCGTGGTGACCGCCGCCGGGATCGACCGCTGCGGTGCGCTCGCCGACGTGCCCGCGGACCAGTGGGAGAAGGTGGTGGGCGTCAACCTGTTCGGCACCGTCTCAACTGCCCGTGCCGCGCTTCCGTACCTCCGGAAGACGCATGGACGGGTGGTGACCATCGCGTCGACACTCGGCATCAAGGCGGTGGCCGACGCCACCGCCTACTGCGCATCGAAGTTCGGGGTGATCGGGTTCTCGCATGCGCTGGCGGCGGAGACCACCGGCCAGATCGGCGTCACCACCATCATTCCCGGCGGCATGAAGACGCGGTTCTTCGACGACCGCGACGAGCAGTACAAGCCGCAGGACGACTCCCGGCTCAATGATCCCGAGCGAGTTGCCGAAGCCATCCTGTTTGCGCTCTCACAGCCCAAGGGGTGCGAGATCCGCCAGATGCTCATCGCCCACGAAGAAGAAGGCTCGTGGCCGTGAGTTCGCGGACGTCCTCGTAGACATCCGCGGGGCGGACCGCGTGCACGAGGGAGTCATCGTGCTCGCAGCGCTCGGCGGTCCAGCCCACCTGGGTGACGTCCACGCCGCAGACGGGGCAGACCGTCACCCAGGAGAGGTGGACCCGGTGCAGGGTGCGTCCCAGGGCGCCGGCGTTGATGACATTCCCGATCCAGTAGATGCCCACGGTCGGGGTGCCGACCGCCTGCGCCAGGTGCCGCGGGCCGCTGTCGTTGCCGACCAGGACGGCGCACGCCTCCAGCACGCCGGTGAGTTCCCCCAGGGACAGCTTTCCGGCCAGTGAGCGGATGTCGGTGCCCGGTGCGCTCGCCAGGGCGAGCCGCACAATCTCGTCGGCGGCCGCGGCATCGCCGTCGTCGCCCACCACCACGACGCGGCTTCCGTCCCCTGCGGCGAGCGCGGCGACAGCGGCGAAGGACGACGCCGGCCATCGCCGCCGTGGGTCCGTCGCGCCCGGGTGGATGCCGACCAGGGGAGCGGTGCCGCCCAGGCGCTCCGTCGCTGCGGCCGTCTCCTCGGGGGTGACCTCGAGCCGGGGCTCGAGCGACTGCGGTTCGGCGCCGGCCAGGCCCACCACCTCCAGGGCACGGAACACCTCGTGCTGGTAGTAGACATAGGGGATAGTGCGCTCGAGGGCAGCGGCGTCGGCCGTGCGACTCCCCACGGTGTGGCGCGCCTCCAACCTCAAGAGGAACGGATTGGAGTTCCTGCCCCCGCCGTGCAGCTGGACGGCGAGGTCGAACTTCTCCCGCACCATCCCCGTGAAGAATTCCTCCACGGCGGCGGCATCGGGAACACCCGGCCGTACGCCTTCCGCATACGGGAGGATCTCGGCCCGGCTGATGGGACCGGGCCGGTCCTTGAGCAGCGCGGCGGAGAGCGGAGTGCCGAGGAGCGTGATGGCGGCCTCAGGGTAGGTGGCCCTGAGCGCCTCGACCGCAGGCAGGGCGAACATCAGGTCCCCCAGACCGCCGCCCCGCAGAACGGCAATGCGGCGCACGTTCCGGAACCGCTCGAGGACGGGGCCCACCAGCCTCGACTGCTCAGCCGACCCACCGAATTCCGCCCGGGTTTCCGATCCCATCGTTACCTCCTGAAACTTGTTGCGAAGCCGCTTCCTCCCTGACATCCTAAGCCTGCTGATGAAAACGATCAGCCATCGGCGAGGAGGTGCCCGCACAGGGCAAGAAGTGTGAAAAAGGCACCGGTTGATGTGTAAACGGGAGGAGTGCTGGGTACTTGAGGAACAGCCGGGCCCACCGTTGCCGCGGCGCCGGAACGATCGGCACGGAAGCTGAGGAGCATTATGTCCACCCACCCGGGTCTCACGCAGCACGACCTAGTCGACGAGACCGTCGACGAGGGAACCATCACCATCTTCGATCCTAGCGACGGCAGCGAGGTGGGGACGGTGCAGTGCGCCGATCGGGAACAGGTACTCACCGCACTCTCCCATGCCCGGGCGGCCCAGCCCGGCTGGGCCGGAACCGATCCTGCAGTGCGGGGGAGCATGCTGCGGGAGGCGGCGAACGCCCTCCGCGGTGGTGCCCGCGCCTTGGCCGAGCTGAACAACCGTGAAACCGGGCGCCCGATCGATGAGGCGCTCGCCGGCGTCGAGGCGGGCGTGTCGACACTCGAGCAGTACGCGGAGCTTGGTCCGCTCCACCGCGGCCTCAGCCTGCGCGGCTCGCTGCTCGCCTCGAATTTCACGGTGACCGAGCCCCGCGGTGTTGCCGCCATGCTCACGCCCTGGAACGATCCCGTCGCCGTTGCAGCCGGGCTCCTCGGAGCGGCGCTGGTGACGGGGAACACGGTCGTCCACAAGCCCAGCGAGCGCTGCCCGCACCTCGGCATCCACCTGGGGGAACTCCTTGCCCCCTGTTTCCCGGAGGGAGTTTTCTCGACCCTCACCGGGGGAGCCGATGTCGGGCGGCTGATCACGTCGGAGACGGACGTCGACGTGCTCGCGCACGTTGGTTCAAGTGCCACCGGTGCCCGCATCGCCGAGGCCGCCGCGCTCACGGGGAGCCATGTGATCCGGGAGAACGGCGGCAACGATCCACTGCTGGTCGACGCCGACGTGGACCCGGTCTGGGCCGCCGGACAGGCCGCGGTCGGTGCATTCAGCAACAGCGGACAGATCTGCACGGCGGTGGAGCGGATCTACGTGCACCGCGCAGTCGCCGAGCCGTTCCTCGACGCCCTGGCGGCCGAGGCCCGACGGCGGAACACCAGTGGATCGGTTGCACCCCTCGTGGACCGCCGGCTCCGCGACGCCGTGCACGCGCAGGTCACCGAGGCCGTTTCCTTCGGTGCGCGCTGCCTGGAGGGCGGTGTCGTCCCGGAGGGCGCCGGCGCCTCCTATCCCGCTACGGTGCTGTCCGGCTGCAGCGACGTCATGACCGTGATGACCGAGGAGACATTCGGGCCCGTAGCGCCGGTGACCGTGGTGGACAGCTTCGAGGAGGGCCTTGTCCTCGCGGCGTCGGGGCCCTACGGTTTGGCCGCCTCGGTGCTGACGGGCAGCATCGCCTCCGCGCAGCGCGCCATCGCGGCTCTCCCCGTCGGAACGGTCAAGGTCAACGCCGTCTTCGGCGGAGCGCCGGGTGGCTCCGCGCAGCCGCGCGGCATCAGCGGGGCGGGCTTCGGGTACGGGCCGGAACTGCTCGACGAGTTCACCCTCGTGAAGGTAGTGCACATCGGCATCCCTGGAGCCGGGGGCTCCTGATGGAGGGGCTGAAGGACGTCCGCGGACTCGCCGGCTGGGTGCCGCAGCGGATCGCCGAGGCTGCCCCTGCGGTGACTGTGGTGGGCGACGTCATTCTGGACGGTTGGTGGACCGGGAGCATCGAGCGGTTCTGCCGTGAGGCTCCCGCGCCCGTCGTCGACGTCCAGCGCCGCGAGTACGCTGCCGGCGGAGCGGCGAACACCGCAGTGAATCTCGCGGCGCTCGGTGCGCGGGTACGGATCTGCGGGCTGACGGGGAACGACGACGCCGGCCGCCGGTTGCGCTCGATCCTGACCGACGCCGGCGTGGACGTGACGGGGCTCGTTGCGGATGACGGCGTGCGTACCACCACCAAGTACCGCATCGTCGGTGGAGACCAGGTGATGCTCCGGCTCGACGACACCCCCGAGAAGATTCCGGAAGCAGCGGCACTCCGGGTTGCAGGCCGGGTGGCAGCGGCAATCGCCGGCAGCGACGCCGTCGTGGTGTGCGACTACGGCACCGGGGCGGTGCGCGGTCCGGTTCGCAAAGCCCTGATGGAGGCCGACCTGCCGCCGCTGACCGTGGTCGATTCGCATGATCCCGCTGCCTGGGCCGAGCTTCGCCCCGATATCGTGACGCCGAACGCGGAGGAGGCCTCCCGCGTACTCGACTGTCGGCTCGACGCGCGCAGCAACCGCGCCGAAGCAGTGCAGGCCCGGCGCACCGAACTGCTCGCCGCCACCGGGGCATCCGCCGTGGTGGTCACCCTTGACCGTGATGGCACCGTCCTGTTCACGAAGGATTCCGAGGAACACCGGACGTGGGCCCGGCCGGCCGTGGAACGGCAGGCTTCCGGTGCCGGAGATACTTTCGTGGCCTGCCTCACCGCGGCACGGGCCGCCGGACTGCCCCTGACGACCAGCCTTGATCTCGCCCAGGCGGCGGCCGACGTCGTCGTGCACCGGCCCGGGACCTCGGTGTGCTCGACGGAGGACCTCGCCGTGCACCTTGGCAGCTTCGCCGACACTGCCCTCAGCGCGGAGGGCCTCGCCCGGCGCGTCGCCCGTGATCGGGAGGCCGGCCTCCGCATCGTGCTGACGAACGGGTGTTTCGACGTCCTGCACCGCGGTCACACCCGTTACCTCAACCAGGCCAAACAGCTGGGTGACGTTCTGGTGGTGGCACTCAACGATGACGACGGCGTCCGCCGGCTGAAGGGCCCAGACCGGCCGATCAATGTGCTCGCCGACCGCGCCGGGGTGATCGCCGCGTTGAGCTGCGTGGACTACGTGACTGTCTTCGCGACCGACACTCCCATCCCGCTGATCGAGGCGCTGCGCCCGGACATCTATGCAAAGGGCGGCGATTACTCCGCGCAGATGCTCGAGGAGACCCCGGTGGTGGAGGCCTTCGGGGGATCCGTGCGCATTCTGGACTACGTCCCGGAGCGGTCGACGACGGCGGTGGTGCGAAAGATCAGGACCTCCGCGGAACCGGCGGCAGAGGGCGCGCCATGACCCGCTGGTCCGGAGGGTGGGGGAGGGCCGCCGCGGAGGCGGATCCGGAGATGGACGTCCTCATTCCCTCGTTCACCCGTCCCGCGGAGCTCGCGGTGACGTTGGCGGGGCTCGCCGCGCAGGACGGCACCGATTTTCGGGTGATCGTGAGCGACCAGACGGAGAACGAACCGGCCTACGACCACCCCGCGGTGCAGGCGATGGTCCGCGTGCTGCGGGCGCAGGGCGCCGAGGTGCTCCTTGAACAGCATTTTCCACTCCGCGGCCTGGCGGAGCACCGGAGCTTCCTGCTCGGACTCTCGACCGCCCCCTTCGTCCTGTTCCTCGACAACGACGTATGGCTTGAGCCGGGTACCCTCCTGCGCCTCTGTTCGGCGCTGCGGCGCGCGGGATGCGGTTTTGTCGGTTCCGCGGTGCAGGGGTTGTCCTATCTCGACGATGGACGCCCCAGTGAGCGGGTGCAGCTCGAATTCTGGGAGGGCGGGGAAGTGCTCCCCGAACGCATCCGGCCCGATGCCGAGGGCTTCCCGCGGTGGAAGCTGCACAATGCCGCGAACCTCGTGCACGCCGCGCAGGACCTTGACCTCGACCCTGGGTCCTGGGTGCTCTACAAGGTTGCGTGGATCGGCGGTTGCGTCCTGTTCGACCGCGAGGCACTGGTGAACTGCGGAGGATTCGACTTCTGGGAGGACCTGCCGGAAGCCCACGCCGGAGAAGATGTCGCGGCGCAGTGGCGTGTGATGGAGCGGTACGGCGGAGCAGGAGTTCTTCCCTCCGGCGCCGTGCACCTCGAATCGCCCACCACGGTCACCGACCGTGCCATAGACGCCGTTTCAGTTGTCCACGGGCAACCGAAGCAGTGAATGCAAGGCAAACCCTCAAGTAAAGGACGGAACCCATGGCAAATCCGAGCCCCATCGATATCCAGAAGGCACTGGGCGGCATCGACTACCCGGTATCCAAGGAGAACCTGGTCAAGCACGCCGAAGGATCCGGAGCCAACGACTCCGTGATGGAAACCCTGAACAACCTTCCGGACCGGGAGTACGATTCCCCCACCGACGTCAACAAGGAAGCCGCGAAGTAGGCAGCAGCTGCCGAGGACGACGACGGGGAAGCCGGCCGCCGGCCGGTTCCCCCGTTTCCTCGGATCTCGGCGGGATCAGGCTTTCGGTCCTGCGATGTTCACCATCCAGTGAACACCGAACCTATCCACGCACATGCCGAAGCTGTCTCCCCATGGTGCCTGCGCTAGCGGTTCCATGACGGTGCCGCTGTCGGACAGTCTGTCCCAGTAGCCCCGCAACTCCTGTTCGTCCTCGCCGCTGAGCGACAGCGAGTGGTTGGTGCCCACGGTCAGGTCCATGCTGTTGGGAGTATCTGCTGCCATCAGCACCATTCCGTTGGGTGTGGTGAGCTCGGCGTGCATGAGCTTGTCCTGCTCGGCAGGATCCTCGCTCGCATGGAACTCACTGAAAGTGTTCTTTACGAGGTTGCCGCCGAACACTGATTGGTAGAACGCCATGGCGGGAGCTGCGGTGTCTCGGAAGCTGAGGTAGGAATTGAGTCGGGTGGTCATGGGAGCACTCCTTTTCTCTCGGATGCTCCGATTATGGGTCAGGTGGCCCCGCCCGGGAAGCTATCCGGCGTCGGTCCCTACGAAGTGATAGTCGATCTCGTCGAAGGAGTCGGCGGCCAGCGCGTAGAAGAACCGCAGGATCCCGTTCCCGGCGTTGCGGATCCCATGAACTGCGTTGCCCGGAATGTAGACGCTGGATCCAGCAGCGACGTCGTGGTCGAAAGCCGCCATCCGCACTCAGGCCTGCGCCTTCGAGGGTCCCGCACCGAGCATGCGCGCCACCTTTTCCTCGAGGGAAGCGATGGTGGCATCGGGAAGGACGATCAGCCTGTCGAGCTCGCGGCGTGCCCTCTTGTAGGCGGTCTGGCGTTCCGCAGGGGTCGCTGCCTCGTCGACGGCGACGGTCAGGGGCTCCCGCACGTCGGTCCTCATGGGGTAGTCGATGAGCTTGGCGGCGTCGAGTTCGTACTCCAGCCAGCGCTTGTCGACGGCGTCGTGCGCGGTCAGTAGAGCCTGGATCTCACCGCTGCGCGCCTGCTCGACGGCGAGGCCCTGGTGCTTGAGCCGGTAGAGCTTGCGCTGGTGCCGCCGCTCGCTCGCCTTCGACCAGGAACTTCCCCAGGCTGCGAAGGCACCACTCAGGGGGAAGGCGAGTCACCAGTAACTACCGAGAAAATCGAAGAGGGGCTCCACGAATCCATGGTGGTGCCGCCGGTGTGCCTTGCACCACAGCGGCACTGCCGGCGAAAGGAGCGCTGTGGTCCTGCCGAGGGTCCGGGAGCCGATCCTGGAAAACGGTCCTCGACAGCCGTTTCGCCGCGGTGTTAGACATTGATCATGCCTCTAATCGGTTTCCATGCCTCGCATGAACAAATCTCTCCTGCGCAGCTCCTCCTGGACGTCCAGCATGCCGAATCGGCCGGTTTCCAGGCGGCCATGTGCTCGGACCACTTCGAGCCGTGGTCGCCCTCCCAGGGACATGCCGGGTATGCCTGGACCTGGCTCGGCGCGGCGCTTGCGACGACGGAGCTCCGATTCGGCGTCGTCACCGCCCCGGGGCAGCGCTACCACCCGGCCATCACCGCCCAGGCGACAGCCACGCTGTCCGCCATGTTCCCGGAGCGGTTCTGGGCTGCGTTGGGCAGTGGCCAGAACATGAACGAGCGCATCACCGGTGATCCCTGGCCGGAGAAGGCGGTCCGCCAGCAACGCCTTGAAGAGTGCGTGGACGTCATCCGGCGCCTCCATGCGGGGGAGGAGGTGACCCACCGCGGGCTGGTGACCGTGGAGCGGGCCAGGCTCTGGGATCTGCCGGAGGTTCCGCCGTCCCTGATCGCACCGGTGATGTCGGTGGAGACTGCGCGCCGCGCGGCAACCTGGGCGGACGGGCTGATCACCACCAACCAGGACGCCGACACGCTCCGGAAGCTTCTGGGTGCCTATCGGGAAGAGGGGGGCCGCGGCAAGGCGGTGCTCCAGGTCCACCTCAGCTGGGCGGATTCCGACGACGACGCCGACGACCTCGCCTACGGACAGTGGTGCACAAATTCGGTGGGGCCTCCGCTGACCTGGGACACAGCAACGGCGCAGGACTTCGTCGAATTGGCGGAGCGGAAGGAGATTTCCCGGGAGCAGGTGCGGCAGGCGGTCAATGTCTCGAGCGATACTGCCCGGCATGCCCAGTGGCTGCACGAATACGGGGAGCTCGGTTTCGACGAGCTGTACCTTCACCATGTCGGCCAGGACCAGCACGCTTTCATCGACACGTTCGGCAAGGAGGTACTGCCTCAACTGCGCGGCGTGTGATTCTGCGGGCGACGTCGCTGGTCCTGTCCCTCGTAAGCCAGCCGCTTGTCCCTATGGACCAGCGGGGCGGCACGCCGGTAGTTCAACCGCACCACCCGAAGGGTTAGCAGCTCGGTCAGCATTCATCCGAAAGGAACATTCGTGGGACTCGTATTTCGGAAGTCGAAGAAGCTCGGCGAGACCACCAGGTTGAATCTGTCGAAAAGTGGGCTGTCGAACTCGAGGATCTTCGGTCCGCTGGTCGTGAACAGCCGTGGACGGGCATCGCTCCGGCCCGGCGAGGGAATTTCCTGGCGCTTTCGGTAGCAGTATCAGGCGTGCTGCCGCGCCGTTGCAGTGTCGCACTGTCGCACTGTCGACGGGGTAGATAACTTCTGACGGGAGCATGCCGGTTGCGGTGCGGGAAGCCGTAGCAACGGTTCCCGTGACCCGGGCCGGAGGAAGCTTTAAGCGCTGCTTTCACATTCGCACCTTTGGTAACAGGAGTTCCTCGGTTATGCTTCCCGCGGGGACAGCATCGGCCTCCCCACTGATCACCCATTGTTCGTGGGAACGAGTCTCCAGGATGCGCATGCCAATCCAGTCCCGCCGCTTGACCCGAAGAGCAGTGGCCGCCGCGGTTGTGGCGCTCCTTGCCGGCTCCCTGTCCACCGTGCCGGCCGCTGCCGTGGAAGCCGCGCCGGAAACGACCGCTCCGCCGCTGGTTGCCGTCTCACCGGACGTGACGGCTCCACCGGACGATTCGGACTCACCAAAGGTGGCGGATTTACCAACGGTGGCGGATTCACCGGAGGTGGCGTCGTCGCCACAGGTCACGGCTTCGCCGGAAGTAGGAGCTTCACCAGAGGTCACGCCTCCACCGCTCGTCAGCGACGTCGGCCAGGTCCGGTCCGCCGCCGCAGTTGCCGGAAGCCTCACCTCGGCGGTCCCGATCATCGCCGGAATTCCGACGATGGACGCCACCCTGACGGCCAACGCCGGAGCCTGGGGACCCGCGCCTGTCACCCTCGCCTATCAATGGCTGCGTGGCAACTTCGTCATCGCCGGGGCAACTGGAAGAACGTACGAACTCACTGCCGATGACGTGAACGAGTTCGTCCGGGTATCGGTGACCGGCTCCAAGAGCGGTTACCCCACCGTAGCGACGACGTCCGACGGAAAGCTCATCGCACCGGGCACGATCGGTTCGGCGGCGCCGACGATCTCCGGGTCTCCAGCGACGGGGTCGGTTCTTACTGCCGTTCCCGGAGCGTGGACACCTGCACCCATTCCACTGGAGTACCAGTGGTACCGGTCAGGCGAGGCTGTTGCCGGTGCAACCGGCTCCACCTATCCGCTGACCGGTGCTGACGCGGGTGGCGCCATGACAGTGAATGTGACCGGCACCAGGGCCGGATACGCCCCGGTGAATCGGTTCTCGTCAGCAACGCCGGCTGTATCCAGCGTCCCGGTCCGCACTGCGATCGAGGCGAAGTACGGGCAGCCGGGAGTTCCAGGCCTGCTCGGCGCGCCGGTGGGTGGTGAGACCGTCCTTCCGGGTGGTGCGCGCCAGGATTATGAGCGGGGCTCGATCTTCTGGTCCGGCGCCGGTGCGGTCGCTGTGAGGGGCGCCATGCATGCCACCTATGTTGGCGCACGGGCCACCGCCGGGCCGCTGGGCTACCCGACGGCCGACGAGGTGAGCGTTGCTGGCGGCTCGTACCAGCAGTTCCAGCACGGCGGAGTCTTCTGGTCACCGACCACCGGCGGGCAGGTCAGTCCGCACGGGCCCCTCCGCGACACCTACTACGCCTACGGGTTCCAGTCCGGTTTGATGGGCTTCCCTACCTCGGGTGAATTGGGAGGCCTGAAGGACGGGGGGAAGTACCAGACCTTCCAGAACGGCACCATCCTGTGGTCGCCGGCCGACGGAGCACACCTGGTCTTCGGCGGGATGCGAGCCACCTATGTCGGCAGCGGCTCCGAAAACGGGAGTCTCGGCTACCCCACGGCCAGGGAAGCGGGAATCGCGGGCGGCGCGTACCAGCAGTTCCAGCACGGCGGAATCTTCTGGTCGGCCACCACCGGCGGTCAGGTCACCCTGAAGGGTTTCATCCTGGATTCCTACAATTCCTACGGAGCGCAGACCGGGTTCCTGGGCTTCCCGACCTCCAACGAACTCAGCGGGTTGAAGGACGGCGGGAAGTACCAGACGTTCCAGAACGGCACCCTGATGTGGTCGCCGGCCGGCGGAGCACACCTGGTCTTCGGCGGGATGCGAGCCACCTATGTCGGCAGCGGCTCCGAAAACGGGAGCCTCGGCTACCCCACAGGTCGGGAAACCGCGGTGAAGGGCGGTGCCTACCAGCAGTTCCAACATGGCGGGATCTTCTGGTCGGCCGCGACCGGCGGGCAGGTCACCCTGAACGGGCCCATCCTGGACACCTACAAGGCCTATGGTTCCCAAGCCGGTTTCCTCGGGTATCCCACCTCCGGGGTGATCAGCGGCCTGAAAGATGGCGGCAAGTACCAGGCGTTCCAGAATGGCGCGATCCTCTGGTCACCGGCCAGCGGCGCCCGTCTGTCCTTCGGCGGGATCCGCGAAGCCTACGCCCGTGTCGGCCTCGAGAACGGGCGGTTGGGGTACCCGACGTCCAACGAGTACGGCGTCGCCGGCGGGGTACGGCAGGACTACCAGGGCGGCTACATCACCTGGACCGGAGAAAGCGGAGGAGTAGCGACTTTCCGCTGATCAGTGTCCGCAGATCCGCCGAAGGGTCCTGCTTACCGACGATGAGCCCCGACAGGAAGTGTTCAAGGAGTCGTTGGACTATACCCGGACACCGCGCACCGCAACAACCGACTTCGACGGCGGTGCGGTGCGCGCGGTCGTTCGATTCGATCGACCGCTGGCGCCGGGAACGGAAAGCCGGAGGGCAAAACAAAACCCCGCACTGCCAGCGGCGAGACTGGAAGTACGGGGTTTCGCAGTGCACCCCTCGGGACTTGAACCCGAAACCCATTGATTAAGAGTCAATTGCTCTGCCAATTGAGCTAGAGGTGCTTGGCATTTTTCCTGCGATTCGCGGCTGACTTGGTCATCCGCAACAGCAAGAAACTCTACCAGCATCGCGCCGGAAAGCCGAAATCGAACACCTCAGTCGAGCGCTGCCCGAAGTATCCGCGCGCGGCCGTCGTTTTCGTTCGTGGCGACGAGCAAGCCGCCGTCGGGCCCTTCCGCGACATCCCTCAGGCGTCCGAACTCGCCGTCGAAATGGCTGACGGGCCTGCCGGCCTGCCCGCCGGCGAGCGGCACCTGCCACAACCGCTGCCCCCGCAAGCCGCCGATGTAGGCCGTGTCATCGATGATCGTCATGCCGCTCGGGGACGAGGTCGCGGTGGAAGGCCACACCACCTGGGCATCGACGAACCCGTCCCTGCCCGGCGCGCCCGTCACCTCCGGCCAGCCGTAGTTGCTGCCCGGAACCACCAGGTTGAGTTCGTCGTCGACGTCGGGCCCGAATTCCGTGGCCCACAACCGCTCCTCGGAGTCCCAGGCGAGCCCCTGCACGTTGCGATGCCCCAGACTGTAGATCGGGGAGCCGGGGATGGGGTTGTCGGTGGGCACGCTTCCGTCCGGCGACAGTCGAAGCACCTTTCCGCCCAGGCTGTCCGTGTCCTGTGCGTTGCGGCCGTCGCCGGCATCTCCCGTGCCGATGTACAGCCGGCCGTCGGGACCGAAAGCGATCCTTCCGCCGTTGTGGATGGTTCCCCTCGGAATGCCGGTCAGGACGGCCTCGGGCTCACCCAGAGCATTGTCCTCATACGGCATCCGCACCACGCGGTTATCTTCGGCGGAGGTGTAGTACGCGTACACCACCGGGTCGTCGCTGAAATTTTCGGCGACGGCGAGCCCGAGCAGGCCGCCCTCGCCGGAGGCATCAGCGGCGTCGGGCAGTCCCCCGACGACGGTTGTCTCACCGGCCGCCGTCCGCGTGACTTCACCGGTCTCCCGGTCGGAGAACAGGAGGGCCCCGTCCGGAAGGACGGCGATGGACCAGGGCACGCCGAGTCCCGTCACTTCATCGCCGTCGTAGGTCACCGTGGGCAGGACGGCGGGACCCGCGGACGACGGCGGAACATCCTCGCCCGAGGCAGTTCCGGGAGCTTGCGTCGACGCAGAAGCAGCAGGTCCGGCCGGAGCGGCCGGTGCCGTCGACACGGCCGATTCGGGTGCAGTCGATCCCTGGAAGATCGGTTCAGCGCTGGATCCACCGGAGCAGCCGGCGAGGAGTCCGAGGAGCACGCAGAAACCACCCACGCGGACGCCGGGAGGAATCCTTTCGCCAAGCATGGTTCCGACCCTACGGGCAGCCTGCCGGAGAGTCCAGAAGTCCGATACACGAGGAAACCTTCCCGATCGGGGAGTGCGGCACGCCGTCCCGGCTTCCTCCAACTAGGCTTGGCGCATGCAGCACCGCCTCCGGTCATCGAGCCGCCCCGTCGCCACGCTCACCGTTCCTACCGTCGAATTGCGGGACGCGCTCGTGGACTCCAGTCCGAACATCGACGTCGTCCACTGGGATCTGGGCTCCGAACCCGAGGCCACAGCGCGCGGCACCATCGACGCCGTCGTCCTTCCCTACGGGGGCGGCGCTGATCCGGGACCGGCGCTGGCCAGCGTGCCAAACCTGACACTGGTGCAGACCCAGTCCACCGGTTATGACGGTGTGCCGGCGCTCGTGTCCTCCGGTACTGCGATCGCCACCGCGGCAGGCGTGCATGCCGCAGCCACCGCCGAGCTGGCCGTCGGGCTTGCCATCGCCTCGCTGCGGGGCATCGACGTCGCCGTCCGCAACCAGCAGCGGGGCGTCTGGAAGTCCCATCGGTATGCCGGACTCGCGGACCGCCGCGTCCTGCTCGTCGGGGTCGGCGGCATCGGCGTCGAGATCCAGCGGCGCCTCGAGCCGTTCGAGGTGGTCCTGACGAGGGTGGGAAGTACGGCGCGCGACGACGCCTCCGGCCATGTCCATGCCTCTTCGGCACTCGCTGCCCTTGCCCCGCACCACGACGTCATCATCGTGATCACCCCGCTCAGCGACGCCACGCGCGGCCTGATCAGCCGGGAGATCCTGGCTGCCATGCCGGACGGTGCGCTGCTCGTCAACGTGGCTCGGGGAGCAGTGGTCGATACCGACGCACTGACCCAGGAGGTGGCAGCAGGGCGGCTGCGGGCCGCGATCGACGTCGTCGATCCCGAACCGCTGCCGCCGGACCATCTTCTGTGGAAGCAGGAGGGTGCAATCATCACCCCGCACGTCGGAGGCAACACCGGTGCTTTCTGGCCGCGGATCGTTCGGCTGCTCGACCAGCAGATCCGGCTGCTGGGAGAGGGCGGGGCGCCCGTCAACCTGGTACAGGCCGGTCCGTGGGCCGAAGTCTGACCCCGGCCGCTGACTGATCCACGGCCGAAGACTGACCACTGCCGCCGAACGGCTTCATCCTGGGCTGATGAACCTGGGCCGATGCACCTAAGCCATCGCGATGAACGCCTCCATGAAGGCGTCGAAGTCGATCACGTCCTCATCCTGTTCGAGCACGAGTGCGTTACCCGGCCCGACGTCGAGTGTGGGTTGCGGACGGACCCGGAACCGGAAGATGCGGCCGGTGCTCGTGCCCACCTCGTAGCTGCCGTCATTCCACTGCAGCGCGTGCGCGAGGTTGGTCATATTGACCTCGACCGGGATTCCGGCTCCGGTGACGCTTGCCACGTCAACGGGCGCCATCATGATTTCGGCAGGCTGCCAGCGGTAGCCGAGCACATAGGAACCCACAGCGTTGAGGGGAGGCCGAAGCTCGCCTCCCTCCCGCTCATGCGATGCGAATACCAGGTTGTAGTCGCCGTAATTGGGGATCTGCGTGTCGAAGACGCGCCGCAGGGCGTTCTTCAGGCCACGTCCTCCGTGCAGTTGTTCGAATCGGCCGCCGGCCTCGTCGGAAGTCATATCACGCCATCAAGGTAGGGATACCAGCAGGTTCGCATGAAGTGCTGGGCGCACAGCCGGTGGCCACCTAAGTGCCGGCCCCCGGATTTCCACTGTACCGCCCGGGCCCTTTCGACCCCTTCCAACGAGTAACAGCGGGGTCATAGAGCACGGCGGGGGGCGCCTGTGGGCCTAGACTTTGACCCATGAGCGTGGAAACAACTCCTGACATCAAACCGAGAAGCCGAGTAGTAACCGACGGAATCCATGCGGCGCCTGCACGCGGGATGTTCCGGGCGATCGGAATGGGCGACGACGATTTCGCGAAGCCGCAGATCGGCGTCGCCAGCTCCTGGAACGAGATCACGCCCTGCAACCTGTCCCTCAACCGGCTGGCGCAGGGTGCCAAGGAGGGCGTTCACGCCGGCGGCGGGTTCCCCATGCAGTTCGGCACCATCTCCGTGTCCGACGGCATCTCCATGGGCCACCAGGGCATGCACTTTTCGCTCGTTTCACGCGAGGTCATCGCCGATTCGGTTGAAACCGTCATGGAAGCCGAACGGATCGACGGCTCGGTACTCCTGGCCGGCTGTGACAAATCGCTGCCCGGCATGCTGATGGCCGCCGCCCGGCTGGACCTCGCCAGCGTTTTCCTTTACGCCGGCACGATCATGCCCGGTTGGGTCAAGCTCGAGGACGGCACTGAGAAGGAAGTCACGCTCATCGACGCCTTCGAGGCGGTGGGCGCCTGCGCTGCCGGGAAGATGTCCGAGGGTGACCTGACGCGCATCGAAAAGGCGATCTGTCCCGGCGAAGGCGCCTGCGGCGGCATGTACACCGCGAACACCATGGCCTGCATCGGCGAAGCCCTCGGAATGTCGCTGCCCGGCTCGGCGGCACCCCCGTCGGCCGACCGTCGTCGCGACGAGTTCGCGCGGAAGTCCGGGGAGGCGGTGGTGAACCTGCTTCGCCTCGGCATCACCGCGCGCGACATCATGACGCGCAAGGCCTTCGAGAACGCCATTGCGGTGACCATGGCTTTCGGTGGTTCAACGAACGCCGTGCTGCACCTGCTGGCGATTGCACGCGAGGCCGAAGTCGAGCTGACCCTTGAGGACTTCAACCGCATCGGTGACCGCGTCCCGCACCTCGGCGACCTCAAGCCCTTCGGGCGCTATGTCATGACCGACGTCGACAAGGTGGGCGGCGTGCCGGTGATCATGCGGGCGCTCCTCGACGCCGGCCTGATCCACGGCGATTGCCTCACGGTCACGGGCAAGACGGTGGCCGAGAACCTCGCGGCAATCAACCCGCCGGATCTCGACGGCAAGATCCTCCGCGCACTCGACAATCCGGTCCACAGGACCGGCGGCATCACCATCCTGCACGGTTCGCTGGCTCCGGAAGGCGCCGTCGTGAAGAGTGCCGGCTTCGATGCAGACATCTTCGAGGGCACCGCCCGGGTCTTCGAGCGCGAGCAGGGAGCCCTCGACGCCCTCGACGCCGGGCGTATCCACGCCGGCGACGTCGTCGTCATCCGCTATGAGGGACCCAAGGGTGGGCCGGGGATGCGCGAGATGCTCGCAATCACCGGTGCGATCAAGGGCGCGGGCCTCGGAAAGGACGTCCTGCTGCTCACCGACGGACGCTTTTCCGGCGGCACCACCGGCCTGTGCATCGGGCACGTGGCGCCCGAGGCCGTCGACGGCGGACCCATCGCCTTCGTGAAGGACGGCGACCGCATCCGCGTCGACATCCCGAACAAGAGCTTCGACCTCCTGGTGGACGAAGCGGAACTCGAGGGCCGCAAGATCGGTTGGGAGCCGCTCCCCGCGACCTACACCAAGGGCGTCCTCGCGAAGTACGCCAAGCTCGTGCACTCCGCGTCCGAAGGCGCCTACTGCGGTTAGCGGCCGAAATGGCGGCCGCTCGGGTTAATGTCCACTAACTGGACTCCCTGTCCAGTATGTGAGATGGACAGGGGGCCAGTTGACACCCTTTCCCGGGTGCGTGGAAACTACAGGTATGCAGCTTGTATCCGTAGTCGTCGTCCTTACCCAGCGCGTGGCCTAAAGCCCGACCGGTCGACTTTACGTCACGCGCAACCCCTCACAGAGCCTCACCGGGCTGAGGGGTTTTTTTGTTGGAACCGGCAGAAGCGCAGTGTCCAGGAAGTTCGTGCAGTACCGTTCCAAAGGAAGTTACCGATGTCCAAGGGATCGCCCATCAGCCCTGCGCTGATGGCAGCAAGACCAGCCGCACCAGCCGCACCGTCGGCACCCTCCGGCAGGGATGCAGCGCCGCCTGCCGTCCCGCCGAGCGCTGTCCGCGGACCGAACAAGGTCGTGGGACCCATCCAGATGCTCGGATCGGCGGCGATCGTCCGCTCCCTCGAAGAGCTCGGCGTCGACGATATCTTCGGACTTCCGGGCGGAGCCATCCTGCCTACCTATGATCCGCTGATGGCGTCCACCAAGCTGCGCCACATCCTCGTCCGGCATGAACAGGGTGCCGGCCACGCAGCCCAGGGCTACGCAATGGTGACCGGCAAACCGGGCGTCTGCATCGTGACCTCGGGCCCTGGGGCCACGAACCTGGTTACGGCGATCGCCGACGCGCACATGGACTCGGTTCCCATGGTCGTCATCACCGGACAGGTGTCCAGCGCCTTCATCGGTTCGGATGCGTTCCAGGAAGCCGACATCGTGGGCATCACCATGCCCATCACCAAGCACTCCTACCTGGTCACCAACCCCGACGACATCCCCCGGGTCCTTGCAGAGGCCTTCCATATCGCTTCCACCGGTCGCCCCGGCCCAGTGCTGGTCGATATCGCCAAGGACGCCCAGCAGGGTTCGATGACCTTCTCGTGGCCGCCGAAAGTGGAACTCCAGGGGTACCGGCCGGTACTGCGCGGACACTCCAAGCAGGTCCGTGAGGCGGCACGGCTGATCGCCAAATCAACCCGGCCCGTCTTCTATGTGGGCGGCGGCGTCATGAAGGCCCATGCCGCAGCGGAACTGAAGGAACTCGCCGAGCTCGTCGGCGCTCCGGTGGTCACCACCCTGATGGCCCGCGGCGTCTTCCCTGATTCGCACCACCAGCACGTGGGCATGCCGGGTATGCACGGAGCGGTCTCCGCAGTGACCGCGCTCCAGCAGGCCGACCTCCTCATCACGCTCGGAGCTCGGTTCGATGACCGCGTCACCGGCGTCCTCTCAAGCTTCGCCCCGGCGGCGAAGGTCATCCACGCGGACATCGACCCCGCGGAAATCTCGAAGAACCGCACCGCGGACGTCCCGATTGTCGGCTCCGTCAAGGAGATCATCCCTGAACTGACCCAGGCGGTGCGGGACCAGCATGCTGCCGGGGATGCCCCGGACATCGCCGCGTGGTGGAGCACCCTGAACCACCTTCGGAAAACCTATCCCATGGGCTTCGTCCAGCCCGACGACGGCCTTTCAGCACCCCAACAGGTCATCAAGCGGATCGGTGAGATCACCGGACCCGAGGGTGTCTACGTCGCCGGGGTCGGGCAGCACCAGATGTGGGCGGCCCAGTTCATCCAGTACGAGCGCCCGGACTCCTGGCTCAACTCGGGAGGGCTCGGCACCATGGGCTACTCGGTGCCCGCGGCCATGGGCGCCAAGGTCGGAAACCCGGACCGCGTGGTCTGGGCCATCGACGGCGACGGCTGCTTCCAGATGACCAACCAGGAACTCGCCACCTGCGTCATCAACAACATCCCCATCAAGGTAGCGGTCATCAACAACTCGTCGCTCGGAATGGTCCGGCAGTGGCAGACCCTGTTCTACGAGGGCCGCTACTCCAACACCGACCTCAACACCGGCCACGACACCGCGCGGGTTCCCGACTTCGTCAAGCTCGCGGATGCCTACGGCTGTGCGGGTCTGCGCTGCGAGCGCGACGAGGACATCGACGCCACCATCCAGCAGGCCCTCGAGATCAATGACCGCCCCGTCGTCGTCGACTTCGTGGTGAGCCGCGACTCGATGGTCTGGCCGATGGTGCCCTCGGGCGTCAGCAACGACCTCATCCAGATCGCCCGGAACATGACCCCACAGTGGGAGCAGGAGGACTAACCATGGCCCGTCATACGCTTTCCGTCCTGGTCGAAGACGTTCCGGGCGTCCTGACGCGCGTTGCGAGCCTCTTCGCCCGCCGCGCGTTCAACATCAACTCCCTTGCCGTCGGCCCCACGGAGATCTCGGGCATGTCCCGAATCACCGTGGTGGTCGAGGCTGAGGGTGACCTCCTCGAGCAGGTCACCAAGCAACTCAACAAGCTCATCAACGTTCTCAAGATCGTTGAGCTGACTCCCGAGACGTCAGTGCAGCGTGACCACATCCTGGTCAAGGTCCGTGCTGATGCCGCAACCCGGCTGCAGGTGACCCAGGCGGCCGACCTGTTCCGCGCGTCGGTGGTCGACGTCTCCACCGACTCGCTCATCATCGAGGCCACCGGAACGCCGGAGAAGCTCAGCGCCCTGCTGTCCGTCCTCGAGCCGTTCGGCGTCCGCGAGATCGTCCAATCGGGCACCCTCGCGATCAGCCGTGGCGCGAAGTCGATGAGCGACCGCGCCCTGCGCACCGCCTGAGCCCGCCCGGGCCGCACCGCACTAGCATTCAGGACCGTAACGATTTTCAGCACCATCCACCTAGAGGAGAAACACCCGTGACCGAGATGTTCTATGACGACGATGCAGACCTTTCCATCATCCAGGCACGCACCGTCGCCGTCATCGGCTATGGCAGCCAGGGCCATGCCCACGCACTCAGCCTCCGCGATTCCGGCGTCGACGTGCGCGTAGGCCTGAAGGAGGGCTCGGCGTCACGCGCCAAGGCCGAAGCCGAGGGGCTACGCGTCCTTTCGGTCGCCGAGGCAACCGCCGAAGCCGACCTCATCATGGTGCTCACCCCGGACCAGGTCCAGCGCCACGTCTACAAGGAGGACATCGCGCCGAACCTGCAGGCCGGCGACGCCCTGTTCTTCGGGCACGGCTTCAACGTCCGCTACGGCTACATCCAGGCACCGGCCGACGTCGACGTCGCACTGGTCGCGCCGAAGGGCCCGGGCCACATCGTCCGCCGCGAATTCGAGGCCGGGCGCGGCGTTCCGGACCTGATCGCGGTCGAGCAGAACCCGTCCGGAAAGGCGAGGGAGCTCGCGCTCTCCTATGCGAAGGCCATCGGTGGAACCCGCGCCGGCGTGATCGAGACCACCTTCACCGAAGAGACCGAAACCGACCTCTTCGGTGAGCAGGCAGTGCTGTGCGGCGGCGCCTCGCAGCTCATCCAGTACGGCTTCGAGACGCTCACCGAGGCAGGCTACAAGCCCGAGGTCGCCTACTTCGAGGTACTGCACGAGCTCAAGCTGATCGTCGACCTGATGGTCGAGGGCGGCATCGCCAAGCAGCGCTGGAGCGTCTCCGACACCGCCGAGTACGGCGACTACGTGTCGGGCCCCCGCGTCATCGACCCGTCGGTCAAGGAGAACATGAAGGCCGTCCTCGCCGACATCCAGAACGGCGCGTTCGCCAAGCGCTTCATCGACGACCAGGATGCCGGTGCTCCCGAGTTCACAGCGCTGCGCAAGAAGGGTGAGGACCACCCGATCGAGAGCACGGGGCGCGAACTGCGAAAGCTGTTCTCCTGGATCAAGACGAATGACGACTACACCGAAGGCTCGGTAGCCCGCTAGCACCACCAGCCACAACCGACAGGGCGCGCCGGACGGTGCGCCCTGTCAGGGTGTATTCCCGTTCTCATCCCACCAGCTGCAAGGATCTTTTTCCAGTGAACCCAAAACCTGTCGTCCTGCTCGCAGAGGAACTTTCACCTGCCACCGTCGAGGCGCTCGGACCGGACTTCGATATCCGCACCACGGACGGGGCGGACCGCTCCAAACTGCTCGCGGCCCTCGCCGACGTCGACGCCGTGCTGGTGCGCTCAGCAACGCGGATGGACGCCGAAGCCATCGCAGCGGCGCCGAAGCTGAAGGTCATCGCGCGTGCCGGAGTCGGCCTCGACAACGTCGATATCAAGGCCGCGACAAGCGCCGGCGTCATGGTGGTCAACGCGCCGACGTCGAACATCGTCTCGGCAGCTGAGCTGACGGTGGGTCACATCCTCAGCCTTGCGCGGAACATTCCGCAGGCCAGCGGGGCACTGAAGGCGGGGGAGTGGAAGCGGTCGAAGTACTCGGGCATCGAGCTGTATGAGAAGAAGATCGGCATCATCGGCCTCGGCCGCATCGGCGCACTTGTCGCCGAGCGCATGCAGGGCTTCGGTACCGAGATCCTCGCGTACGACCCATACGTCACCTCCGCCCGGGCGCAGCAGCTGAACGTGCGGCTCGTGAGCCTCGATGAACTCCTGAGGGAATCAGACTTCATTACCATCCACATGCCGAAAACCCCGGAAACCCTGGGCATGCTCGGAAGCGCGGCCTTCGAGAAGATGAAGACGACGGCGTACGTGGTCAACGTGGCGCGCGGCGGGCTCGTGGATGAAGCAGCCCTGCACACCGCGTTGACCGAGGGACAGATCGCAGGCGCCGGCATCGACGTGTTCCTCTCCGAGCCGAGCACCGACCTCCCGTTCTTCGCCCTGGACAACGTGGTGGTGACTCCCCACCTCGGAGCGTCCACCGAAGAGGCACAGGAGAAGGCCGGCATCTCCGTGGCGAAATCGGTGCGGCTCGCCCTGGCTGGTGAACTGGTGCCCGACGCCGTCAACGTGGCTGGCGGAGTGATCGATCCGAAGGTGCGTCCCGGTATCCCGCTGATGGAGAAGCTGGGGCGTATCTTCACCGCGCTGACCCACGACTCGCTCACCTCGGTCGAGATCGAGGTGGCCGGCGAGATCGCCTCGCTCGATGTGAAGGCGCTTGAGCTGGCGGCACTCAAGGGGGTCTTCACCGACGTCGTCTCGGAGCAGGTGTCCTACGTCAACGCGCCGCTGCTGGCGGAGCAGCGTGGCATCAGCACGCGGCTCATCACCACCTCCGAGTCGGAGGAGTACCGGAACGTGCTCCGGCTGCGGGGGGCGCTGTCCGACGGCACGCAGATCTCGGTGGCCGGCACCCTCACGGGCCCGAAGCAGATCGAGAAGCTCGTGGGTGTCAACGGTTACGACCTCGAAATCCCCATCAGCGAGCACCTCCTGGTGATCCTGTACGCCGACCGCCCCGGCGTGATCGGGACGCTCGGCCGCCTCCTCGGTGAACGGAACATCAACATCGCCGGAATGCAGGTGGCCCGGAACAACGAGGGCGGACAGGCGCTGTCCCTCCTCACGGTCGACAGTTCGGTGCCCCAGGAGGTGCTCGACGCCATCCGGACCGAGATCGGCGCGAGCGTGGCCCGCGAAGTGGACCTGCACGACTGAATCCGAAAGGACGGCGATGACCATTCACCAGCTCGAGGTGCGCCCCGGCACCGTCACCCAGGTCTTCTCGCGTGACACCCCGGCAGTGCTGGCAGTGGATCCCGGCGACACGGTGGTGGTGGAGTCCCTCGATGCCTCCGGTCACCTGGAGCCTCAGTCCTTCCCCGGTGAGGTGCGTCCGCTGATGTTCACCGACCGGCGGGGCCACTGCCTCACCGGTCCCATCGAGGTGCGCGGCGCGCAACCGGGGGACATGCTGTCCGTCCACTTCGAAGCGCTCACCCCCGGCGGCTGGGGCTTCACCGTGGCAGGGCGGCGCGACGACGCCTTCACGCGGTCGCTGGGAGTCGCGGGAGGTGAGCCCGAATGGCTCCTGTGGGAACTGGACCGGGAGCGGAGAACCGGGACGAACCAGTTCGGCCACACGGTTCAGCTGAGGCCCTTCCTCGGCGTCGTCGGCATGCCGCAGCCCGAAGCCGGGGAGTTCTCCACCACCCCTCCCCGCGCGGCGGGCGGTGGAAACATCGACTGCCGGGAGCTGGTGGCGGGCTCGACGCTGTTCCTCCCCGTGACAGTCCCCGGAGCCCTCCTCAGCGTGGGCGACGGCCACGCGGCACAGGGTGACGGCGAAGTGGGTGGCACCGCCATCGAATGTCCCATGACCTCCCGGCTCGTCCTCGGCCTCGAGCCGAACCCGCCCCTCCAGGCAATCCACGCCGTGACGCCCGGGGCCCGCATCACCTTCGGCTTCAATGCCGATCTCAATGCGGCAACCGCCGAGGCGCTCGGTGCGATGCTCACCTGGCTGCAGGCGCTGCTGGGCCTGTCGCGGACGCACGCCCTGGCCCTCGCAAGTTCGGTGGTGGACCTCCGCATCACCCAGATCGCCAACGAGACCTGGGGAGTACACGCGGTCCTTGCCGATGACGCCGTCGTTCGGAACCGCTGACGCCGGCGGGCAACAATCGGCGATGCCCGCCTGGACAGGGTAATTTCGTAGGGTGACTTCCTCAGGCGCCCAGCCCCCCTTCTACATCACCACCGCCATCTCCTACCCCAACGGCGTGCCGCACATCGGGCACGCCTACGAGGCGATCGCAACTGACACCATGGCCCGCTTCAAGCGCCTCGACGGGTATGACGTCCTGTTCCTCACCGGCACTGACGAGCATGGCCTGAAGATGCAGCAGACGGCTGATCGGGAGGGCGTCCCCGTGCGCGAGCTCGCCACGCGCAACGCGCGGTCCTTCCAGACCATGAACGACGTCGTCGGTTCCTCCTACAGCCGGTTCATCCGCACCACCGACGCGGACCACTATGCTGCCGCAACCGAGATCTGGCGCCGGATGGAAGCCTCCGGCGACATCTACCTCGACAAGTACTCAGGCTGGTACTCGGTACGCGACGAAGCGTTCTGGGTCGAGGACGATACCGAAGTCCGCGCTGACGGCCTCCGGTACGCCACGGAGACCGACACCGAAGTCACCTGGACGGAGGAGGAGAGCTACTTCTTCCGGTTGTCCGCCTACCAGGACAAGCTCCTCGCCCTGTACGAGGAGCAGCCGGAGTTCGGTGCGCCGCAGTCCCGTTTCAACGAGGTCATCAGTTTCGTGAAGCGCGGACTCGAGGACCTTTCCATCAGCCGCACCACCTTCGACTGGGGTGTGCCGGTACCGGGCAACGAGCGCCACGTCATGTACGTCTGGGTCGATGCCCTCACCAACTACCTGACCGGGGCCGGGTTCCCGGACACCGAGTCCGAAGCGTTCCGGAAGTACTGGCCCGCCGACATCCACGTGATCGGCAAGGACATCTCACGCTTCCATGCCATCTACTGGCCGGCCTTCCTGATGTCCGCGCAGCTCGAACTGCCCAGGCGCATCATGATCCACGGGCACCTGCACAACAAGGGCGTCAAGATGTCCAAGTCGCTCGGCAACACCGTGGCGCCCCAGGACTGGGTGGACCAGTACGGTCTCGACCAGGTCCGGTTCTTCCTCCTGCGTGAGGTGCCCTTCGGCGCGGACGGCTCCTACAACCACGACGCCGTCGTGGGCCGGATGGATGCGGACCTCGCGAACAATTACGGCAACCTCGCCCAGCGGTCCCTTTCCATGGTCGCGAAGAATTGCGGGGGCAGGGCTCCCCGACGGGGTGCGCTGGACGCCGCCGACACCGCGATCCTCGCCCAGGCGGCCGGCCTGCTGGAAACCTGCAGGACCGCGTTCGAGAAGCAGGAGTTCTCCCGGGCCCTGGAGGCCGTGTGGAAGGTGCTCGGAGACACCAATGCCTACTTCGCCGACCAGCAGCCCTGGGTCCTCCGCAAAACCGATCCGGCACGGATGGAGACGGTGCTGTACGTCACCCTCGAAGTCCTCCGCATCGTCTCGATCCTGGCTCAGCCGGTGATGCCCGGCGGTGCAGCACAGCTCCTGACCGCGTTGGGCCAGGGAACGGCGGACGACGACGCCCTGCGCACCTTCGCGGCGATCGGAACTCCGCTGGTGCCCGGAACCGAACTGCCCGCACCTGTTCCGGTGTTCCCCAAGTACGCGGGGGAGCCCGAAGCCGGCTGAGGATGCTTCAGCCGGCCTGAATTACTGGCCCGAGGGGCGCTTCAGCTTTTGAGGAAGCGGTCCGCGGCGGTGCTGCTGATGACTTCGGCGATTCGGGACTGCTGTTCGCGGGCTTCCTTCAGAAGCTGCTGCAGCTCCTCGTCGCTGAATTCAAGCCCATCCGCCGAGGGATCAATGGAGCGGAGGGCGATCAGCGTCTCCCAGAGGGATTCTTTCCCGCGGAGCAGGGACAGCAGCGACTCCAGCTCCAGCTGGGCGCCGGTGCTGGTCTTCCGGCGCAAAGGATTGACGGGATTCACCTCGGCCAGCCTCGCCATGACATGGGCGACGAACATCTTGATCCGCCCCGGTCGGTGCCCGGACCGCTCGATCACGCGCCGAAGCTGCCGGCGCTCCCCAGCGATGTCCTTCTCGAGACCCGCGATGACGTGGCCGTGCTTCGTGTCGACCCACGAGCGTGCGGCCGCCTCGAACAGCCGGACACCGTTCGTCGCGCCGAAAAGGTGCATGTCAAGGTAGGAGTTCAACGTCTCCCGATCGATGCGCCCTGCAGTACCGTCAGCAGGTTCGGATCTCTGTTTCATTCCTGGTTCCCTTCAATGATGCGTCGATGTTCTGCTGCGCTACGCTAGCCGACGGCGGGGACACGGTGCCACCGCCAGAAAGAGTTATCCACTAACTGAGACGGTTTGTCCAGCAGACGGACGTTTCCCTAATCTTGGGGAATGAGCAAATCAACGTACCAGGGCTCCGGCTCCGCCATCGACCTCGCAGTCATTCCAGGGGACGGCATCGGCCCCGAAGTAACGGCGGAGGCGCTCAAGGTACTGCGGGCCGTCACGGCCGGGGACGTGGAGGTGACGCCGACGCACTACAACCTCGGTGCCGAACATTGGCTCGCCACGGGGGAGACGCTCCCCGATGAGACCCTCGCGAAGCTTCGTCAGCACGACGCCATCCTCTTCGGTGCCGTCGGGGCCGCTCCTGGAGACACCCGCATCCCCTCAGGCCTCATCGAGCGGGAAATGCTGCTGAAACTGCGCTTCTCGTTCGATCACTACGTGAACCTGCGGCCCTCCCGCCTCTATCCCGGCGTAGCCAGCACGCTCGCCAATCCTGGCGAGATCGACTTCCTCGTAGTGCGCGAGGGCACCGAGGGGCCCTACGTCGGCAACGGTGGAACGCTGCGCGGCGGCACCAGCCACGAGATCGCCACCGAGGTTTCCCTCAACACCGCGCACGGTGTGGAGCGCGTGGTCCGGGATGCATTCCGGAGGGCCAGCGGGCGGCCCCGCAAAAAGCTCACTCTGGTGCACAAGCACAACGTCCTCGTCTACGCGGGCCATCTGTGGAAGCGGACTGTCGAAGCGGTTGCGGAGGAGTTTCCCGGCGTCACCCATGACTACCTCCACGTCGATGCCGCCATGATCTTCCTCGTGAGCGACCCGGCCCGCTTCGACGTCATCGTGACTGACAATCTCTTCGGCGACATCATCACGGACCTGGCGGCGGCGGTGACCGGGGGCATCGGGCTGGCTGCTTCCGGCAACCTCAACATGGACCGCACAGCGCCGTCCATGTTCGAGCCCGTTCACGGGTCCGCGCCGGACATTGCCGGGCAGCAGAAAGCAGACCCCACTGCCGCTATCCTTTCGGCTGCCCTGCTGCTGCGGCACCTCGGACACGAGGACGCCGCTGCGCGGGTGGAAGAGGCGGTCGAGAAGGACATCGCCGGTCGCGACGGACGCATCCGGAGCACAGCCGCGGTAGGCGATGCTATTGCCGCCGCTGTGTCCTAAGCTGGTGAGTGATCACTAACCGAAAGTTTGCCCGGAGGAATCATGACAGCCACGGAGCTGGAGTTTGCCCAGAATCTTTCCACAAGCGCCGCAACGCCTGAACAGCGCAGTGCCATCCTTGCCAACCCGGGCTTCGGAAATTACTTCACCGACCACACCACGGTAGTTGACTTCGCAGTCAACGAGGCGGGCGAAGGCGGCTGGCACAGCCCGCGGCTGGAGCCTTACGGACCCATTGCGCTCGACCCGGCAGCCGCAGTTCTCCACTACGGCCAGGAGATCTTCGAGGGCATGAAGGCCTACCGCCACGCCGACGGGTCGGTGTGGACCTTCCGAGCCGAGGCGAATGCCGCAAGGCTCAACCGGTCTGCTGTCCGGCTGGCCCTGCCGCAGCTTCCCGAGGAACTGTTCCTCGAGTCCCTGCGGCAGCTCGTGAACGCGGACCAGGCCTGGATTCCCTCGGGCGACGGCGAGAGCCTCTACCTGCGGCCCTTCATGATCGCCACCGAGGCGTTCCTCGGAGTGCGGCCGGCCCGCGAAGTGACCTTCCGGGTGATCGCCTCACCTGCCGGGAACTACTTCGGCGGCGAAGTCAGGCCCGTAGCCATCTGGGTGTCCCGGAACTACGCGCGTGCAGGGCGTGGCGGGACCGGTGCCGCCAAGGCCGGCGGAAACTATGCCTCCTCGCTCGCAGCCCAGCTCGAGGCCGAGGCGCACGACTGCAAGCAGGTGTTGTTCCTCGACCAGTTCAATGACAACGCCATCGAGGAACTAGGCGGAATGAACGTCTTCTTCGTTTTCAGGGACGGTTCACTGGTGACGCCCGCCCTGTCCGGAACCATCCTCGAGGGAGTAACGCGTTCCTCGGTGATCCAGCTCGGCCGTGACCGCGGCATGAACGTGACCGAACGCAAGATCACCCTTGACGAATGGCGCGACGGCGTGAAGTCGGGCGACATCACCGAAGTGTTCGCCTGCGGCACGGCCGCCGTCATCACCCCGATCGGTTCCCTGCGGGACGGCGACGAGGTGATCGGTGCGCCAGACTCGGCCGCCGGGGAGGTCACCATGTCGATCCGCAGCCAGCTTCTCGGCATCCAGACGGGCGCCAGTGAGGACACGCACGGCTGGCTGACCCGGCTCGTCTAGCAGCTGGCCCCAGAAGGAAGGCGTCGGCGGGTCATCGCCGGCGCCTTCTGTCGTCAATGCCTCCACTATCCGTCGTACACCCAAAACTCTCCGTCGTACACCCAAGCAAAGTGATGCAGGAACGGCGGGAGGACGACGGCGGCACCCGCCGAATCTGCGCCAGTTCCGTATGAAGGACTCAGCGACCAAATCCTAGGGGGCGTCGACGGTCACCTTGAGGAACTTGCTGGCCGTCAGCAGTTCGGTAGCTGCCGGAGCCGGAAGGGGCCTGCTGAAGTAGTAACCCTGGCCGCTGGCGCACCCCAGCTCACGCAGCTGGTCGGCCTGTTCCTTCGTCTCGATACCCTCGAAGACCGCTTCGAGGCCGGCTGCGCGGATGAGCTGGAGGATTGCTGCGACGAATTCGAGTTGCCCGGGCCGGTGGTCCAGGTCGACCAGCAGCGAGCGGTCCACCTTCACCATGCTGACCGGAAGCTCACGCAGGTAGCTGATGGAGGAGTACCCGGTCCCGAAGTCGTCGATCTCGATGCCGACGCCCAGCTTCTGCAGGCTAAGCAGCGAATACATCTCCACTTCACCGCGTGTGACGATGGCAGTCTCGGTGATCTCGATGACCAGGCACTGCGCCGGAACCCCGAGGTCGCGCAGGAGTGAGCGGACATGGTCCACCAGGTCGAGCTGCTTCAGCTCGACGGCGGAGAGGTTCACCCTCAGCTGGAAGTCGTCATCGAGGGGCAGCGTCCGCCTCCACTCCGCAAGCTGCCGCAGGGACGTCAGCATCACCCAGCGGTCGAGATCGTGGATCGCCCCGATCTCCTCTGCAAGCGGGATGAAGGTATCCGGGGGGATCAATCCGCGGACGGGATGTTGCCAGCGGACCAGTACCTCGACGCCGAGGACGCGGTTCGTCGCAAGCTCGACCACCGGCTGATAGTGGAGAACCAGTTCGTTGGAGGTGATGGCACCACGCAGTTCGGTGGCCATCTGGCTCCGCAGCTGGCGCGTGTACAGCATCAGCGGCTCGAAGACCTTGATGATGCTCCGGCCCTCGCGCTTGGCGGCATACATGGCGGTGTCCGCGTCCAGCAGGAGCGCGTCAGCGTTCTGCCCCGGATCACCGAGACGCACGCCGATGCTGGCCCGGGAGTGGATGTACAGATGATCGAGCTGGATCTGCTCCCCGAGCACCTGCAGTGCACGGCGCGCCACCTGCATCGCGACGTCCATGGTGACCTCGGGCAGGAGGATGGCGAACTCGTCGCCCCCGAGGCGCGCCACCATGTCGCTCTCGCGGACCACGCCATTGAGGCGCGCGGCCACCTCTTGCAGTACACGGTCACCGGCGTCGTGCCCGAAGCGGTCATTGACGGTCTTGAAGGAATCAAGGTCCAGGAGGATCAGCGCGGGTGGCAGCGCGCCTGCCTGTGCTCCCGCGAGGGCGGTCTCGATCCCGTCCATCAGTGCAACGCGGTTCGCGAGTCCGGTCAGGGCATCCGACATCGCCATCTTCATCAGGTCGAGGTGCGCCTGCCGAAGCATCGCGGTGCGGCTCTCCACCCTTCTCTCGAACTGGTCGTACACCTGCTCGAGTTCCTCGGCGAGGAGGTTGACCCCGGTAATGACGGCGTCCACCTCGTCACGCGCCGACGAGGGTTCAATACGGCTGCTGAGTTCCCCTCGCGAGAGCCGCACAATGCTGTCCACGAGAACGGCCAGCCGCGGGTCCTTGTTGTCAGCGCTCATTCGACTCAGGGTACCTTCGAAATCCCGAGAGCCACGCAAGCGCCTCGCCTTCCGAGGAGAAGAATTCGACAGGGCACGACGGCTGCCGGCCGCCCAGCAGGAAGTTGCCGATCACCCGGTCCACCGGGCTGGATCCCAGCAGGGCGATCGCGGTGGAGATGCTGGCATTTCCCATCACGGACCGCGCTGCACGGTCGATCGACAGCACGCCGCTGATGTCGATGAGCAGCGGCCGCGCCACGCCGCCGGCCAGTTTCCGCGCCTCCCTGGCCTTTCGCTCGGCTACGGCCTGGGTGATGTGCTCCCCGGCGGGCAGTGACAGAACGATGATGCCATCGGCGTCAGCGGCCGCCCCCGGATCCGGACGCTTCCCGGCAGGCGCATCGCTGCCACCGGCCGTGCGGGCCTCCACGGATGGTTCGTTCCGCATACGCGTACGCGTCCTGTCATTCGAGGATGTCCTGCTCGTGGGACCGGGCCGGGAAAGCTCCTCGCGCGGAAGGGCCGAGCCGCCGAGGGGGATCACCGGACCATTATCCTGCGGCGGCGGTCCTTGGCTCCGCGGAGGTCCCGGTTGAGGCGCCGGTCGCCGTGGTACAGGATCGACTCCCAGTCGGCTTCCTCGGGGGTCTTGTCGATGACGGGCGATACAACTGTCTTCTTCTTGCGAGGTGCCACGTAGAGCCAGTTCATGACACCGAGCCCGACGTCGACAACGGAATTCTTGATGCCGATGTAGGCCCGAATGGCACCCGCTGCGAGCACCGCATTGAGGGCTGCGAAAACGGCGTTCCCCCAGTTCTGTTCAACGGCGTCCCGGGCGAGGGTGAGCAGGGAGAACAGGACGATCGCATAGGGAACGATCACGTAGAGAGCCGGGGCTGCAGTGCGGTCCTTCACCTTGGGCGTCCGGACGAACGGAATCTTCTCTCCGGTGAAGGCCTGCTGAATGGACTTCAGGACGCCGGCCAGGTTCACCGGCAACAGGACCAGGTTGAAGCCGTAGATCCGGAAGATGTCGGAGAACCGGTGTCCGCAGTCCCGCAGGTCGCTGCCCATGGCAATGAAGTAGGGCGCGGCCGCGAGGAAGACGACAGGGCTGAGGAGCCGACTGTCGTAGGGATAGGCCAGGAGGAACAGGAGGCCGAAGCTGGCCCACGCGATCGAGGCCATGTAGTTGACGCGCAGGAGCACTTCCCGGAAGAGGATTTGTTCGCGCTGGTGACGTCGTCGTCGGAGCTGGTTCCAGAGTTTCGGGAGAATCAGTAGCCCGCCGTTGGCCCAGCGACGGCGTTGGACAACGAGTGAACCGAAGTCGGGTGGCGTTGCGCTGTAGCTGAGGCGCTCCGGATAGTTGACCAGCGTCCAGCCATGGGTGCCGAGGTCGACGCTCGATTCAGTGTCCTCGATGACCGTGCGGTCCTGGATGTACGTCTTGATCTCGAACCCGCCGACATTCTCCACCTCGACGATGTCCTCGATGGCTTCCTTCCGAATCACGGCGTTCGCGCCCACCCAGAAGGTGGCTCCGAAATAGGACATGCCCTGGTGCAGGATGTGCTGGATGTCGGTCGATGCGCCGGCCACGCGTTCAATACGCGTGGGTGCCCCGCGGAAGGACGAGTAGGGCGTCTGTGTGACCGCCACCCGCTCATTGCCCGGCGACTCCAGCAGGTACACCAGGCGCAGGCAGTAGTCCCGAAGGAGCAGGGAGTCGGCGTCGAGGGTCAGCAGGTAGGTGGAATCGGGTACCACGACGTCGTCAGGGTGGTCCTGCCCCGGCTCGACGGCGCGCAGCACCACGCCGTCGCCGGCGGCCTCACGGTGCCAGCGGCTGCCCATCAGGGAAATGTAGGCGTTGAGGTTCATGGCCTTGTTCGCCTCGTGGGAGAGGGAGGCGAAGCGCTTCCGCTCGAACGTTTCGAGGCGGGTGTTGAAGATCCGGACGAGCCGGACGTAGAGCTCCCGCATGCGGAGCACGTTCGGTGCGTCGCGCTGCGCCAGGGCTGCGGTGAGTGCGAGGACGGTCAGCCGGAGTTCGCGGGCAAGGCCCATGATCACCAGATCGACGAAGAACTCGTCGACGTGGTCCTCCACGCGCTCCGACCCGGCCATGGCCTCGAGCCAACCCGAAGCTTCCTCGTAGGCGTGGATGAGCTGCTGCAGTTCGGCGAGCATGTCCGGTCCGTTGCTGCCGTTGCTGCCCATGCGCTCCTCGAAACCCTGCAGGGCCGAGATTGCCGCACCGGCGGGCTCGAGCAGGCTTGCCTCGATCTCGACGGTGAGCGCGCGTGTGGCGTCGAGGCGCATGCGAATGGCGGGATCGCTGGGCTCCGGCGGATCATCCAGCAGCAGCACCACCCTCAGCTCGGGAAATTCCTGGAGCGCGGCCGACCACAGGGTGGCCCGAACCACCTGGGGTTCCTCGGCATAGGAGGGAACCAGGACAGTGATGCCGTCCTGGTGGTTTGCGAAATGCCGATCGAGCTCACCGCGCGGAATTCTCCGGTGGTCGCGGAACCGGTACAGCGCACCCTGCCGGGCAACGAGATACATCAGGGCGGAAAAGGTGAGGAATGTGACGACAACAAGGTAGGAGACGGCCTCGAATTCGAACCGGAACCCTGCGTTGGGATTTTCCGCGAACTGCCGCAGGATCGTGGTCACCACGTAGGTCAGCCAGGCCCCGATCGTCACCACTATTCCGAGCCGTCCAAGAGCGATTTTCCGGCTGGATGGAATAGGATGCACGATCGAAAGTGGTTCCGATCGTTTCTCGGCACCCCACTGTCGTCGTCGTCCGCTTGATTCCCCTGGCGTGCCCTGCGTAGAGGTGGAGGGCAGGGCTATTCGATTCGACATATTCATCCCCAGCAGTTCGGCAGCGGCAATACCGCTGCCTTGTCAGCAATTGACCGGAAACCACGGATCCGAAACCTGAAAATCGTCCCGATGTGAGACCGGAAGGGACGGTTTCGAAACAATCGGCTGAGATGGCCGATCTGTGATCGGAGTAACAGTATCATTGATCCATCAAGCGTCATTGTTTAATTCGGCTGCTTGCGGTCTCATTTCTGAAGTGCTCCCTGCCGGGCACTGTTCATCTGCCGGTCTCACTACTTTTTCCGCCCATTCCGGGCATCAACTGGGGGCATTGTGTCCAAACGTTTTCCAGGCCGAAAGCTTTCCGTACTACGGCTTCTGGTCCTTTTCAGCGCAGTATCCGCACTGGTGGCCGGTTCTTTCCTGGGGCTCAACCGCTTCGAGGATGCCCGGGCCGCCGATGCCGGGGGAGCTTTCTTCGCCGGTTACGTGGATGCTACCGCCACGCCCTTCTATCCCTTCGAGAAGCCGGTGACCGACGAGGGAAAGAACGTGCTGCTCTCGTTCATCGTCGCGGACCCCGACGACGGCTGTGAGCCTTCCTGGGGTGCCGCCTACAGCCTGGATGAGGCCGAGTCGGCGCTCGACCTCAACCGCAGGACCGCCCGGCTGGCCCAGAACGGGGGAGAGGTGTCCATTTCCTTCGGCGGGTTGCTGAACGATGAGCTGGCGACGTCCTGCTCGGACCCGGCCAAGCTGAAGGACGCCTACGAGCGCGTTATCGACCGCTATGAGGTCTCGATGATCGACCTGGACATCGAGGGGGAGAACCTGCTGGATACCGCAGCAGGGAAGCGGAGGGTTGAGGCGATCGCAGCACTTTCGAAGGAGCGGGCCGCTGAGAAGAAACCCCTCAAGGTCTGGCTGACACTTCCAGTGGCCCCGTCCGGCCTCACCGAGGCGGGGACCGACGCCGTCGCGCAGTTCCTCAGCGCCGACGTCGACCTCGCCGGGGTCAATGCGATGACCATGGATTACGGCCAGGGCAGGGAGGAAGGCGTCAGTATGCTCGACGCTTCGATCAGTGCGGCGAAGGCGACGCACAGCCAGTTGTCGATTCTTTACCAGCGGGCAGGCATCGAACTCGGTCCGCAGGCTGCATGGCGCAAGATCGGCCTGACGCCCATGGTGGGCCAGAACGATGTCAAGGGGGAGGTCTTCGACCTCGATGCAGCGGACGCGTTCAATAAGTTCGCCATCACCACGGGCGTGGGCCGCATGTCGATGTGGTCCCTCAACAGGGATGCCACCTGCAGTGACAACTACCCTGATCTCACCATGGTCTCGGACGGATGCAGCGGCATCGACCAGGACGGACTGCAGTTCGCGCAGGTTCTAGGGGAAGGGTTCGATGGCCGTGCCGCCACGCTGAGTGATGCGCCGGCGCCCTCTGAAGCTCCTGCCGGCCCCGTCGAGGACAACGCGGCTACGAGTCCCTATCCCATCTGGAGCGAGACCGGCACCTACACCGAGGACGATCGCGTGGTCTGGCACCGCAATGTCTACGTTGCCAAGTACTGGACCCAGGGCGATCTTCCGGACAACCCCGTGCTCCAGGCCGCCGAGACTCCGTGGACCCTGCTGGGACCGGTACTGCCTGGGGAGAAGCCCCTGCCTAAGGTAACGGCTCCAGCGGGAACCTACCCCGCCTGGGAAGCGGAGAAGACCTACCTGAAGGGTGAGCGGGTGCTCCTGGGCGGCGATGTGTTCGAGGCCAAATGGTGGTCCAGGAGCGACAGCCCTGAGGCCGCCCAGCAAGGGTCCGATGCCTCTCCATGGAACAAGCTCAGCAGCGCGGAAGTCCAGGAGTTGCTGGGGCAGAAGTAGCACGCCGGAAAAGAAAGGACCCTGGTCGGGGTGGGAGTATTGGGGGAAACGCCCAGCCCGACCAGGGCCTACGACAATCTTTCACAATCGGCTGCGTGTTGGATGGCAGCTGGATTGCCGGCAGGGAGTACCGTATCTCCCGCCGGACCGCGGGAAATCAGGAGCGGGTGGGCTCGATGTCCTCGATCAGTTCCCGTGCAGATCCTGCCCTGCTTGGGGCGCCGGCTTGACTGAACAGGTGTTCGCTCGTCTCGAGGTTCTGCACAGCTGCTTCGGGATCATCCCTCTTCGCCTTCAGCGCCCTCCCGAGGAGCAGGTGTGCTTCCGCAGCAGTGTGGGTGGCGAGCAGCTTGTCCTTGCTGATGACGAACTTGAGGCGCTCCGCCGCAGCATCGAACTGGCCGGTGAGCACGAGCCAGTGCGCCCTGGTCAGCGCCAGCTCGATCCTGTCGCGCTCGCTGCCCCCCACGATCGAAACGGCCAGTTCGGCGCGGTCGATGCATTCCAGTGTTTCAGGTTGGACGACGCCGGCGGCGAGGCGGATCTCGGCGGACGCCCGGTTGAATTTGGCCCACAGTTCAAGATCGTTCGTTGGGGAGAGGTTTTCAGCAGCAAGGCGGTGGTACTTGGTCCCTTCCTCGGGCTGGTCCAGAAGGAAGGCGACATTGCCGATGGCCCAGTAGCTCTTGCCAGAGATTTGTGAACTTGGATTTCCTTGTAGAAGGGCTGCGAGGGTAAGGCATTCAACCCATGCTTCGTCAAGTTGGTCACTGTCGGCAAGTGCGGCAATGAGAGTATATTGCGCTTGGATGTGGGATTCCTGCTGGTCGGGAGTTTTTCGCACGGCAGCGGCGGCATGTCGCGCAGCTGTGAGAGCCCCAGACAAATCACCACTGCCTTGCAGCGCGAGTGACAGAATCGTGGAAACCCGAGCCGTCAGTGCTGCTGATTCCACTGTGAGGACATGGTTCTCAAGCTCATGGGCGACTCGCGCCGATTCCGACACGAGACCCAGGTTGCGTAGACATTCGGCCTTGAGGAACATCATGTTCCACCATGCGTTGACGTCGTCCAGGTCCAGCGCCAGGGCGATTGCGTCATCGGCAAGTCGGTGGGCAGTGTCGTAATCCCGCTGGTTCCAGGAATCGCGAGCCCGAAGTTCAAGGAGAACCTGCTCGCCGGGTTCACTATATAGAGCCATTACCACCTCCCTATCGCGGTGTACCTTGTGACTACAGGTGCTATTGGGGCTGATTCCCTGCTTGCCGGGCCCAAGTCTAGGGCAATTCGAAGCATATGTACTGAAAAGTTGAAAAAGGTGCTGTTGTTACTGGTGTGAATGCGAGGTTTTCGTATACTGTCATATTAATCGCACCCGCGAGAAAGAAAAACTAAGGTCTCCCGTCAAGCCCAAGGATCAATACCATGAAGAAAATTGCCGCAACAGTAATGTTGACTGCCCTGCTCGTAGCCGGTGGAGGATCCGCGGCATTTGCTGGCGAAAAGTCCTCGACCAAGACCACCTCGCCCACCGTTTCAAGCACCGACATCAACCGCTGGCCCTCCTAGGTCTTCAGGCTGTGGCCGCAATGCCGCCGTCTAACCCGAGTACAGCCAGCAGTACAGCCAGCACCACCTAGGCCGCGGACCTACACCTTCTGGGGAGGAAGGTCCGTGGCTTTTGTGCGCCCTGCGTTGCGGCCGCGGCGCGGCGCTGAATCCGGGAGGCACCGATTCCGCCTGCCACCGCAGCGGTGAGTTCCGTAGCAGTAATCCACCGCAGCGGTGAGCTCCGTAGCAGTGGCCGTGGCAGCCGCTACCGTGGCCTACCGCCGCAGCTGCGAGCCGCTACGGCGGTGAACCCATGCCCGGGTGCTGTGACCTGTAGCCTTGGCCCATGCGAATTGCGCGTTTTGTAGTCGATGACGATCCCATGTTCGGCGTAGTCGAGGGACCCAGCGGAAGCGAAGAAGTGGCGGTGATCAACGGTGATCCGTTCTACGCCGGTGTCCAGCTGACAGGGGCCCGCCATGCGCTGGAGGACGTGAGGCTCCTCGCACCAGTGATTCCGCGCAGCAAGGTGGTGGGAATCGGGCTCAATTACGCCGATCATGCCAGCGAGATGGGTTCGGCGACCCCGGCCGCTCCGCTGATGTTCCTCAAGCCGAATACCTCGGTCGTCGGCCCGGGTGACCCGGTGATGCTTCCGTCCTTTTCCGACCAGATCTCGTACGAGGCTGAACTGGCAGTGGTCATCGGGCGCATCTGCAAGGACGTTCCGCTCGAGCGCGTTGACGACGTCGTCTTCGGGTATACCTGCGCCAATGACCTCACGGCGCGGGACGTGCAGAAAACCGACAATCAGTGGGCGCGCGCCAAAGGCTTCGACACGTCCTGCCCCCTCGGGCCGTGGATCGTGACCGACCTCGATCCCGAGAACCTCAGCATCCGGGGGAGCCTCGACGGCGAGCTACGCCAGGACGGCTCGACGAGCGACATGATCTGGGGGGCGCGTGAGCTCGTGACCTACGTATCCCAGGCTTTCACGCTGCTGCCGGGCGACATCATCCTCACAGGGACGCCGGCGGGTGTCGGCCTGATCACCGACGGCCAGCGGTTCGACGTCGACATCGAGGGAATCGGCAGGCTTTCCAACCCTGTCCGGCGCTGAACGGAGCGTCCGTCCCGGCAATCCGCCCGGCGGCCGGCTACTAGACTTGCGTCATCATGACTACTGCAGCTGAGCTCCCCACTGTCACCGCCTCCACTCCCGTCCGCGTGCGTTTTTGCCCGTCGCCGACGGGAACCCCCCATGTGGGCCTGATCCGCACCGCCCTTTTCAACTGGGCCTACGCGCGGCATACGGGCGGGAAGCTGATCTTCCGGATCGAGGACACTGACGCACTGCGGGACAGCGAGGAAAGCTACGGGCAGCTGCTCGAAGCGATGAGATGGCTCGGCATCGACTGGGACGAGGGAGTAGAGGTCGGCGGACCCCACGCGCCGTACCGCCAGTCGCAGCGCGGCGACCTGTACTCCGATGTCATCGCCCGACTGGTCGAGGCGGGCCACCTGTACGAGTCGTTCTCCAGTCCCGAAGAGGTCGAGGAGCGCCATCATGCTGCCGGCCGTGACGTGAAGCTCGGCTACGACAACTTCGACCGGGACCTCACTTCCGAGCAACGCTCTGCGCTGCGCAGTGCGGGACGCGAGCCTGTCCTGCGGCTGCGCATGCCGGACGAGGACATCACCTTCAGCGACTTGGTGCGCGGCGAGATCACCTTCCGTGCCGGAAGTGTGCCCGATTTCGCCGTGGTCCGCGCCAACGGCGCACCCCTCTACACGCTGGTCAACCCCGTGGACGACGCCCTCATGGGCATCACCCACGTTTTGCGGGGGGAGGATCTGCTGTCCTCCACCCCACGGCAGGTGGCTCTCTACCGCGCGCTGATCGACATCGGTGTGGCCCGTTACATGCCGCTCTTCGGGCACCTCCCCTATGTTCTGGGGCAAGGGAACAAAAAGCTCTCGAAGCGGGATCCCGAGTCGAATCTCTTCCTCCACCGTGAGCGCGGGTTCGTTCGGGAAGGCCTGCTCAATTACCTCTCCCTCCTTGGCTGGAGCCTGTCCGCCGACGAGGACATCTTCACGGTGGACGAGCTGGTGGAGAAGTTCGACATCGCCGACGTCCTCGGGAACCCGGCCCGCTTCGACCTGAAGAAGGCCGAAGCCATCAACGGCACCCATGTGCGGCTCCTCGATCCGGCGGACTTCCGTACTCGCCTCGTTCCCTACCTCGTGGCCGCCGGGCTCGTGGGGGATCCCCTGGACCCCCGCGAAGCCGCGATCATCGCGGAGGCCGCACCCCTGATCCAGGAGCGCATCACCCTGCTCGGTGAGGCGCCTGAGATGCTCGGCTTCCTCTTCAAGCACGACGACGCCATCGACGTCGCCGATGACGCCCGGAAAGGTCTGCCCGCCAATCTCGGCGAGGTGCTCGACCGCGCTTCGGAAGCGCTCGAAAGCCTCGCCGCCTGGGATGCCGAGTCCATCCAGAGCGCACTCCGCGAGGCGCTCGTCGACAGGCTCGGCCTCAAGCCGAGGCTCGCCTTCGGCCCCGTCCGTACAGCGATCTCGGGACGGCGGATCTCGCCGCCGCTCTTCGAGTCGATGGTGATCCTCGGCCGCGAATCCTCCCTCGCGCGCATCCGGGCCTTCCGCGCCGCGTCCGGCGAGTAGGAAACGGCGGTGGAACCTATGGAGCCGATCAAGAACGACCATCCGGTGGGTGTCCTCTTCGACATCGATGACACCCTCGTGGACCTCGAAGGCGCGATGGGAGCCACGCTCCATGAGATCGCCGATGAAGGGTTGAGCCACCTCAGCGATGACGACTGGATCGAATACAAGCGGCTGTATGCGCGTGACCCGGAACGTCACTACGACAGCTTCCTGCAGGGGAGGGCTACCTTCACCGAGCAGCGTATTCGGCGCGCGGCCCACGCGCGTGCAAAGTTCACCTCGGTGCCCTTCGATGCCGAGGCCGCGGCAGGTTGGAACCGGGCGTACGAGTCCACCCTGCCGCGCCACTTCAAGGCCTACGACGACGTCGTCCCCCTGCTGGATGCGCTCGACGAGCGGGGTATCCCGTACGGCGTGATCAGCAATAACGTTCATGACTACCAGCGGGCGAAGCTGGACCGTGCGGAACTTTCCCGTATAGGAATCCTGGTCGGCATCGACGCGCTGGACGTGGCCAAACCGGACCCGGCGATCTTTCTGGAGGGCGTCCGGCTGCTGGGTACTCCGCCCGCCCGCACCCTCTATGTCGGGGACAACCCGGTTGTCGACGCGCACGGGGCTGACGCCGCAGGGCTGGTCGGTGTGTGGCTCGACCGGGCCGGCCTCGAAATGGAAAATGCCCCGCAGCGCCGGATCAGCACCCTGAGTGCCGTTTTGCAGTTCCTGCCACCTGTCCGGTAAAGTTGTTTCTCGGCGCGCAGCGGTTACGCGGTCGGGATCCTGCAGGCTGAGGGCTTCGAAAAGCGCTATTGGGGTATGGTGTAATTGGCAACACACTGGTTTCTGGTACCAACATTCTAGGTTCGAGTCCTGGTACCCCAGCGCAGGAAACTGCACAGCATCACCGAAGAAAAACAGGAAAAAACAGTAGTACAAATAGCAGGAAACAGTACTGGCCCCATCGTATAGCGGCCTAGTACGCTGCCCTCTCACGGCGGTAACGCGGGTTCGAATCCCGCTGGGGTCACCAACGTCCTGATGCAGGACACGAAGAAGGCGCTCCGGACAGTCGTCCGGGGCGCCTTTCGTTGTTCCGGGCAGCCATCAGCTGCAGTCACGGGAGGCGCCGCCTCTGCTGGCACAATGGAAAAATGAGCGCCGCCTTTCCTCCCGCCGAACTTTCCGGGCTGCCCGGACCGCCTGGGTTGCCTGAGCTCCCGGCATTCCTCGAAGAGGTACGGAATGCACTTGCGCACACCAGCTTCCCACTGGCGCTCGGCGGATCCTCCGAGGCGCGGGCCGCCGTCGCCGCCGCCGTTGCACAGCTGGACGACTACATCCTGCCGCGCCTCGCCGACGTCGACGCTCCGCTGCTCGCCGTGGTCGGGGGATCGACCGGAGCGGGGAAGTCGACGCTCGTCAACGCGCTCGTGGGCAGGCCCGTGACCCGTTCGGGCGCCGTCCGCCCCACTACGCGCCAGCCGATCCTGCTGCACCACCCGCTCGATGCCGGCTGGTTCTCCACCCAACGGGTGCTGCCTTCCCTGACCCGCGTCCAGGCAGCCGGCCAGGGACATTCCGGGCAGCAGGCCCCGCAGGTGCAACCCGCCCGAGCACAACCCGCGCCTCGACCCGCCCAGTCGGCTGGGCGCCCACCCCGCGGGAAACCTCCCTACCTGCCGGGTGAAAAACCGGGGCGCCCGCCCGGGCAGGGCGCTCTTCCGGGATCCACGGCAACCCTCCTGCTGCAGGCGGATGCGTCGATTCCACCCGGGCTGGCGATCCTCGATGCCCCGGATGTGGATTCGATCGATGACGAGAACCGGCGGCTCGCAGGCCAGTTGCTCGCCGCTGCAGACCTGTGGCTGTTCGTCACCACTGCGAATCGCTACGCGGACGCCGTGCCGTGGAAGCTTCTTGCCGAAGCGGCGCAGCGGGACATTCTGCTCGCTGTCGTCCTGGACCGTGTTCCGGACGGCGTGGAGGAAGAAGTCCGGGTGGACCTGCTGGCGCTGCTTGCCGCGAAGGAACTGGGGCACGCGCCCATCTTCGTGATACCGGAGGTACCGCTCGATTCCGCGGGCATGCTGCCTCCCGGACCCGTCGAGCCCGTGCGGCGATGGTTCCAGGCCCTGGCCGCCGACGCCGAGGGCCGCAGGGATATCGGACGGCGTACCCTCACCGGAGCTGTCCGGGCTCTCGGAGCCCGTATCGGCGACGTGGCCGATGCTGCCGGTGCCGAGCAGGCAGCGGGAGCGGACCTGCAGAACGCCGCCACGGCAGCCTTCGACACCGCGCTCTCCGCGATCCTCAAGTCGACCGAGGACGGAACACTGCTGCGCGGCGAAGTGCTCGCGCGCTGGCAGGACTTCGTCGGCACCGGCGAATTCATGCGCGGGGTCGAGACGAGGATCGGACGCCTGCGGGACAGGGCGGGATCGTTCTTCACCGGTAGACCCGCCCCGGCGGAGACGGTCACCGCAGCCATCGAAAGCGGGCTTCACTCGGTCATCGTCGAGGAGGCGGCGAAGGCAACGGAGGCCATCGAGGCACGATGGCGGGCCGACGACGCCGGCCGGACGCTCCTCGCCGGACATGCGCCGCACAACAGCAGCGAATTCTCGGCCCGCGCCGCCGCAGAGGTGAGGGAATGGCAGCAGGACCTGCTCGAACTGGTGCGGTCCGAGGGCAGCAGCAAGAGGTTCACAGCGCGCATGCTTTCCTTCGGCGTCAACGGAGTGGCCGTTGCCCTCATGGTCGTGGTCTTCGCCTCGACCGGCGGACTCACCGGGGGCGAGGTCGGAATCGCCGGAGGATCGGCGGTGGTGGGCCAGAAGCTTCTTGAGGCGGTTTTCGGCGACGACGCGGTCCGGCGGCTTGCGCGCACCGCCAGGGACAACCTGCGACGGCGGTGTGAGAGACTTCTGCGCACCGAGCAGGCGAAATTCGAAGCGCTGCTCCAGCCGCTTGCCGGGCAGACCCCACCCGACGTGCTGCGCGGCTACGCCAGTACGCTGGGAACACTGCAACTGGCCAAGGGACCCGAAGTCGACGACGGCGAAGGACGTGCCGCCGGTACGGAAGCGGTCGACCCCCAATGAACCGTTCCCGGAATGCCGAGCATCGCAGCACCCTCCAGCTACAGCTCGAAGCCCTCGACTCAGCCCGGAAGCTGGCTGCAGCACGCCTCGACGATGCCCGGCTCGAGAAACTCCAGGGCGTCCTCGACCGCGCAGGAAGCCGGCGCTCGCTGTCAGCCGATCACACCGTCGTCGGAGTGTTCGGCCCGACCGGGAGCGGGAAGTCCTCCCTGATCAACGCGCTCAGCGGAACCAGCCTCGCCCGTGTGGCGGCACGGCGCCCCACCACGTCGTCGCCGCTGGCCCTTGTCTGGGGTCCGGCCGGGAGCGCGGAGTTGCTGGACTGGCTTTCGGTGGAGGAGCGCCACGACATGCCGGCGGACTCCGCCCTGTCTGGCGAAGCGGGATTGATCCTGCTCGATCTGCCCGATTTCGATTCGACGGCGAGCGCGCACCGCCTGGTCGTGGAGCGCATGGCAGGTCAGGTGGACGTGCTCCTGTGGGTGGTCGATCCCCAGAAGTACGCCGATGCAGCGCTGCACCAGGGCTTCCTCGCGCCCCTGGCCTCCCATGAGGCCGTTACCCTGGTGGCGCTCAACCAGTCGGACCGTCTCGATCAATCCGGCCTGGCCGAGGTGACGGCGTCGTTGTCCGGCATTCTCGCCGCGGAAGGACTCGGTAGGGTATCCGTTTTCCCGGTCTCGGCGCGAACCGGAGCAGGTCTCGGTGCCCTCACTGCTGCCGTCCGGACCATTGTTACCCGGAAAGGTGTGTTCAACGAGCGCCTCGCCGCCGACGTCGCGGCTGCGGCGGCCGAACTCGTGGAGTTCACGGGCCCGGGTGACCTGGCCCTTCCCGGAGCGTCAGCACAAGCCGGTCTCGCCGAGGGCCTGGCCGATGCGGCAGGGGTGGGGGCAGTGGTCGACGCCGTCGTCGCTTCCCACCGGCGCGATGCCCACGCCGCCACCGGCTGGCCGGTGACCCGGTGGCTGAGTGCCCTGCGTCCCGATCCGCTGCGACGCTTGAACCTTCGCCGCACAGACCTTGACCCGATGCTGCGCCGTACCTCGCTGCCCACCGGAGAACCGGCCCAGCGCGCCAAGGTGGACCGCGCACTCCGCACCTATGCCGACACTGCCGCGGGATCCGCCGTCGAGCCCTGGCGCAGCTCCATCCGTAATGCCGCGAGAAGTTCGGTGCCGGGCCTGATGGACGGCCTCGACCAGGCTGTTGCGGGCACCGACCTCGCTACCGGCCGGCGATCCTGGTGGTGGCCGGTCGCGGGGGTGCTGCAGTGGGTCGCTTTCGCCGCGCTGGTTGCCGGCGCCGCCTGGCTCGGCCTTCTTGCCCTCGGCGGCTTCCTTCAGCTGCAGTTGCCCCAGACGCCCCGCGTGGAAGGTTTCCCGGTACCCACACTGTTGATTGTCGCCGGCGCCGGAGCAGGCATCCTGCTCGCGGTTCTTTCCGCCGTCCTCGCCCGGTTCGGGGCAATGCTGCGGGGACGAAGGGCACGACGTCGGCTCAGCGCGTCAGTCACGCAGGTGGCTGCGGACACGGTGGTGGAACCCGTCGCCGTCGAGATCTCCCGGTACAACGCCTTCCGGGCGGCAGTTGCGGCATCCACGCGCCAATCCTAGGAGGGCAGGACCGCTCCGGGTCGAGGCGTTGAACCGTCGCTTAGCGATTTCTACGCCGCCTGATTGGTACGCGTCGGACGGTTGTGTCCGGCGCAGACCCACTCGATGCCCTGGCTGGTGATCCGCTCGCGGAGAAGCTGCTCGGTCGTCCCAGCGACAGCCCTGTCACTGATGACCGGCCGGAGAATGAACTGGCGCAGCGTGCCGTCCTTGCGGACGGTGACGGAATCTCCGGTGAAAAGGACGGTGTTCCACTGGAAGGCGAAGTGCCCCGGGGTGTGGCCGGGCGTGGGGAAGTAGTCGAGCCCCTCGAAGATGCTGCCCGTACCGTCGAGTTCCTCCAGCTGGCCCGGATAGGGAATCGAAGTGAGCCGCTGCATCAGGCGCCGCACGGCGGTCGGCGGCGCCTGGTCCCCCCGGAGGATCGCGGCGTCGGCTCCGCCCAGCCATACCCGTGCACCGAGTTCCTGCTGCAGGCGGGCGACGGCCTGGACGTGGTCGAAGTCGTAGTGGGTGAGCGCGATGTCGGTGACACGGCCTACGCGGGCTTCGGAATCGCGCAACTCCTTCAGGACGGCGTCGTAGCCCGACGAAATTCCGGGGTCGATGACGGCAGCTCCGGCGCGTCCGGAGACGACGTAGCCGTTGGCGCCCTTCGAGTGCTCGAGCTGGTAGCAATTGTTGGCAATCAGGCGCATGGCGGGTGTCCTTCGGAAAGTGGTTGGTTTCGACGAGGGTCGATTCCTCATCGCGAACGTCCTTGCTCCGAATTTAGCCGATGTCCTTCCCGGAGAGGACCTTGGCCGCGAGTTGCTCTTCTCCAGCGGTATCCCACACCTCCTTGGCGGCACTGACGTTCAGGACGATGATGACGAGCCCGAGGAGGAGATCCGGCCACCCCGAGACCGTCCAGGCCGTCAGCACGCCCATGGCAATGATCGCGACATTGACGAGGACGTCGTTACGGGCGGAGAGGAACGCTGCCCTGGCCATCGAGCTGTTGGAGTGGCGGAAGCGCGCCAGCAGGAAGGAACACGTGAGATTCACGACGACGGCGCCCCCGGCCGTGATGATCAACGCAGCTGGATCCGGCGGTTCCGGATCGCCGAATTTGATGAACGCCTGCCATGCCGCGGCCAGTGCGGGAACCAGGATCACAAGAGCCATCGCCTTTCCTGCCAGGGCCTGCCGACGAAGAGACCACCCCAAGGCTACGAAGATCAGCAGGTTGATGGCCGTGTCCTCGAGGAAGTCGACGCTGTCGGCGAACAGGGCGACAGAGCCGATCGACAGGGCAACCGAGACCTCGACGAAGAAGTAGGCGAGGTTGAATGCGGCCACCAACAGGACGGCGGTGCGGAGCTGCCGTTCGAGGGAGGCGGTCATCCTCTCAACGCCGACGCCCTGAGCGCCCTGTTGTTCTCAGCGTCCAGTCGGTGAGGTGAAAGTGCAGGACTCGCGCTGCCCGGATGAGCTTCAGCACTTCCGGCACCACGATGCTCGTGGCCAGAGATCCGTGGTCGATGGCTTCGTACACACGGGGGATTCTGGCCGGTTCATGATCCTAGGGTAGGACCTCCGAGGACGGGCCGACAGTCTCTGGAACGACCTGCGGCCGGCGGCGGGAAGGAATCACTGGCCGAGGCCCATAGGGACGCCCGGGGGGTTACTTTTCGGGCTGCTTCGGACGATGATAGGCAGCAGGCTTACATTTCCACTCCGGGGTGGCAGGCATGGGATACCGATTTTTCGACCGGCGGGACGCAGGAAGGGAACTGGCAGGTTTCCTCGACGCGTGGAAGTCCGTATTCCCCCTTGTCCTCGGTCTTCCCCGTGGCGGTGTTCCGGTAGCGGCGGAGGTGGCGCACGCGCTTGAAGCTCCGCTGGATGTGGTGGTGGTGCGCAAGCTCGGGTTTCCGGGCCACCCGGAAACCGCCATGGCTGCACTGGCTTCGGCTGCCGGAACCACGAAGCTGGTGCAGAACCAGGACCTCATGATGGAACTCGATCGACTGAAGGATGGGCACCGCTTGTTCGACGAAACGCTGTCCCGGGAAACCAGTGAACTGGCCCGGCGCGAACGGGAGTACCGCGGCCTTCGCCCACCCCTGGTGGTTCGGGGACACACGGTGATCGTGGTCGACGACGGGCTCGCAACAGGTGCCACGATGCGCGCGGCGGTAGCCGCCCTGCGTGACCTGGCCCCCCAGCGGATCATCGCCGCGGCGCCCGTCGGAGCTCCGGCTGCCGTGGCGCAGCTGAAGAGCGTGACCGACGACGTCGTCTGCCCCTGGCAGCCGGAGAACTTCCGTGCGGTGGGCGCCGCATATGAGCACTTCGGGCAGACTGGCGATGAGGAGGTCCGCTCGCTCCTCACCGGTGCGCTCGCGTTCAGCAGTGCCAAGCCCGGAAAGGGAGGGACAGCATGAAGGATCCGACCGGCGTCCGGAACGCCGCCTTGCCGCTGAGGAGTGCGGCCGATCTCGAACCGCTGCTCGAACGGATCGGCGACGCCCGGTACGTGCTCATCGGCGAGGCATCCCACGGCACCCACGAGTTCTATGCCTGGCGGGCCGCACTGACCCGGCGGTTGATCGAGGAACACGGATTTTCCTTCGTTGCCGTCGAAGGCGACTGGCCGGACTGCTGGGATGTTCACCGTTCGGTGACTGCTGCATCAGGGGCGCCGGAGGACCCGGCCGAGGTCCTCGATGGCTTCGAGCGTTGGCCCACCTGGATGTGGGCCAACACCGACGTCGTCGACTTCACCCGGTGGCTGCGCTCGTACAACCGGGGTCTCGAACCGGGCCGGCGAGCGGGTTTCTACGGACTCGACGTCTACAGCCTGTGGGACTCGCTGCGCTCCACCCTCGAGTACCTCGAAGCACACCAACCTGAATCCGTGGAAACGGCGCTCGAGGCATTCCGCTGTTTCGAACCCTTCGCAGAGGATGCGCAGTCCTATGCCCGCTCAACCCAATGGGTACCGTCCGGCGGCGAGAAGGAAGTGGTGGATCTTCTGGGGAAGATGAGCTCTGCCGAACCCGCGGGCGGCAGCGGGCGTGATGCCCAGTTCAACGCCGAACGAAACGCCCGCTCAGCCGCGGGCGCCGAGGCCTACTACCGGGCGATGGTCCAGGGCGGGCCGGAGTCGTGGAACATCCGCGACCGCCACATGGCCGAGACCCTGGAACCGCTGCATAAAGGGAGAGCTTCGTGAGAATCACCGACACCTCTGATCTGTGGTGGAAGAACGCTGTGGTGTACTGCCTCGACGTGGAGACCTTCTTCGACTCCGACGGCGATGGAGTGGGCGACTTCGCGGGCCTCGCCCAGCGGGTGGACTACCTGGCCGAGCTCGGTGTCACCTGCATCTGGCTGATGCCCTTCTACCCGACGCCGGACCGGGACGACGGCTACGACATCACCGATTTCTACGGCGTGGACGAGCGGCTCGGAACCCACGGTGACGTGGTGGAATTCCTACGGACGGCCAAGGACAGGGGTATCCGGATCATCGCCGACCTCGTGGTCAACCACACCTCCGATTCCCACCCGTGGTTCGAATCGGCCCGCAAGTCCACGGACAGTCCCTACCGCGACTTCTACGTCTGGCGCTCGGACACGCCGCCCGATACCTCGAAGGAAGTCGCCTTCCCGGATCAGGAGGACGCAATCTGGACCCTGGAGGAAACCACCGGTGAGTGGTACCAGCACCGGTTCTACAAGCATCAACCCGACCTCAACGTCGCCAACCCGAAGGTCCGGGATGAAATCGCGAAGGCGATGGGCTTCTGGCTGCAGATGGGCGTCGATGGCTTCCGGGTGGACGCCGTCCCTTATTTCCTCGAAACAACCGGAACCCAGGCCGACGAGTTGCCGGATCCGCACGAGTTCCTCAAGGACGTGCGGCGGTTCCTCAACCGCCGTAACGGGCAGGCGATCCTCCTCGGCGAGGTGAACCTGCAGTACGAGGAGCAGTACAAGTTCCTCGGTGGGGAAAACGCTGACGAGCTGACCATGATGTTCGACTTCATCGTCATGCAGGCGATGTACCTGTCGCTCGCCAGGCAGGATGCATCACCCCTGGCGAAAGCGTTGGACAGCAGACCGGCGATCAACCCGGACAATCAGTGGGCGATGTTCGTCCGGAACCATGACGAACTGACGCTGGACAAGCTCTCAGCCGAAGAACGGCAGGAGGTTTTCGCGGCCTTCGGCCCGGAGGAACGGATGCAGGTCTTCGGCAGGGGACTCAAGCGGCGGCTGCCGCCGATGCTCGACGGCGATGCGCAGCGCGTGCGGATGGTCTATTCGCTGCTGTTTTCGCTGCCCGGGACGCCGGTGCTGTTCTACGGCGAAGAGATCGGAATGGGTGAGAACCTGGACGCCGACGGGCGTATGGCGGTCCGGACGCCCATGCAGTGGACCGACGGGCGGAACGGCGGCTTCTCCACAGCCGATGAGGCCGAGCTGGTGTCGCCGGTAATCACCGGCGAATACGGGGTGGAATGCGTGAACGCCGCCCGGTCCCGGCGCGACCCGGAATCGCTCCTGAATTTCATGGCCAAGCTGATCCGCCGCTACCGTGAGTGCCCGGAGCTCGGCTGGGGTCGGTTCGACATCCTGGTGCAGCCGGTTCCCTCGGTGTTGGCCCACCGCTGCACCTGGGAAGCAGCGACCATCATACTGGTGCATAATCTGGGGTCGGAATCGGTTTCGGTGAGCCTCGATCTCACACCGGTCGATCACGCCCCCGATGAGCAGCCCACCGACCTCCGCAACCTGGTCCTCCTTGACCTGCTCGGCGGTAGCGAACCCCGTGTCTCGGATCAGGGTGTACTCGACCTCGAGCTTCAGGGTTATGACTACCGCTGGCTGCGGATCCCACACCCCGACGACCGCCGGCTGCCCTGACGCTGGCATTTAGCCGCCGCTCTGGTTCGCCAGGCAGGGAACGACATGCCACTTAGTGAACGAGCCAGACGGTCAACCGAGCGGGGGGACTGCCCACGTATTAGCAGCCGGGTGTCCGGCGGTGAAAGGGCCGGCACCCGTCCCGAAATGGGTGATGCTGTGTAGGCCGCCGGGGCCGGCGAAGACGGGTGACGAGGCCGGTAGGACCGGCGAGGTCAGTTGTCGAAGTGGGTTTCGGGGGGCTGTTGGCCCACGGAGGCCAGGACCTGGGTGGCGACGTCGCGCAGTTTGGTGTTGCGGGCGCTGGAGGCGGCTTTAAGGATGGTCATTGCGGCGTCGTGGCTGCACCGGTTCTGGCCCATGATGATTCCGGCGGCGAGGTCGATCGTGGTGCGGGAGGTCATGGCTGATCGGAGGTTGTCGCTCGTTTCGGTCAGTTGGGCGATACGGACCGCCAGGCGCAGGGACGCGGAGGCTTCGCGGGCGAAGGTTTCAGCGGTGAGCACCGCATCGTCGGGGAAAGCGCGGGGTGTGGTGGCGTAGAGGTTCAGGGCGCAGTTCGCGTCACCATTCAACGGAATCGGGACCCCGAGGATGGAGCGGATCCCGTGCTCGGCGATAGCGTCCTGATACTCCGGCCAGCGCTGGTCTTCATGGGTGTCCGGCACGTGGGTGATTTGGCGGGTGCGGGCCGCGGTCAGGCAGGGTCCATCACCGAAGGAGTATTGTAGCTCGTCAAGTTTCTTGGCCTATTCGCTGCTGCTGGCGACTGTTTCGGCTTTTCGGGGCCGCAGCAGGGTGACGCCGCACAGGACATCATTGCCGGGTGAGGACAGTCGTGCGACGGCCAGTCCGGCGAGGCCGTCGAGGAATTTTTCGACGTCGCCGCTGTCCAGGACCAGGTCCTGCAGGGTGCCGGCCGTCGACTCGGAGGCAGAGGCAGAGGCAGGGACAGAGACGGCGTTGGGTGTTGGGGTGGTGCCGGAAGTCATGGGGGAGGCCCGTCGGTTGGTGTGCCTCACACTGCCGTACCGTCAGGATCGGTGATACGGCAGCGGAAGACATCCGCGCCGCCCTCTGCTAGATGGCACCCACCTACCGTACGCGCCTTCTGCCGAAGTGTCGGCCGTCCCTCCCTGCCACGCCTGATTCGCGGGGTTCCCTGAGGGGAACCCGGCGGGTGGACCTATTCCGAGGAGGACGCTTTGGTGAGGGTGGGGACTTCGCCGGTGGCGACGAGCCGTTCCGCGATGTCGTGCAGTTTGACGTTGGACCGGGAGCTTGCGTGATTCAGGATGCTGGAGGCCTGATCGGCGGTGATCTTGTGGCGTTCCATCAGAATTCCTTTCGCCTGGCCGATGAGGTCCCTTGACTGCAGCGCCGCTTCGAGCTGTTCTGTTTTGACGGCTTCGGCATAACCGATGGCGGCGTGCGCTGCAACGAGCAGGCCCACATGTTCGGATTCATCAGTGAACGCGTTGACGCGCGTGGAATACAGGTTCAGGGCCCCCAGGTTGTCGCCCTCGACGTAGAGCTGAAAGCACAGCATGCTGCCGGCTCCTGTGTCGGCCGCCAGGGTGGAGAAGTTCGGCCACCGGGGCTCGTTGCGCATATCCGGTACCCGGACGGTTTGCTGTTCGTAGATCGCATCCAGGCACGGGCCTTCGTTGGCCTCGTTCTGAAGGACATCAAGCCGGGCGGCAGTCTGGCTGGATGGTGCCCTGGACAGGACTTGCCTGCGTCCCTTGACGGCGCTGATCGATCCTTCCTCCACCCCGGGAATCAGGTTGATCGCGGCACCGACGATTTTCTGCAGGATCCCGTCAGGATCAGTTTCCTTCTGCAGGTCCCGCGCCAGTTCGCCCAGTTGCAGAGCAAGGGCGTCCCGGGGCGAGAAGAGGCCATGATCCTGGACCGACGGTTCACCCTGCCCGCTTGCATACTGATCAACCACAACAATCACCCCTGTCTACGGACGAAACGATCTTGGCGCGAGCCTCACCGGAAGCGGCGAGGTCGTGGCGTCGCACACCGGCACGAGCCAGCTGCGAGAACATTCCTACGGTAGCTGGTAGCTGGTAGCTGGTAGCCGGTAGCCGGTAGCCGGTAGCCGGTAGCCGAGGTAGCCTACGCCCTGGTCAGGACTCGAATGACGCCCGGACCTTCTGCAGCGTACGCAGGTTGCGCGTGGTGCAGACCGGTTTGTACTTGTGTCCCAGCGCCAGCCTGCCCGCCGCGCTGTCGAGGGTTCCGCCCACGGGTGCCTGCCAGGCCACCGCGTCAGCACCGAGGACGACGGCGTCGGCACCGGCCGCTTCTGCCTCGGCCACCCAGGCCAGCAGCGCTTCCGCGTCGGAGAACAGGGTGGCATACGACTGCATTCCTGCATCGTCGGCGGAATACGGCCACGCGTCGATGAGTTGCCCGAGGCGCTCACGGTCAACCACCACCACCCAGGCGTCATAGCCGAACGCGGCAGCGAGGCATTCCTCCACCTGGAACTTCAGCGCCGCGGCACGCAGGGTGCTCTGCAGCACCACATTCCCCGAAGCCAGCAGCGTTCTCACATTGGTGACCGGAAGCACGGCGAGCTCACGCCTCACATCCGCCATCCTCATTGGGGCTCCTGCAACATTGACGCCTCGCAGGAAGACGGCGTAGTCGCAGGCGTCGCCGTCGGGCGTGTTCACGCTACGGTGCCGTGCTTTCAGCACCCTTGCTGACGGCCATGGTGAGCTGCCGCGCCGCGTTCGCCACCACTTCTGCGTGGATGCGGCCGGGCTGGCGCGTGAGGCGCTCCATGGGACCGGAAATCGATACCGCGGCGATGACCCGGCCGGACGGACCGCGGACCGGCGCCGACACCGAGGCGACACCGGCTTCGCGTTCACCCAGGCTCTGGGCCCAACCCCGGCGTCGTACTCCGGCAAGGACCGTCGGGGTGAAACGGGCGTTCTGGAGTCCCATGAGCAGGCGGTCGTGATCCTCCCAGGCGAGCAGACACTGGGCGGCTGAACCGGCTCTCATGGACAGCTGGGTACCGACGGGAATGGTGTCCCGGAGCCCTACGGGCCGTTCGGCGGAAGCGACGCAGACCCGCCAGTCGCCCTGCCGTCGAAACAGTTGGGCACTCTCTCCGGTAGCATCCCGAAGATTGAGCAGCACCGGGCCGGCGGAGGCGATGAGCCGATCCTCCCCGGCGGCGGAGGCGAGTTCCACGAGGCGGCTCCCCAGGACGAAGCGGCCCTGCATATCCCGTCCCACCAGCCGGTGATGGACCAGGGCCAGGGCCAGCCGGTGCACCGTGGGGCGGGCCAGACCCGTCGAGGAGACGAGTTGGGCCAGCGTAGTAGGGCCGGCCTCCAGCGCGTCGAGCACCATTGCCGCTTTATCAATGACCCCGACACCGCTAGAATTGTCCATAAGATGATATTGCCGTCTCATTATCTGAGACGCAAGTCCTCGGACTGGCGGGACCTGCGGCAGCGCTGGTTCAGTTACGGAGAAGCCTTGGTGGACCAGGGAGAGCGGCGGAGGAAAGCACATGGGAAAAACACTTGCTGAGAAGGTCTGGGACTCGCACGTCGTCCGGAAGGGCGAAGTAGTCGGTTCCGAAGCGCAGCCCGACCTCCTCTACATCGACCTGCACCTCGTGCACGAGGTCACGTCCCCCCAGGCGTTCGAGGGACTGCGGCTTGCCGGCCGCCCCCTGCGCCGGCCGGACCTCACCATTGCGACGGAGGACCACAACACTCCCACGCTGGACATCGATAAGCCCATCGCGGACCTCACCAGCCGCACGCAGATCGAGACCCTGCGTAACAACTGCCGCGAGTTCGGCGTGAGGCTGCATTCGCTGGGAGACGCAGAGCAGGGCATCGTGCACATCATCGGCCCGCAGCTCGGCCTCACGCAGCCCGGACTCACCTTGGTGTGCGGCGACTCGCACACGTCCACCCACGGCGCCTTCGGAGCGCTCGCCATAGGCATCGGTACCTCCGAGGTGGAGCATGTGATGGCCACCCAGACGCTGTCCCTCAAGCCCTTTCGGACCATGGGCATCACAGTTGAGGGCACCCTGAAGCCGGGCGTCACCTCCAAGGACATCATCCTTGCGATCATCGCGAAGATCGGGACGGGCGGCGGCCAGGGGTACGTGCTCGAATTCCGCGGTTCCGCCATCCGCTCGCTGTCGATGGAAGCCCGCATGACGATCTGCAACATGTCGATCGAGGCCGGCGCCCGGGCCGGCATGGTGGCGCCCGACGACATCACGTTCGATTACCTCAAGGGCCGCCCGCACGCGCCGCAGGGTGCTGACTGGGATGCTGCAGTCGCCGACTGGCGGAAACTGCGGACCGACGACGACGCCGTGTTCGAAGCCGAGGTGTTCCTCGATGCCGACGACCTCGAGCCCTTCGTGACCTGGGGTACCAACCCCGGCCAGGGCGTGTCGCTCTCGCAGTCGGTTCCTGCCCCGGAGGATTTCGCCGACGAGAACGACCGCGCCGCCTGCGAGCGCGCCCTCGAGTACATGGCGTTGGTGCCCCGTACTCCCATGAAGGACATCCGCGTCGACACGGTGTTCCTCGGCTCGTGCACCAACAGCCGCATCGAGGACCTGAGGATCGCCGCCGACATCATCCGAGGCCGGGAAAAGGACCCCGCGATCCGGATGATGGTGGTCCCCGGCTCCGCACGCGTGCGCCTCGAGGCCGAAGCCGAGGGCCTCGATCAGGTGTTCAAGGACTTCGGGGCGGAATGGCGTTTTGCCGGTTGCTCCATGTGCCTCGGCATGAATCCCGACCAGCTGGCGCCGGGGGAGCGGTGTGCCTCGACGTCCAACCGCAACTTCGAGGGACGCCAGGGCAAGGGCGGGCGCACGCACCTCGTCTCTCCCGTGGTGGCTGCCGCCACGGCGGTCCGCGGCACCCTGAGTTCGCCGTCGGACCTTGACCCGGTACCCCCGCTCGGGGCACTCCGGCCCTCCACCACCGCAACCGCCGCCGTATAGGGGATCGACATGGAAAAGATCACTACCCACACCGGAATCGGCGTCCCGTTGCGCCAGAGCAATGTGGACACCGACCAGATCATCCCGGCCGTTTACCTCAAGCGGATCACCCGCACCGGCTTCGAGGATGCGCTCTTCGCGGCCTGGCGCAAGGACGAGAACTTCATCCTGAACCGCGAACCGTACACCCGCGGCTCCGTGCTGGTAGCCGGCCCCGATTTCGGCACCGGTTCCTCCCGTGAGCACGCCGTCTGGGCGCTGAAGGACTTCGGCTTCAAGGCCGTGCTGTCCTCCCGTTTCGCGGACATCTTCCGGGGAAATTCAGGAAAGCAGGGACTCGTTGCCGCCCAGCTCGCACAGGATGACATCGAGCTGATCTGGAAGGTCCTGGACAACGAACCGGGTGCCGAGGTGACCGTCGACCTCCAGGCACGGACCGCGGTATGCGGAAGCGTCACGGCTCCCTTCCAGATCGATGACTACACGCGCTGGCGGCTGCTCGAAGGCCTCGACGACATCGGCCTGACGCTCCGCCACGAGGAAGATGTCACCGCATTCGAGGCGAAGCGGCCCTCCCACAAGCCGACCACCCTGCCCGCACTCCTACAGAGCTGACGTCTCCGCGGAGACCGTGCATTCAAACGTGTGATCCTCATTGCATCGGGAATTCCAAGCCGCACATGGCGGTTCTTGAAGGTATGCGAGGGCAGGGACAGGTGCCCCCGTATTTCTGTTGTTGCCTGTATGCTCCTATGCTTGGATGAGCATCCGTGCGCTCTGGGGACTTCTAAAGCATGAGGAATAGGTATTGATGGGTAGCGTTCTGACAATCCGCGGTGGAGTGCCACTGACAGGAAAGGTCTCCGTTCGGGGTGCCAAGAACCTGGTGCCGAAAGCGATGGTCGCCTCACTGCTCGGCAACACGCCGTCGGTGCTGCGCAACGTGCCGGAGATCAAGGACGTCGAGGTCGTCACGAGCCTGCTGAAACTCCACGGCGTGGAGGTGACGAAGGATCCGGTCACGGGAGACCTCACCATGGATCCACGCGACGCCAAGATGGCGCAGTCGAAGGACATCGACGCCCATGCCGGGGATTCCCGCATTCCCATCCTGCTGTGTGGCCCCCTGATGCACAGCATTGGGGAAGCCTTCATCCCGGATCTTGGCGGCTGCAAGATCGGCGACCGGCCCATCGACTACCACCTCGAGGTGCTGCGCAACTTCGGTGCAGTGGTGGACAAGCGACCCGGCGGAATCTCGATCTCCGCCCCCAAGGGCCTCCATGGCGCCAAGGTCCACCTGCCCTATCCCAGCGTCGGAGCCACCGAGCAGGTCCTCCTGACGGCAATCCGCGCGGAGGGCATCACCGAGCTCTCGGGTGCCGCCGTCGAGCCGGAAATCATGGACCTCATCGCGGTACTCCAGAAGATGGGGGCCATCATCACGGTTCAGACGGACCGCGTGATCCGCATCGAGGGCGTTCGCGAACTGAGCGGCTACAACCACAAGGCCATCTCCGACCGCAACGAGACGGCGTCATGGGCGTCGGCGGCCCTGGTTACCAAGGGTGACATCTACGTGGAGGGCGCGCGCCAGCTCGACCTCACCGCGTTCCTCAACACGTACCGGAAGATCGGTGGAGCCTTCGACGTCGACGACGACGGCATCCGCTTCTACCACCCGGGCGGCCCGCTGAAACCGCTCGTCCTCGAGACCGATGTGCACCCCGGGTTCATGACGGACTGGCAGCAGCCCCTCGTCGTCGCACTCACCCAGGCGGCGGGCGTATCGATTGTCCACGAAACCGTGTACGAAAACCGCTTCGGCTTCACTGAAGCGCTCATCCGCATGGGTGCGAACATCCAGGTGCACCGCGAGTGCCTCGGCAGCGTCCCCTGCCGGTTCGGACAGCGCAACTTCCTCCACTCCGCGGTTATCTCGGGACCGGTGCAGCTGCATGGCGCCGACATCGACATCCCCGACCTCCGCGGCGGCTTCAGCCACCTCATCGCTGCACTCGCGGCGAAAGGAACGTCCCGGGTCACCGGGATCGAACTGATCAACCGGGGCTACGAGCGCTTCCAGGACAAGCTGGAGGGTCTCGGAGCCGACTTCGACCTGACGGAGGATGTCCCGGCTGTGGCCGCGGCAATGTCCTAGGGTACGTTGGCAGTCATGACCGATTCAGCTGCTTCGCGGCTTACTTTCAGCGTTCTTGGCGTCACTGTTCGGCCACTGCTCAACCTGATGATGCGCAAGGAGTGGCGGGGAACCGAAAAGTTGCCCCGGGAATCCGGCTTCATTGTCTGTCCGAACCACGTCACGGAGATCGACCCGCTGGTCGTTGCGCATTTCCTCTTCAACCAGCGCGTCATGCCGCACTTCCTCGCCAAGGCATCGCTCTTCAAGGTGCCGGTCATGGGTTCCCTGCTGCGCGTCATCGGGCAGGTGCCGGTAGAGCGGACGACGGCGGGCGCCAACAAGTCGCTCGAGGCCGCCCGCGCAGCCATTGCGAGCGGAGGTGGCATCATCATCTATCCCGAGGGGACGCTGACGCGTGATCCCGCCCTGTGGCCCATGAAGGGACATACCGGAGCAGCGCGGCTTGCCCTGCAGACGAAGGCGCCGGTGGTGCCCATGGCCCACTGGGGTGCGCACGAAGTCTTCCCGCCCTATGCGAAGCGCTTCTACCTGTTCCCGCGGAAGACCTCCCGGGTGCTGGTCGGAGAGCCGGTGGATCTCAGCGAGTTCGACGACAAGCCCATCACGCGTGCCACTCTCGACGCCGCCACCGACCGGATCCTCGACGCCATCACTGCGCTGCTGGCCGAATTGCGCCAGGAGGAGCCGCCGGCGCAGCGGTGGGATGCCACCGCGCGGCAGCAGAAACCAACGGGTAGGGACTTACCTGCCAACGGTGAGGGTGCTGCGTGACGAACGATACTCCGGGTAGCCGAGCTGAGGCCGACCACCAGCCCGGGCGATCAGGCCGGCCGGAGCTGTCTGATCAGCCAGTGCGGTCGAGTTCGCCAATGCATCTGAACCAACCTGTGCATCTGAACCAACCCGTGCAGTCGAATCAGCCAGTGCGTTCGGGCCAGCCGGTGCGCGTCGCCGTCCTGGGGGCCGGAAGCTGGGGGACCACCTTCGCGAAGGTCGTCGCCGACGCCTCAAGCGACTGCCGCGTCCGCCTGTGGGCCCGCCGTCCCGAGGTCGCCGACGAGATCAACAGCTCGCACCGGAACAGCAGGTATCTCGGCGATACAGCACTTCCAGCGAACCTGACGTCCTCAGCCGATGTCGCCCTGGTGCTCGAGGACGCGGAGCTCGTGATCCTCGCGGTGCCGGCGCAGTCGCTTCGGGCGCAGCTGGCCGGCTGGAAGCCGCTCCTGCCCGAGGGTGCCGTCGTCGTTTCCCTGATGAAGGGTCTTGAAGTCGGGACCGACGCTCGGATGAGCGAGGTGATTGCGCAGGAACTCGGTTTGCCGGAGGACCGCATCGCCGTGGTGTCCGGGCCCAACCTCGCCCTTGAGATTGCACGGCGCGAGCCCACGGCCTCGGTCGTGGCATGCCCGGACCACGAGGTCGCCTCCTGGATTGCCGCGGCGTGCACCGCAACCTACTTCCGCCCGTACACCTCCACCGACGTGGTGGGTGTGGAGATCGGCGGCATCGTCAAGAATGTCATCGCGCTCGCCGTCGGGATCTGCGAGGGGCGACGGATGGGCGACAACACGAAGGCGTCGGTCATCACACGCGGCCTCGCCGAGACCACGCGCCTCGCGGTTTCCCTCGGCGGCAGGGCGGAGACGCTTGCGGGACTGGCCGGCATGGGCGACCTGATTGCCACGTGTTCCTCGGCGTTATCCCGCAACCACACCGCAGGGCACCTGCTGGGACAGGGCCTCACCCTCGAGCAGGTGACCGTGCGGATGAACCAGACGGCGGAGGGCATCAAATCCGCCCAGGCCGTCCTGGACCTTGCCACCCACCTCGGCGTCGACATGCCCATCACCAACAACGTGGTGGCGGTTCTCCAGGGTGCGATCTCCGTCGACGACCTGGGGCCCCGCCTGTTGGCCCGTGACCTCAAGCCGGAAGGCGAACACTCCCTGTGAATACCCCTGCCGTTGCCGCTCCGCCGCGGAAGCCTCGCGTCCTCGTCCTCTTCGGTGGCCGATCGAGCGAACACGCCGTCAGCTGCGTGACTGCCGCCGGTGTCCTCCAGGCGATCGACCGGCAGAAGTACGACGTCGTTCCCGTGGGTATCGCCAGGAACGGCCAGTGGTCGCTGGTTGCGGCCGACCCCGCGCTCTGGTCGCTCCGCTCCGACACCCTTCCCGAGGTTCCTGCGTCCCCGGAATCAGTAGTGATGGGCACAGCTTCCGGCCCGGATGCCGCCGCGGGACAGGAACTCCTGGTGACTGCGCCGAATTCGGTGCCGCGCAGCCTCGGTGGGGTGGACGTGGTGCTTCCGCTGCTGCACGGCCCGTTCGGTGAGGACGGTACGCTGCAGGGCATGCTAGAGATGGCGGATATCCGCTATGTGGGCGCCGGAGTGCTGGCATCGGCCGTGGGCATGGACAAGCACTTCATGAAGGTGGTCTTCGCTGGGGCCGGACTCGACGTCGGACCGTACGAGGTGTTCACTGACCGGCAATGGAGAGGGAACGCTGCCGCGTGCCTTGAACGCGCGGCAGCACTTGGATTCCCCGTCTTCGTCAAGCCTGCCCGGGCCGGGTCCTCGATGGGGATCAGCAGGGTGGAGCGGGTCGAGGAGCTTGCGGCAGCGGTGGAGCTCGCCCGGACCTTCGACCCCAAGGTGATTGTCGAGGCCGGCATCGTGGGCCGCGAGATCGAGGTGGCGGTGCTCCAAGGGCGCGGCACCGCTGACCCCCGCACCTCGCTGCCCGGCGAGGTGGCAGTGCAGCCCGGAGACCACGAATGGTACGACTTCGAGGCGAAGTACGTGGACGGCGGCGCTGCCGAGCTCAGCTGCCCGGCGGACCTGCCCGACGACGTCACGGCTCGGGTGCGTACCCTGGCGGGCCAGGCGTTCGACGCCGTGGGCGCCGAGGGGCTGTCCCGGGTGGACTTCTTCTACACTCCGTCCGGGGAGCTCCTGATCAACGAGATCAACACTCTGCCCGGGTTCACACCGATCAGCATGTACCCGCAGATGTGGGCGAAATCCGGCCTCGGGTACACAGACCTCATCGATGAACTGATCGGCCTCGCGCTGAGCCGAAACACAGGGCTCCGGTAGCGTCGGGCTCCGTTAGCATCGGATGCCGTTAGCGTCGGGCCCCCGCCGGGTCTGGCTCCGGTACCCCAAGCATTGATCGGGGCTGGCTCCGGTAGCGTCGGGCTCCGCCAATGCAGTCACCTGTCGCTTCAGGAGTCGAGTTACTCAGGCCTGGATCAGGAGCACGCCCGCGAGCGAGATGGCCCCCAGGAATCCCGTGGACAGGGCGCCGACCACCACGGCGCGGCGACCGGTCCGAACGAGCTGGCGGATATCGATGCCGGCCCCGAGCCCGAACATACCGGCCGCCAGAAGAAGTGTCGCGGCAACGGACGCTGCCTGCAGGGCGGGTTCGGGCACCAGCCCGGTTGACCGCAGGGCAACCATCGCGAGAAATCCGAGCACGAAGAACGGCACCATCGGAGTGCGGGTAGCACCGGAGGTGGTGACGGTCGTGCGCCCGTTGACTGTGCTCTCCGCGCTGGAGGCATTGGTCCCGGTGCCTTCAGCTGTCGTTCGTCGGCTGTCCGCAATGGCAGCCCGCTGTCGTTCGCCAAGAGATGTCACCGCTGCCACCGGTGCGAGCATCAGGACGCGCCCCAGCTTCACCACGGTGGCGACGGCGAGTGCCGTCGCACCGGCGGTTCCGGCGACGGCCACCACCTGCGCCACTTCGTGGACGGCGAGGCCGGACCACATGCCGAAGCTCTCCTCGCTCAGCCCGAGCAGTCCGTTGAGGAGGGGCAGGGCAAGAATCATCAGCGACCCGTACAGCGTGACCATCGCGACGGCGCTGGCGGTTTCGTCGTCGTCCGCGTTCACGATGCCCTGCAGGCCGGCGACGGCCGAGGCTCCACAGATGGAGAATCCCGCGGCCATCAACGTAGCACCCGCCCGCGTGAGCCCCAGCCGCCTCCCGACGGAGAGGGTGAAGGCGAAGCTCAGCGCCACGCACACCACGATCAGGACGAGGACCTGGAAGCCCAGCGCCAGGATGTCCGGCAGGGCGAGCTGGAGGCCCAGCAGGACGACACCGGCGCGCAGCAGCTTCTTCGTCCCCGCCTTCACCCCCGGTCGGAGGGCCGGCCGGTACAGGCCCGTATTGCCCAGCAGCACTCCGAGTACCAGGGCGATCACCAGGGAACCGATGACGGTCTGGACTGATCCCAGCCAGACGGCGACGGCGACCCCTGCCGCCACGACAGCCAGCCCCGGCACCAGCGGTCCGGTGCGCGTCCGCAGATCGGCTACGCGGCTGGACAGTACTGGGGGCATGGAGGGCTGCCTTCCGGGATCGATGGGGATGAGCGCACACGCTTCCCGTGATTCTTTCACGGGATCCTTGGCGCGTCCCGGCGCCAACACCTAGCCGGCGATGAGCTTCCGCGCTGCAGCGGAGTGTTCCGCGATGAGACCGGCAATGTCGAGACCCGGGATCTGCCCGTCCACCACGCGCCAGGTCCCGCCGATCATCACGCGGTCGGCCCTGTCTGCGGCACAGAGAAGAAGTGCCGCGATGGGGTCGTGACTTCCCGAGAACCGCAGGTCATCGAGTTTGAACAGTGCGAGGTCTGCCTGCATGCCCGGAGCCAACTGGCCCAGGTCTGGCCGGCCCAGCACTGCGGCCGAGCCCTTCGTCGCCCAATTCAGCGCTCGCTCCACCGGAACCTGCGCGCCGTAGCGCAGCCGTTGCAGGTACAGCGCCTGGCGCGTCTCAAGGATCATGTTCGAGGCATCGTTGGACGCCGAACCGTCCACGCCCAGCCCCACGGGCACGCCCGCAGCTTCCAGCTCCAGGACCCGGGCCGTGCCGGATGCGAGCCGCATGTTCGATGTCGGGCAGTGTGCGACGCCTGTGCCTGCAGCTCCCAGCCTGGCGATCTCGTCGTCGGTGAAGTGGATGCCATGGCCCAGCCAGGTCCTGCTGCCCAGCCAGCCCACGCTTTCCAGGTAGTCCACAGTCCGCAGGCCGAAGATCTTCCGGCAGAAGTCCTCCTCGTCGAGTGTTTCAGCGAGGTGCGTGTGGAGCCGCACGTCGAGCCGTTCGGCCAGCAGCGCGCTTTCGACCATGATCTCCTTCGTCACGGAGAACGGCGAGCACGGGGCGAGAGCTATCTGGATGACGGCCCCGTCACCGCGCTCGTGGTACTGACCGATCAGCCGCTCGCTGTCGGCCAGGATCACCTCCGGTGCCTGCACCGTTGACTGCGGCGGCAGGCCGCCGTCGTCCTGTCCCAGCGTCATGGATCCACGGGTCAGGGTGGCGCGCATGCCGAGCCGGCGGACCGCTTCGACCTCGATGTCGATTGCGTGTTCCATTCCGTCCGGAAACAGGTAGTGGTGATCGGCCGCAGTGGTGCAGCCCGAGAGCAGCAGTTCGGCCAGCGCGGCAGTTGCTGCCAGTTCGAGGTCCCTCGGCGTGAGCCGTGCCCACACCGGGTAGAGGGTTCGAAGCCAGGGGAACAGCGGGGCGTTCGCCACCGGACCCCAGGCGCGAGTGAGCGTCTGGTAGAAGTGGTGGTGGGTGTTGATCAGGCCCGGCAGCAGTACGTGGCTGCCGGCATCGAACGTCTCGTCGCAGGGCGACGACGGCTGCTGACCCGCCGCAAGCACCTCCGCGATTTTTCCCCCACTGACGACGACACCACCCGAGGCATCGAGGGAGTTGGCGGTGAAGGCCGCCTGGGGGTTCCGGATCCACAGTCGGGATCCGACTGGAAGGTGGCCTGCTGGAGCGTGCGTGGCGGGAAGTTGCGCGCCGGAGGGGGAGTGGGTCATGGGAATCCTTGCCTGGTAGCGACCTAATGGTTGTTCAGCTCAGTTAGGCCCTGTCTGCTGATCCAGGCGTACCGCGGCCGGTGGCCGGGGCGGTACGGAATAAGGGTAGGGGCTGGGGCCCAACCCGTCAACGTCGGCCCGACTGCCGGGACGAAGGACATGCAGCCCGGAGAACGACGGGCGCACCCGGAGAACGACAGGCGCACCCGAAAACTGCGGGCCCACCCGAGGAGGACACCCACCCGCATCAACGACAGGCGCACCGGATAAGCCCGGTGCGCCTGTCGTTTTCAGGTGAGGTGACCGCTCAACATGCAGATAGCGGTTCCGGTAACCCCTAGTAGATCAGCCCGTCGGCCCATGCGCTGGGAGTACCGAAGCGGTGCGCGGTGATGCTGACCGACTGCTCGTGCAGGAAGGGCAGCAGTTCGACGCGTCCGGCCTCGGTAACCGGGTGGGAATAGACCGCGATGTCCGGCCGACCCCCGGTGGCCACCGCCAGGGCGCTGGCGTCCCCGCCGATCAGGCGGATGCGGCCGGCGTCGTGCTGCGCCGCGGAGGCGAGCCAGGAATCGTCGTCCTCCACGGTGACAGCGACCGCCAGAAGGCGCGCAGCGGTGCCGACGGCACTGGTCAGTTCGACGGCGCTCGAGATCCGTACCTCAGAGCCTGCAGCGGCCGCGGCCAGGAGCACCCGGAGCAGCGCGGCCACGGGCTCACCCTCGGAGAGCCTCACCGTGACCGGCAGGGGCAGGTAGCGCAGCACGTTGCGTTCCGCGGACAGGGCCGATACATCCTTCGCGGTGCCGAACTCGGACGCCCAGGCTGTGGCATCGGATGCAGCGGAGCGCTGCAGGAATGCAAGGTCGCCGTCGTCAAGCCCTGACTCTTCCGCTGCCGACGCTGCCGCCTCGAGGAGCGGCTGCGCAGCCGGAACCGGTTCGGCCGATACGGTGGACGCACGGCTTTCCCAGCCGCCCAGCCCCATCAGGTAGTTGGGACCGCCGGCCTTGGTGCCCGCGCCCACGGCTGACTTCTTCCATCCACCGAATGGCTGGCGCTGCACGATCGCCCCCGTGATGCTCCGGTTCACATAGAGGTTTCCGGCCTGGACGCTGTCGATCCAGGCCTCGATCTCGGAAGGGTTGAGCGAGTGGAGCCCCGCGGTGAGGCCATAATCCACCTCGTTCTGGATGGCGATGGCCTCCTCGAGGGTTTCGGCGGTCATCACGCCGAGGATCGGGCCGAAGTACTCGGTGAGGTGGTACGTCGAACCGCGCTTGACGCCGGTGCGGACGCCCGGGCTCCACAGGCGGCCCGATTCATCAAGGCGGCGCGGCTCCACCAGCCACATCTCGCCTTCGCCGAGGGTCGTGAGGCCGTCAAGGAGCTTGCCGCCCGCCGGTTCGATGATCGGGCCCATTTGTGTGGCCGGATCAGAGGGGTAGCCCACTTTCAATGAGGTGACGGCGTCCACGAGCTGGTTCCGGAACCGGCGCGATTCGCGCACGCTTCCCACCAGGATCACGAGCGAGGCGGCTGAACACTTCTGGCCGGCGTGGCCGAAGGCCGAGTAGGCAACATCCTTGGCCGCAAGGTCGAAGTCCGCGCTCGGCGTCACGATGACCGAGTTCTTTCCCGACGTTTCGGCCAGCAGGGGCAGGTCCTCGCGGAAGGACCGGAAAAGCTCCGCGGTCTCGTAACCGCCGGTCAGGATGACGCGGTCCACGCGGGCGTCCGAGATGAGCTGGGTGCCGAGCGATTTCTCGTCGAGCTGGACCAGGTGCAGGACGCCGCGGGGAACACCCGCTTCCCACAGCGCCTCGACCATCACCGATCCGCTGCGCTGGGCCTGGGTGGCCGGCTTGATGATCACCGCGGACCCGGCAGCCAGTGCGGCGAGTGTGGATCCCGCGGGAATGGCCACGGGGAAGTTCCACGGAGGTGTGACCACGGTTAGCTTCGACGGGACGAAGATGGCGCCGTCGACGTCGTCGAGCCCGCGCGCAAGCTCCGCATAGAAGTGGGCGAAGTCGATGGCCTCGGAAATCTCAGGGTCCGACTGATCGAGTGTCTTTCCTGTCTCCGACGCCATGACCTCCATCAGGTCGGCCCTGCGGGCCGCGAGGGCGTCCCCTGCGCGGTGCAGGACGGCGGCACGCTCGGCGCCCGTGAGGCCGCCCCAGGCCTCGGCTTCACCCACGGCCGTTCCGATCACGGCGTCCAGCGCTGCCGGGTCGGTGACGGTGGTCGACTCGACGAGCGCCTTGCCCAGCTCCGAGGTTTCCACGCGCTCCAGCACGGCGCGACCCCAGGCGCGGTTCGCGGGGAGGGAGGGGTCGGTGTCCGGTGTGTTCGCGAAGCTGTCCGCAGGTGCAGGTAGTTCCGTCTGGCTCCGGTCCTGTGTCCGGTTCGGCCCCGGGACGGTGTTGTCCAATGCGTCGAGCGACCGCAGGAAGCGCTGCTCCTCACGGGCGAAGAGCGCCTCATTCTCCGACAGTTCGAAGACCGCCGACATGAAGTTCTCCTGGCTGGCGCCCTCCTCGAGCCGACGGATCAGGTAGGCGATGGCGACGTCGAACTCTTTCGGGTGCACCACCGGGGTGTAGAGCAGCAGTGAGCCGACGTCCTTCTTGACTGCTTCCGCCTGCCCCTGCGCCATGCCGAGCAGCATCTCGAACTCGATGCCGTGGCGCACGCCGCGCTCCCCGGCCAGCAGCCAGGCGAAGGCTAGGTCGAAGAGGTTGTGCCCGGCGACGCCGACGCGGACGTTGGCGATGCGGTCCGGCTGCAGGGCATAGTTCAGCACGCGCTTGTAGTGGGTGTCCGATTCCTGCTTCGAGCCCCACGTTGCGAGCGGCCAGTCGTGGAGGAACGCCTCCACCTGCTCCATCGGCAGGTTGGCGCCTTTGACCACTCGGACCTTGATTGCGGCACCGCCCCCGGCACGCCGCTGCGCTGCCCACTCCTGGAGCCGGATCATGGCGGCGAGCGAATCGGGCAGGTAGGCCTGCAGCACGATGCCGGCCTCGAGGTCCCTGAAAGCGGGCTTGTCGAGGATGGCGGTGAAGACCGCGATGGTCAGGTCGAGGTCCTTGTACTCCTCCATGTCGAGATTGATGAACTTCGGTTCTGGAGCGGCGGCTGCGCGCTCGTACAGGGGAGTGAGTTTCTCCACCACGTGCAGCACGGCCTCCTCGAAAGCCCAGGCCGAGTGCGGCGACACGGTGGAGGACACCTTGATCGACACGTAGTCGACGTCGGGACGTGCCAGTAGCTTCATCGTGCCGTCGAGGCGCCGTTCGGCCTCGTTCTCCCCCAGCACTGCCTCGCCGAGCAGGTTGACGTTGAGCCGGACATCATCCCGGCGGATCCTGCCGATCGACCGGCCGAGCTTCCTGTCCGATGCGTCGATGATGAGGTGCCCCACCATTTCGCGCAGTACCATCCGGGCGATCGGGATGACCACCTGCGGCAGCGCGGGCGCGACGGCGGCTCCCACCTTCACGGCGGAGCGCATGTACCAGGGGAGGAAGGAGGGAACCTTCGGTGCGATGGCTGCCAGATTGCGGGCTGCGACGGACAGGTCCTCCGGGCGGATGACGCCGTCAACGAATCCCACCGTGAACTCGAGGCCGTGAGGGTCCTTGAGGACGCCGGCGAGCTGTTCAGCCGAGGCGTCCACGGGCACCTGGGAGGCCTCGGTGAGCCAGCGGCGCACCAGGGCGACGGTCTCTCCTGCGAGGCGGTCCGGGATGTCGCGCCGGTCTGCGGGGGTGCCCGCAGCTCCGGAGTCGAGGGGGCCGGCGGGGGGAAGGATGGTTTCCTGCCGGCTGGGGAGCTGGGTGGTCATAGTGCGGGTCCGTTCTCTTAACCGGAAACATCCCTTGTTTCCTTGATTCTCGACGCTTTCCTCCAGTATGGACTCGGCGTAGGATTAGCAAAAGTGGCCTTTATTCACCATTCATCTTCACTTCTGCTAACGAATTGGACAACTGCATGCTTGATGTCCGGAAGCTGCGACTGCTGCGGGAATTGAAGATCCGCGGAACCCTTGCCGAGGTGGCTACGGCCCTGAGCTACAGCCCCTCCTCGGTCTCCCAGCAACTGGCCCTACTCGAGAAGGAAGTGGGGGTGGAACTGCTGCGCAAAAGCGGCCGACGGGTGATGCTGACGCCGCAGGCCGAGGTGTTGGTGGCCCACACCGCAACCCTGCTCGAGACCCTCGACCGGGCGGAGGCGGATCTCGCAGCCTCCCAAACCACCGTGGCCGGGACGGTGAGGATCGCTGTCTTCCAATCAGCGGCGCTGGCCCTCATGCCGGATGCCCTGACCATGATGACGCGCGAGTTCCCCGACGTGCGGGTGGAGATGGTGCAGCGTGAGCCGGAGACGGCGCTGTACGAGATGTTCGCACGCGACTTCGACCTGGTGATTGCCGAACAATATCCGGGGCATGCTGCACCTCGGCACGCCGAACTGGACCACCTTCCGCTCACCACCGATGCCATCCGGCTTGCCGTTCCGCCTGCTGGGCTGGACGGCGGAGAAATCCGGAGCGTGGTCGACGCCGCAGGCTCGGCCTGGGTGATGGAGCCGCGTGGTGCTGCCTCGCGGCACTGGGCTGAGCAGGCCTGCCGGCTCGCAGGGTTCGAGCCTGATGTGCGCTACGAGACGGCCGACCTCCAGGCGCAGATCCGCCTGATCGAGTCCGGCAACGCGGTAGGCCTCATGCCGGACCTCATGTGGACCGGCCGGGAGACTACGGTGCAGCTGTTCGACCTTCCCGAGAATCCACGACGGTCCATCTTCACCTCGGCGAGGAAGGCCAGCGCGGAGCGGCCGGCGCTGCGAACCTGCCGCGAGGTGCTCGCCCGGGCCGCCGCCGTCGTCGCCGTCTGACGTCCCCGCCCATTGGGACCGAGCAATAAAGCGGCAGGTCCCGGCGTTGCACAAGTAGCTGCGGTGTCATGCTTTTCGGCGTCCGTGGTGATCCCCGATTAAGGTAGACAGATGCCCACTCAGTTAGATCCGGTCTCAGTCCCCGCCACGGTGGAGCGTGTGGCCGAGACCCTGCTGCCCACCAAGTACGGACTGTTCCGGCTGGTGGGCTACCGCGACGCCGAAAATATCGAGCATGTTGCGCTCATGCGGGGCATCGATGAGGAACCGGCGTCCCATCAGGCTTTTTCCGGCGATGCCCGCTCCAGTGCGCCCCTGGTGCGCGTCCACTCCGAGTGCCTCACGGGCGATGCGCTCGGCTCCTACCGGTGCGATTGCGGCGAGCAGCTCGACGCCGCGCTGCATGCCATCAGTGAAGAGGGTTATGGCGTACTGGTGTACGTGCGGGGCCATGAGGGCCGCGGTATCGGTCTGCTCGCCAAACTGAAGGCTTATGCGCTGCAGGACGCCGGGGTCGACACAGTGGATGCGAATACCTCGCTGGGGCTGCCGGTCGATTCACGCAACTACAACCAGGCTGCTGACATTCTTCAGGATCTTGGTGTCTCAAGGATCCGTCTCCTGTCCGCCAATCCCGCCAAGCAGGAGGCGCTCGAAGAGCTGGGCATCACTGTTGTGGAGCGGCGCGGCCTCGCCGTTCCCGAGCGTGCGGAGAACGCCGCGTACCTTGCCACCAAGCGTGCCCGCATGCGCCACGACAGGCCGGCGGCCGACGACGTCTGGCAGCAGTTGCTCTCAGGCTTCGCGCACCCCGTGGCCGGCGGTGTGGACGACGAGGACCTCGTGCATCGCTACGGTTTCATCGCGGCGACGCAGGGACCTTTGGTGCTGGCCCACCTGCGCCAGAGCCTCGACGGCTTCATCGCCTCAAGGTCCGGCGATGACAGCTTCCCCGGAGCGGTGGAGGACCACGGACACCTCGACCGGCTGCGGGCGCTGGTGGACGCCGTCGTCGTGGGGGTGGGCACCGTCCTCGCCGACGACTGCTCACTCACGGTGCAATCCGTCCGCGGGCCGAACCCGGCGCGCGTGGTCCTCGACCCGGGCGGCTCGACGCCCGTGACGGCTCGGGTGTTGACCGACGGCGCAGCTCCAACAGTGTGGATGGTCGGCGTGGACGCTGTGGTTCCGGACGATCTTGCCCGTTCCGTAAGTGTCCTTCGCGTGGGCGACGGAGGGTTCGAACCGGCAGCTGTCCTTGGTGCTTTGCGGGACATGGGTTTCGCGAAGATCCTCCTCGAGGGCGGGGGCAAAACCGTCTCACGCTTCCTCTCCGGCGGTTGCCTGGACCGGTTGTACCTGACGACGGCCCCGGTGCTGGTGGGCGACGGCGTGCCGGGCATCCGCTTCACAGGGTCCGAAGCGCTCGCCGATGCGCGGACAGCGCCGGTCCGCCGTTTCTTGCTCGGCCAGGATGTGTGCACCGAGTTCAATTTCGGGGCGTCGGGCTAACTTCCTCGGGGATAGGTTCAACACGCCCGTCGCCGCGCTTGCCCCCACTCCGAGCCGCCCCTGTTTGATTCAGTTCGACCGCCGTCGTTCAACTCAGTTCGAGCGCCGCCCGCAGGCTCTACTCGGAGTCGGAGACCCGCGAACTTTTCTTCTGAAGGCGGTCGATGTGCTCCGAGGCCTCAGCTTTGTTGATATCAGCCGGAATTTCCTCCCCTGCTTCGCGCGCCAGGGTATCGAGGTAGCTCCGCTGAGCCGCGGTCATGGGCTCGTCACCGGTCACCCAGTCCTCGGGATCGCGGTTGATGCCGCTGTTGGGCTCAGGAGTCGAACTGCCTAGTGTGTCTGCCATGTCGGTTCCCATCGGTCGTCGTGCGGTTGGACCATCAGTCTACTTACTTTCTGTTTTGGTGGTTTCTGTTTCGAGCCGGCTCGAGTGCTGCAAGCCTCCCTGCAGTTCGACAGCTGCAGGTTCCCGGCGTTCGTCGCTAATGCTCCAGGTTCTTCCGCAGCCACCTCCTCGAATGGCCAGCCAGCTTCAGCCTTCCCCCGGAGTAGCGCACGCCTCCGCGGTAGCGGCTGGCAACCGCTGCCCAGCTGCAGATGCCGCGTTCAAGCACCCACAGGGGCGCCCACAGGGCAGAGCCGGGAGGGAAGACAGCGCCGCCGTCGTTCCTGCGCCTACCTGCCTCGGCCATCACAACGACGGCGAGAGCTCCTGCGAGCAACCGTTCCGGCTTCAACACAGAGGCAAGAATGAACGGGAGGATCGAGAGCTCGACGGCAAGGCGGCCCGGTTGGGCGAAGCTGTCGTAGGCCTGCCGCACCCGCTGGCCGAGGAAGTGCCTTGTGCTCGGTGGGATCCTGGCGACGAAAAGATTGTCGGCCCGAATCTCCCTTCCCCTCAGTACCTGGATGGTGCGGATGAGCTCGAGGTTCTCGAAGAGGGCGTCGGGGCTGTAGCCGTTGGTGCTACCAAGCACTGATCTCCGAAGGGCGAGGGTGCCCGGGTAGTCGGAGCCGAAGGCGCGATTGAGCAGGGTTCTCGAGGTGTCCCAGCGGGCGTGCCAGGGCAGCTTCGAGAAGTAGTTCTGGGGACGGACGAGGTCTGCGTCATCGAGCAGCGTGACAATGCGTTCTAGTTCGTCGGATCGGTAGCGGACGTCGTCGTCGGCGAGGACGATGCGTTCATGCCGAGCTAGCGCGATGCCCGTGAGGACGCCGAAGGTCTTGCCGTTGCCGGTGTTAGTGCCATTGCTGTTGCCGTTACCGAAGCTGGCGCCGTTATCAAAGCTGGCGCCATTGCTGTTGCCGTTACCAAAGCTGGCGCCATTGCTGGTGCTCGTGCCGGTGTCAGTGCCATTGCTGGTGCTGAATGCCGGGGCGGGTCGGAGATGGCGCGCCCGGTGCGGTAGGTGGCGCCGATGCTGCTCGAAAATCTGCTGTTCAGAACCGTCGACCACGGTGATGTCCAACCACTCCGGCAACGACTCCAGATAGGCCGCGAGTTCATCTATGGGCCCGTTGTCCGCCCATTTCACGGGGAGGATGTACTACGCTGATAGCACCACTCCGGTGTACCTCCTGCTTGCGTGAATTTAGTGAATTGCGGTCGATCTGGGTCACACGCGTACCGCGGTTCTCGGGCGGCACATAAGTCCTTCGAAGCCTGCGTTTGCCTTGTGGATAACACTGCCCCTTTCCGTGTTCTGCACCTAGTGTAAGTAATGCATCGCAGGCATTCGCCGCACCACCTATGGGGGACATCAGTGCTTGGAGCGAATATTTTTGCAGGAATCCGATTACCGGTCACAGCCTTCGCGGTGGCCGGCGCGCTGCTCCTCACCGGGTGTCAGGGTACCGATCCCGGGGCGGGTCCTGTAACAAGTCCGACGACAACACAGCCCGGAACGCGCACGCCATCCCCTTCAACCTCCACTGCCTCTGCTGTGCCCGAGCCAACTCCGGCCTCGTCGGACGGGCCAGCTGCAAACTTGCCGGTGCCCATAAAGCCGCCGTTGGCCGATGAGAATACGAAGGAGGGTCTGGAGGCGTTCACGCGGTACTGGTTCGAACTTTTCGACTACGGATATGCAACTAACGACTGGACCGCCTTCGACGCAGTCACGGATCCCGGGTGTCTCAGCTGCAACAACGTTAGGGGGGTTGTTGACGACATATACTCCGATAATCGCTGGATAGCTGGTGGTGACTTTGAAGTAATCAACTATGTCAGTGACTTCGAAGTCAATACCGCGGGATCTGTCCAAGCTTTTGTTCATAACAAGCAATCTGCAATCACGTACTTTGAGTCGGATGGATCAGAATTGAGGAGGGATCCCGCCCCGACTCCAACCACTGACGTTGTTTTCGCTTCTCATGAGAATGACCAATGGGTTCTGGTGGACTACGGCAAGCCCGAAGGTTCATCATGATCTCCGTAACAGGCAGGTTCGGGATTCTGCTCCTATTTTCAGCATTTGCGATGCAGCCGGTGCCCGCTGCTGCTGCGGAAAAGGGGCAACCACCATCAGCGCACGCCTCAGGCAACACAGTCGTAGCGACCGGGTCTTCAAAGACGGTCCAAGGACGGTCTAAGCCACAAGGTACTGCTAGTGGCCAGATTCCGCCTGCACAACCCGCTGCGCTCCCTGCCCTCGATGACGGTTTCTCGCTCATTTATGAACGAGCATGCACAAGCGATGTCGGTGAAAGTCTTGATTCAGCGACGTGCGTCCGGCTCAACGCCAGGTGCACGGCAGAGGAAGACGGGGTGCTCGTCAACTGGATCCAGGTCAACAATAACGTTGCTCCACCGACACAAACTCCCACCGGCCGATCTTCGTGCATCTATCCGGGACAGGAGCCGGAACCACCGGTTGAGGGAGAGCCCGCCGAGGCTCCTATCATCATCAGCATCGACGAATACCAGAGCCAGCCGATAATCCAGTCCGTTGTTATCTCCCAGCCGCAGAATTTCGGATTGAAGAATGCCCATTCCAATGTGTACGCGCAGGCACAGGAGCAGGAATTCGCCTTCGAGTTCCGGGACGCGCAAATCAACCTCCGCGCATGGCCCGTGTCCTATGAATGGAACTACGGCGACGGTTCCAGTGTTGTTACAACGGATTCCGGAGGGCCTGTCGCAGGCAACGGCTTCGATACCCAGACCCGGACAAGCCACCAGTACCTCGACACCGGGGACTACACAGTCACCCTCACGACGTACTTCGCCGGCGACTACTCGGTGAACGGAGGGCCCTTCCAACCCGTAGCCGGCCAGGCCAGAGTTGCTTCCGCCCCACATGTCATGAGTATCTGGCGTACCGAGGGGCACAACGTGTCCCAGAACTGCTTTGAGAATCCGGCCGGGATCGGCTGTCAGCCGCCGGCTGACAGGTGACGCCGCGCCCTCCGGGACTCACCAGCAATCACGAGGACCTTCCAAGCTTCCGCGGGCTGGGTGTGGCGAATTAGGCGGGAACGGCCACGGGGTGGGTGGTATACGTTCTGCCGCCGGGCGAGGTGGCGGTGATCGTTCCCGGCTTGGGCTGGGTGTAGCGCCAGTGGCCTTTGGTTTTCAGGGCGTGGTGATACCGGCAGAGGTGTCCGAGGTTGGTGTGGCTGGTCTCGCCGCCGTGCGCCCAGGGAGTGGTGTGGTCGATCTCGGAGTTGATTGCCTTTCGGTTGCAGCCGGGGTGCCGGCAGGTTTTGTCCCGTATGCGCAACCAGTTCCGAAGGGCGACTGGGACCACGTAGCTGGTGCGTCCCAGGCTGAGGATCGCCCCTGTTTCGGGGTGGGTGAGGATCCGGGTGAAGGACGGGGCGTGCGCTGCCAGGCGCCGGGCGATGTGTGCCGGAATCGGCCCGTAGCCCTCCAGGTCCGCCGGCGTGTCATCAACGCCAAGCAGGGTCAAGACGGGCACGGTGACGTTCACGTGCGCAGTAATACCCCGGTACCCCAGGGAACTACCCCAGCCCTCGGAAACATCGGCATACTCTTCAGACCCACCAGCTGGTGAGTCCGAGCCGCCAGAACCGCTTGCACGGTCCGCGCTGCCGGCAGGACGTGAATTACCTGTACTACACGAGTCTTCTGCACCGTATGAAGCCCCTGGGATGACGGCACTATTGGAGCCGCCCAAGCCTGATGCGGCGGCTTGCCGTCGGGGCGGGCCTGCAGAGCAGGTGTGGGTGAGCAGGTCGGTGAGGACATCCACCCGGAGCTGGGTGAGGTTCCGTTTTTCATCAGGTGTCTGAAGGGCACGAGCGAGGGTGGTGAGCCTGTTGTCGATGCCCGTGGCATGTTCCGCGGGGAGGTAGATGCTGAGCCACGCCATGCCGTCATGGTCCGGGGTGACATCCAGCCGACGGTGGGCCACCGCGACGGTGGCCCGTTCGGCGTGGTGGTCAGGGTGCAGGGTCGCGCGTAGGATCCTGGCACGGTGCGCGGTTTTGGCGACGGTGGTGTCCGCTGCGGTGGGCAGAAGGGCGTGTTCGAGGGTCTTTGCTACGTGCGGGGGGAGTCCTACGCACTGCTCCACAATGGTCACCGCATGCCGCCAGGTGATGGCACCCCGGCTGAGGGAGGCCAGGGTGGGGGTGTAATGACGGGTCAGCAGGTGGGCCTGATCGACCAGGAGCCGGGACGTTCGTTCTGGCAAGCGCAGCGCACAAGAGATTTCGGTGGCGGCAAGGTGATCGGCGAGGCTATCGGAAATCGGACGGAATCCGGGAACCGTGGTGTCATGGCTGGTCGTGTCACCAGGGGTGCGGGCATGCAGACGGTCAGTGGTGAGGTTACGGATCCGCTCGATCAGGTGCGCGGTGCGGGCGTCGGCCTGGCACTTCAGAACCTGCATCCGCTGCAAGGCATCTATTGCCTCATCCAGGTTAAGGTCTTGGGCGGGCGGGCCGAGCAGGGGATCGAGCAACGGATTCGTCGCCGGCTCGAACAGCGAATCAGCCGGTTCGAAGAACGAACCGCCGTCGTCGCCGAGCCCTCCTGCTTCCATAAGCTCAGCATCCCACCCACCACTGACATTCTTAGTGGTACGCGAACCCAGGACGAAAGCCAGAAGAAGAGAAGTGCCTTACCCGGCAAACAGGGGCAGCGCCGCCCCCACAATCCCCGCAGTCACCGAGAAAAGTGCCCCCGCCAACGGCTCAGCCCCGTCGTCGAGCTCCTGCCGGGACGTCGTAATGAAGAGGGTGCGCAGGTCGTCGCCGCCGAAAGCGCAGGCCGTCACCTGGCTGGCCGGCACGTCGATGCGCTCGCTCAGCCGTCCTTCCGGGTCGTACCGGACGACAGCTGATCCACCGTACAACGCCGTCCAGATGCCGCCCTCGGAATCGATCGCCATACCATCGGGGGCCCCGAGCGACGGGTCAACCAGCGCAAAGGTGCGACGGCCGCTGAACCGGCCCGTTTCGACGTCGTAATCCAGTGCGTCGATCCGTTGCGTGGGGGTGTCGGTGTAGAAAGCAGTATCGCCGGTCGCGTTCCAGTGCAGCCCGTTGGAGGTCGAGACACTGGTCAGCACTGTGGACACGGAATGGTCGGGAGCCAGCGAGTACAGGGCGCCCGTACCGAATGACCCCATGGATCCGCAGAGGAAGCGTCCACGGGGATCGCACCCGCCGTCGTTCATGCGCACCGAGGGGTCGGTGAAGGCGACGGGCCCAGCCTCGACAGTGGAAAACGACGCGTCGGCGAACGCGAAACCTTTCTCCACACCGATGACATAGCCCCCGGACGACCGCCCGCGCACCGCAGCGGCGACGCCGGGATCAACGGAGTGGCGCGCCAACGTCCCGTCACCGCTCCGCACCAGAACGTCGCCCTCCAGCATGTCGACGAAGAGCAGTGAGCCGATCCGGGCGTCCCAGTATGGGCCTTCGCCGTGATAAGTGCACACGTCCGTGAGCTGTTCTGCCTTCATTTTGCGATCCTTTGGTCGTCAGCCATTTGCGGGAAGGTCCAGCTGATCGGAGAGGCTGATGCACTCGCGGTCCTGCTCGATCGCCGACACCGGTCCACCCAGCTCCACCAGCACGGTGCTCGAGGCCACCTCGTCCGGGTTGAAGAGAACTTCCACCGCAGGATCGCGACCGTACGTTGTGGCGGTCCAGGCGGTGTCGCCCTCCTGCAGCACCCAGTCGACGTCGTTGACCGAGACACAGGGATCAGTGGTGGGACCGGGAACTTCCACGCCACAGCGCAGGACCACCTTCGACGGATCACCCCACGCGGACGTCGCTTGGCTGTTCGTCTCGCGCTGTTCGTTTTCCGCGACCTGGGGAGGCAGTGCAACCATTACTTCCGCGCAGGCGGCGTTGGCGGCGTCGACGGCGGGTTCGACGTTGACCACGGGCGCGCAGGCTGTGGTCGCCAGGAGCAGCGCCGCGAAAGGCACCCACAGGCGCTGGGCTGGGGCATGGGTGGGCATGGACCCAGCCTAGTAGGTAGGCCGGGCGACACGTTCCGCAGCTGGCACTGTTACGAAAGGGGCAGAAGTAAACTTCCGAGGGGACGTGCTTTCTGCGCGCCACAACTGATAGTCCATAAGAGAGCGAACATGCAGCGAGAGTCAGTATCCAGGCGTACGACGTCGGTAGTCCTTGCGGGAATCCTGCTGGCCGTGGCGGGAGCAACTTCCGCCGCCGCCGCTGAGCACGGGGATGAGCACGGGGATGAGCCGCACACACAGACGACCTTCGGTGTTCCCGCTCCGCCGGCGCCAACTCCCGACCCTTCCCCGGAGGTCGACCCGGCGACCGGCTTCGACATCGACAGCAGCACGGGGTACCTCATCCATCCGCCGACCGGCCACCTCATCGAGGCAAGCACTGGATACCTCCTGCTGCCGGTCAGCCTCATCTACACGGGCTTCAAGTACGATGCGGCGACCGGCGAAGTGATCGATCTGGCGAACAGCTCCGCTCTGCCTGTCGAGCCGACCGTGGAGGCGTCTGCGGAACCGGAAGCACCAGCACCAGCACCAGCACCAGCTGCAACCGCCACAGCTCCAGCCACCGAACGGCCGTCGACGCCGACAGCAGTGGCAACTCCGGCGCCAAGCCTGACTGACGCCACCCCGGCATCGGCCGGAACAGCAGCAGGAACGCCGTCGGAATCGGCGTCGAAGTCAGCATCCACCACCCCCGAAGCCCTGGAGGCCGAGCGGTCCACCTCAGTGTCGCCGCTGGTCTGGGTGATCGGTGCGGTCCTCCTGATCGGTGCGGCGGCCGTGGCCGCTGTGGCAGCACGACGACGACGGTCCGGAAAGCACTAAGGTACGACGACGGGCCGGGAAGCTAGAACGACGGCCAGTGAAACTAGCGGACGCGACAGGGCAGCCCGTAGGACTGAACTTGCGGCCTCAGGTCCTTGTCATTTACCGAAGGTTCGGTCCACATCCACTCTCGGTCACTTTCCCGGCACCCCGCGCAATTCGGCGTCGTCGATCTGGCACGGCAGCAGCCCATTGCCTTACTTCAGCGGTACCGGCCCTCGTATCGGGCGTGCTTTCACGGTATCGGTGAAGTTGGCAACCCGCGGAGTAGGCGTGAGGGGCAAATGCGCCACAAACACAAGTTCCTGTCAAGGTTTTTCCTTCCCCCTGGCAATCAATAGGCTTAGTCTTGTCCCCAGTTGTCCGTGCCAGCGGACAGCTCTGCGGAGCCGCGCCACCGCACCGCACCAGCTCCTGGCTTTAACCGAAGGATGAGACGATGTCGCCGCAGAATTCCCTTGATGCCCCCCGAATTAAACGCATCGCTGCAATAGCACTCGCTGCGTCGATCAGCGTGGGCGCTGTTGCTGCGCCGGCCTATGCGAACCACGAGGACGGTGGCGCTGTGGAAGAGCCGGGCAGCGACCAGTCGGACGGGGTTCAGACCGAGGAGCAACGAGCCGGAGAGGAAGCGCGGCAGGAGGCTGAAGTGGAGCGGCAGAAGGCGCTGCAGGAGGCTGAAGCCGAATTGCTGAAGGGACAGAGGGAGCGGGACGAGCAGCAAGGACCGGGTCCGACAGAAGTGCCCCTGCCCCCGTCGACAGAGCCCGCGCCGGAAACAGTGCCCCCCACCCAAGCACCAGCGCCCATCGAGCCGACTGTGCCCACCCCTGAGGTGACGGAGGCGGCCCCTCCCGTGCCTGCCGAAGCCGAGCCCACCACCGAACAGCCGGCGTCGCCCCCGCCTCCACCGCCTGCGCCCGTCCTAAACATTCCCGCCCCGCCGCCCGTGCCGGTGGTCAGGGCACCGCAACCGGCACCAGCAGTGGTACCGCAAAACGTCCTTCCTGCGCCGGCTCCCATCCCCGAGCCCCACACGCCGCTTCCCGAACCTGTTCAACCCAAATCACTTCTCGGTACCCTCTACGATCAGCCCCTGTTCGCGAGCCAGCCGGGGTTGGCCGACCAGGTGGTGCCGCAGGCAACGCGGGAGGCCGCGCCCGAAGCCCAGGCCGGACGAATTCAGGCACAAGGGCAGTTGGAGCAGACCTCCGGTCTCCAGCGGGGAACGCAGCTCATCCTCCTGGCTGCGGGTGTCCTGCTGGCCAGCGCGGCTGGCGTGATCGGAGTCTCGATGGCACGACGCCGGACACCGGGCAGCCGGCAGCATTAGGGCCGGCTCTCAGCGCGGTGCAACACGGGAACGGCGCCGTGCGGAATGTCACCCTCACGCCCTACGGTGGAGGAATGCCCCTCACCGTCGGAGAACTCAGCGAATCCGCGCTGCTCAAGCGCATCTTCCCGCGCCTTCCGTCAGCTGCGAACACCCTCGTGGGGCCTGGTGACGACGCCGCCGTCGTCGCCGCCCCCGACGGACGGACCGTCATTTCGATCGACACCCTCGTCCAGGACAAGGACTTCCGGCTGACACGGCCGAACGGATTCGTTACTACCGGGTACGACGTCGGCTGGAAGTCCGCGGCGCAGAACCTCAGTGACATCAATGCGATGGGCGGCGAGGCGACGGCGATGGTCGTGAGCCTGACACTGCCGCCCGAGACGCCCGTTGACTGGGTCGAATCCCTTGCCGACGGACTGGCGGCCGCGTGTCGTTACCTCGGCGCGGAGGGCTGCGGCGTCGTCGGCGGTGATCTTGGCGGCGGCACCGAACTCGTCGTCACCGCGGCCGTCACCGGAAGCCTGGAGGGCAGAGCCCCGGTGCTGCGCTCGGGAGCGAAACCGGGCGACGTCGTCGCACTCGCCGGTACCGTTGGCCGCGCCGCCGCGGGGCTGGCCCTGCTGGAAGCGGTTGAGGACCTTGAGTCGCTGGGCGACGAAGAGCTGGCGCTCATCGGGATCCAGTGCCGACCCGAACCGCCGCTCGCGGCAGGACCGGCGGCCGCGGAAGCCGGTGCGAGCGCGATGCTCGACGTCTCCGACGGCCTGGTACGCGATGCGGGGCGGATTGCCGAAGCCAGTGGCGTGCAGATCGATCTCGATCCCGACGCCTTGCGGGGATTCGCCGCCCCGCTGGAACAAGCCGCCCGTCAGCTCGACGCGGACCCGCTGGACTGGGTGCTGGGCGGCGGCGAGGACCACGGGCTGCTGGCCACGTTTGACCCAACTGGTACCCTCCCGAACGGGTTTACTGCGATAGGCTCGGTAGTGGCAGGGACGCCTCACGTGACACTTGGGTTGCAGGCTCCGGCGTCCATTGGATGGGATCACTTTGCACATTAAGATCACCGCGAACGCGGCGGCGATGAAGCGGTGGTTGAGCAAAGCCGAAGAGTCCCTCGGCAACCATAGCGACCGCCTCAACGCCATCAACATCTTCCCCGTGGCCGACGGCGATACCGGAACCAACCTCTACCTGACCATGTGTGCTGCCTCCCGCGCGGCGCAGGAAGTGGAAAGCACCGACCTCGGCGAGCTCCTCGCCGTCGCCGGCCGCGCCGCCATGGAGGATGCCCGGGGCAACTCGGGGACGCTCTTCGCTGTCTTCCTCTCGGCACTCGCCGAGCCCCTGCACGGCGCCAACCGCCTCACCGCCAGGCTGCTGGCCTCGGCGCTGCACCGGGCCCAGATCCGCAGCTGGTCGGCCCTCAGCGATCCGGTACCCGGCACCATGCTCTCGGTCCTCGAGGCAGCCGCCAGGGGAGCGGGGGAAACCGCGGGTGCCCCGGAGAGCGATGACAGCAACCACGCCCTCGCGGAAACACTCCATGCCGCCGTGGAGCACGCGCTCCAAGCCGTTATCCAGACCGAGAGCCAACTGGGCGCCCTCACGGAGGCGAAGATCGTGGACGCCGGCGGGGTGGGGTTCCTGCTCATCATGGACGCCCTGCGCGCCTCATCGCTGGGGGAGGAGCTCCAGGATGAGCTGATCGACGGGCTGCACGGTTACGACATCCAGGCCCCCCACCTCCATAACGGCGGTGACGCCGACGGCGTCGAAATCATGTGCACCATCGTCCTGAGCCCCCTCGACGCCGCGACCCTGCGCCTGCACCTCGACGAGCTGGGCGATTCGGTGATCATGAGCGCCGTCACCGAGGTCCCGGAAGGCTACCGCTGGCGGGTCCACGTCCATGTTCCGAACCCGGAGCCCGCGCTGAAACTCATCCACGAGGCGGGAGAACCGGTAAACATTTCGGTGACCCAGCTCGCCCCGCGTTTCCCGCTGTCGGAATCCGTCGGGGCGGGGGCACCCGCGCCTGAACGCTCCGGCGACCAGCGTGGTTGACAGCGCAGTGGCCGGTGTTTCGACGTCGGAGCTCGACGTGTCGCTCGAGCGGCACCTGGGACCTCCCGCCAAGCTCCTGGCGAAGCACCTGAACCTCCATACGGTGGGCCAACTGCTCAACCACTTTCCGCGCAACTACCTGAAGCGCGGCGAGCTGACCCCCATCGCCGATGTCCCCGTGGACGAGGAGGTCACCCTGATCGCCCGGGTGCAGTCGGCCAACGCGCGCCGCATGCGCACCCGCAAGGGCATGCTCCTCGAGGTGATCATCACGGATGACGCCGCCGGTGGAATCGGGCAGATGAATCTCACCTACTTCAATGGGTACGGCGCGGAACGGGAGCTTCTTCCCGGAGTGCGCGCCATGTTCTCCGGCAAGGTCACGATGTACCGGGGGAAGCTCACGCTCACCAATCCGAAGTACGTGCTCCTCGACGACGACGATGACAACCCCGACTACGTGAACAAGCCGATTCCCGTGTACCCGGCGGTGGACAAGGTCAGCAGCGAGCGGATAGCTCTTGCCGTGGGCATCATCCTCGACACCCTCGACCCCGCACACCTGATCGACCCGGTGCCCGAGGCCGTAACCCGCCGGGACAAGCTGATGAGCCTCGCACAGGCCTACGAACTCGTGCACCGGCCGGCCGTCGTGGAGGACGCCTACCGCGCGCAGCACCGGTTCCGCTACCAGGAGGCCTTCGTGCTCCAGGCCGCGCTCGCCCGACGTCGGGCCCTGACCGCACGCGAGGAAGCGACGGCACGGCCACCGCACGACGGCGGCCTGCTGGACCAGTTCGATGCCCGGCTGCCGTTTACGCTGACGAACGGACAGCGGGAGGTCGGCGACGTCCTGGCCGCGGACCTCGCCGGGGACCATCCCATGAACCGGCTGCTGCAGGGCGAAGTGGGCTCCGGTAAAACCCTGGTGGCACTGCGCGCAATGCTGCAGGTGATCGACGCCGGGGGACAGGCAGCCCTGCTGGCACCCACCGAGGTGCTGGCTCTGCAGCACCACCAGTCACTCACCCGCACCCTCGGCCCCCTCGCTGAAGGCGGGATGCTGGGAGGCGCGCTCGACGGCACGCGCGTGGTGCTCCTCACCGGGTCCATGAACACCGCCCAGCGCAAGAAAGCGTTGCTGGAGGCCGCCTCGGGCGACGCCGGCATCGTCATCGGCACCCACGCGCTGCTGTCCGAGAACGTCCGATTCTTCGATCTGGGCCTGATCGTGGTGGACGAGCAGCACCGCTTCGGGGTCGAGCAGCGCGACCTGCTCCGCTCGAAAGCCGCCGCCTCACCCCACGTGCTGGTCATGACCGCGACGCCGATTCCCCGCACCGTCGCCATGACGGTGTTCGGGGACCTCGAAATCTCGACCCTGACCGAACTACCCGCCGGCAGATCCCCCATCAGCACGCACGAAGTGGGGCTGGCCGAGCATCCCGCCTGGATCCAGCGCGTGTGGTCGCGGGCGCGGGAGGAGATCGACACCGGCCGGCAGGTGTACGTGGTGTGTCCGAAGATTGGCGACGACGCGGGGACCGGAAGCGAGGACGGCTCGGCGCTGGAGCTGTACCAGCCGGACGTCCAGGCGGCGCCGTCGAAGCAGGAACTCAACAGCGTCGTCGAGCTCTACGGCTCCCTTGCGGAGGTGCCGCAGCTCGAGTCCGTGACCGCCGGGATGCTGCACGGGCGCATGGACCCGGCGGAGAAGGCAGCGGTCATGGGCCGCTTCAACGACGGCGACCTCCAGCTCCTCGTCGCCACCACGGTGATCGAGGTGGGCGTGGACGTCCCGAACGCCACTTTGATGGTCATCATGGACGCTGACCGCTTCGGCATCTCCCAGCTGCACCAGCTGCGCGGGAGGGTGGGCCGCGGCGGTCATGCCGGCACCTGTCTGCTCGTCACCAGCCTCGAGGCCGACCACCCGAGCAGGGAGCGGCTGGCCGCCGTCGCTTCCACCACCGACGGCTTCGAGCTTTCGCAGAAGGACCTCGAGCTGCGCCGCGAGGGCAACATCCTCGGCGCGTCGCAGTCCGGCGGCCGTTCGGCGCTGCGCTTCCTGAGGATCACCCAGCACGGCAAGATCATCGAGAAGGCGCGCAGCGACGCACAGGAGATCGTGGCGGGAGATCCGGAATTGGGCGGGTACCCCGGGCTGGTCAGCGCCATCGAGCTGTACCTCAATCCTGAGAAGGAAGCCTTCCTGGAACGCGGCTGACCCCTCCGCGATACGGCAGGCTCCTCCGCGATACGGCAGGCTCCTCCCCGATACAGTGGGAGGATGACGCGCATCATTGCCGGGGCTGCCGGCGGCACTACCCTGACGAGCGTTCCGGGATCAGGAACTCGCCCTACCACCGACCGCGTCAAGGAAGCGTTGTTCTCGAGGCTCGATGCCTACAACGTGGTGCACGGCGCGCACGTTCTCGACCTTTTCGCCGGCTCAGGCTCGCTCGGCGTCGAGAGCGCCAGTCGGGGAGCGGCCACCGTGGACCTCGTGGAGTCGGCGGACAAGGCCGCCGCTGTGGTTCAGAAAAACGCCGACGTGGTGAACAAAGTTCTCGGGTGGACCGCCGCGCGGGTGCACCGTGCCAAGGTGGAGACCTACCTCACCCGTGCGGCGGACGACCTGAAATGGGACCTCGTCTTCCTTGATCCGCCCTACGACTTCGAAGAGACGCCGCTGATCGAGATCCTCGCGGCCCTCGTCCCGCGCCTTTCGCCGGGCGCCGTCGTGGTTCTGGAGCGCTCCTCGCGTTCCGCCGAACCGCACTGGCCCGAGGGGCTGGAGCGGTTCGGCGACAAGAAGTACGGCGAGACGCGGCTGTGGTTCGCGGAGCCGTCAGCCCACTGACCACCAGGCCTGCCGAACGCAGGAATCGGGTCGGCGTTCCAGCCCCGACGACGGAGCGCCGGGTTCGTGAGGCCCGGCGGGTCCGTCAGGCGCGGCCGCAGGCTAATCCCGGCGGGTCCGCTATGCCCGGCGGGTCCGAACGAGCGCAGTGACGCCCGCCGCAAGTCCGAGGAGTCCGGCTACCAGGCCGGCCCAGCCTGCGGCGTTCGATGCGCCCGGCACGGTGGATGCTGCCGGTTCGGAGCTGACGGTTTCGGTGCTGTCTCCGTCGGCTGCTTCCTCTTCGGTGCCTGCCGCTGCGGCGGGTGCCGCCGCCGTGCCCCCATGGTCGCCCTCTCCCTCTGCCGCCGTCGTCGTGGTGAAGGCCGGGGCGGGGCTTTCCGGTTCCTCCCCACCCTCCACCGCCGGCTCGTCCCACGCGCGGACGGAGCCGTCCGTGTAGGACTGCACTGTGGGAAGGGTGACGACGGTTCCCGACTCGGGCAGGCGCCCTACGGAGATGGCGAACGTCTGGTACTCCTGCTGCGAGATCTCGGCTCCCGCTTCGGCGGTCCACACCACCGACAGCGGCGCGACGGTGACGGTGGCGCCGTCGGGCGTGGTGACGGGCTCGGGCAGATCACCCGAGACCACCTCGGCGGTCCAACCCTCGATCGGCTTGACGCGCACCGACGTGAACGGCGTTTCGGTGGGGAGCTGGACCTCGAGCTTGTTGGTGCCTGCCGTCTCCGACTCGTTGGGGACGCTGAACGTGAGCTGCGAGTAGCTGTCCTCGGTGGTGGAGGCCGGAGCCACCGAGACGTGTGCCGAGGCCGCGCCGACGCCGAGGGCCAGCAGGCCGACGGTGGTGATGCCGACAGCGCAGGTCGAGAGGACGCGTCGGGCTGGGGTATTCGAATTCATGGGATTGCCTTTCCGGGTGCGGCACAGCTCCAGGAGGCTGAGCGCGCGAATGATGGGTGGGTGCAGGGAACGCCCGCTGCACACCCCATCCCGGACCGGTGTCCTCAGATCGGCAGTGCGCGCGGAAAGGAACGCAGCGGCGGCCCACGGAGCGCGGGTACGGCCGCATAGTGCCGGGGCAGGGGGATGAACACGGAGCGCGACACCGTGCTGATGCGCGGAACGGGAACGACGACGGCGGGAGCCAGGCGCTGCGACAGCGGCCGGAGCCAGGCGCACAACAGCCCCAGTGCCGCTTCGCCGCGGGCCAGCATCAGGACCAGCACTGCGGTGGCGAGGAGGTGGACAAGGAGCATCAGCAGCACGGTGGGCTCGTCGGCATGGATCGGAGCGGCCGCCGACGTCCGGCAGCTGATGGGTGCTGCTCCGTAGTGGCCCGTGTGCACGGGTCCGCTGGAGCAGACTGCGGCGGAGGAGAATGCGCTCAACCCTTCATGGAGGGCGAGCTGCCCCCCACCCATCAGGGCGGCAAGCGAGGCGCTGGGGCGGCGTCGTGTGGTGAGCGCGGCAACCGGAAGAAGAAGCAGTGCGCCCATCAGCAGCAGGATCGGCAGTGCGGGAAGGGTGCCCCCGGCAAGGACGTGGGACCCGATTCCCAGACACAGGATGATCGACGACACGGTGGTGCTGCGGAGAAAATGGGGAAGTCCCGGAGTGGACACGGAACCTCCTGAGGGTGGCTGATGGATGCCGGACCCGGTGAGTGGATCCCTATCAGGTTACTGCCAGGAGATGATCCTCGGGAGTGACCGCTGGTTATTCGCGGTGTGCCGCGGATCGGATTGCCCGATGGGCTGATGATTCTGGGGCTGACATCGGAGCCGCTCCTTGACCCTGATGTCCTGACCGTCCCTGCAGGGGGCTTGTTCCCGGTTAGAGGCTTGCTGCCCGGTTGTCCGCGATCAGGACCGGAGTCTGCGCTCCGGCTGTTTGGTCATCCCGGCGGTCGAGCTCTTCCGTCAGTTCGGCCAGACGTGCCTCCGTTTCAGGATCAGGGAGTCCGTACTCGACGTATTCGACGTCCAGTTCCCGGTGGACCTTGCTGTTGAGAACTTCCACTTCAGTGCTGTCGAGGACGGTGAGGTCTTCCGGAAACTCGTCATCCGGCGTCAGGCAGCTCGATCTATTCATAGGTAACCCCTCTACTTCGACCCGTCACCGGAACCGCTTCACCTGCTCGTGCAGGCACCAGAATTCCGATGGCAGCGGCGATGGCCGCTTGTCCAATCAAACCATTCAGAAGTGGTTCCTGCCACTATCTCGGCCCCAGCTCCCAGGCGTCTCTTTGGAAGATTTCCAGGTCCATACCGGTCAGCACCGCGGCCGGGTGCGGACCCGCAGCGAGGAGCCGGTCCGTCCAAACGGCAGGCCAATCCCTGTTCGTCGCGGCGAGGACGACGTTGCCGGGGTGCTTCCCCGAGAACATTCCGCGATCCGCGAGCGCGGCGCCGTCGGCCGCAACGCTCGAGAGCTCCCTGCTCTGGTGCCGCGCGAAGGCCAGGGGAGGGTCATCGCCCACATTGACCAGCACCACGCCGTCCGGCCCGACCGCCCTCAGCAGTTCGCCATAGAAGGCCGAATTGGCCAGGTGGGCCGGAGCATCGGCGCCGGCGAAGATGTCAAGCACGACGGCGTCGAAGCTTTCAGGCGCCATTGTGCCGACTGCCGCACGGGCGTCGTCGAGGATGAGTTCGCACTGCGTTCCAGGGGTCAGCGGCATGTACTGGAGGACGAAGTCAAGGAGTTCGCGTTCGAATTCCACTGCCGTCTGTTCGGAGCCGGGACGGGTTGCCTCGACATAACGGACCAGTGTCAGGGCGCCGGCGCCGAGGTGGAGCACCTTCAGGGGTTCGCCCGGTGGGCGCAGGAGGTCCAGCACATTGGCGATCCGGCGAAGGTACTCGTAGAACACCTGGTCCGGCGCACGCAGGTTCACGTGTGACTGCTGTGCGCCTCCGATGCTGAGGATCAGCGCGCCTTCAATAAAGGCGTCCTCGTCGATCTCGGCTACGGTTCCGGCAGCCGCAAGCCATCGGGTGGGTACGGAGGCAGGACTCACAGCTTTCCCTGCAGGGCGGAAAGGCGGGAGGCCGCCTCCTCCAGGACATCGAACTTCTTGCAGAAAGCGAACCGCAGCAGGGAGCGCGTCCGTACCGCGCCGTCGGGGTGGCAGAACACCGGCACCGGGATGGCCGCCACGCCCGCCAGCTCTGGGAGCCGTCGTGCGAAGGCGACGGCGTCGGTGATACCGATGGCCGAGGTGTCGGCCGTGACGAAGTAACCGCCCTGCGGCTGGTTGACGGTAAGGCCCGCGCTCAGCAGGCCCTCCGTCAGGAGGTCCCGTTTGCGGCGGAGCGTCTCTGCGACGGAGGTGAAGAATTCGTCGGGGAGCCCGAGGCCCAGGGCGACGGCTCCCTGGAAAGGGGAGCCCGAGCTGTAGGTGAGGAAGGATTTCACCGTGCGCACGCGGGCCACGAGGTCAGCGGGGCCGCTGAGCCAGCCGATCTTCCAGCCGGTGAGGGAGAAAGTCTTACCCGCTGACGAGATGGTCAGGGTGCGCTCCAGCGCGCCGGGAAGGGTGGCGATGGGGAGATGGGGAACACCGAAGGTGAGGTGTTCGTAGACCTCGTCGGTGACGATCAAGGCGTCGTACCTGGTGGCTAGCTCCACTACCTTCTCAAGCGCTTCCCGGCTGAACACAATGCCCATGGGGTTGTGCGGATTGTTGAGGACCACCACCCGGGTGCGCTCGCTGAAGGAATCCTCGAGGGACGCGAGGTCCGGTTGCCATTCCGGAGCGATCAGCGGAGCCGTGGTGTGCGTGGCCCCTGACAGGCCGATCACGGCTCCGTAGGAATCGTAGAAAGGCTCGAAGGTGAGCACTTCGTCGCCCGGCCCGGCGAAGGCGAGAATCGCCGAGGCGATGGTCTCAGTGGCCCCGGTGCTGACGATGATGTCGGTCTCGGCGTCGGGGGTGAGGCCGTAGAACCTCTCCTGGTGCCGGGCGATCGCTGTTCGGAGCACCGGCTGTCCCTTGCCGGGCGCGTACTGGTTCTCGCCGTTGCTGATCGCAGCCCGGGCGGCGTCGAGGATCTCGGCGGGGCCGTCCTCGTCAGGGAAGCCCTGCCCGAGGTTGATCGCGCCGTGCTGCAGTGCCAGCCCGGTGATCTCCTCGAAGATGGTGACTCCCAGATCGCCTCCCTCGGCGAGCAGGTTGGCGCCGCGGGCGGTGCGTTCCCACGGTTCCGGGGCTGCGGAGCGGGAGGTGCCGGGGCTGCGCGGGAGGAGCGTCATGACTTAAAGTATTACCGCAATCGGCGCATCGGAGTGGAGGACCGTTCTGTGAGGTGGGTAGGTTAGGAGGATGCGACGTGCCGTCTGCCCCGGATCCTTCGACCCCCTGCACAATGGCCACGTGGAGGTGATCACCCGGGCAGCCGGCCTCTTCGATGAGGTGGTGGTGGCGGTTTCGACGAACTATTCGAAGAAGTACCGGTTCGCCCTCGACGAGCGTCTGGCCATCGCGCGCGAAACCTTCACCTCCCGGCCAAACATCTCGGTGGTTCCGATGGGCAGCGGGCTCCTCGCTGATTTCTGCAGGGAGCAGAGTGCCGGGGTGGTCGTCAAGGGACTCCGAACCGGCCGCGATTTCGAGTACGAGCTGCCGATGGCCATCATGAACCGACAGCTGACCGGCGTCGAGACCGTCTTCATCCCGGGCGAGAGCAACTACCTGCACTTGTCCTCCACCCTTCTGAAGGAAGTGCAGTCCCTCGGTGGGGACATCGGGCAGTTCGTTCCGGAAGCGGTGTCGAGGCGGCTGACAGCAGACGACGGCGCCGCCTGAGCGGACACGTACTGGCTACGTTCAGATAGGGGAGGCACAGGCAGGCCGCAGATGGGCCGCCGCCAGACCCACGGATTCCTCGACGAACCGGAAGAACCATTCCACGGGACCCAGGTCCGGTGCGGTCGGCACCAGAAGAAATGCGGAGTCCGAGCACTGCTCAAGATTGGTGAGCGATTGCACGGCATGGTAGCGGGACGGAACGACAAGGACTCTTTTCCAGCCGTTGTCCTGGGCGAGCCGCGCGACCGACCTGGCTTCGCCGCGCGTCGTCAGGGGTTCGGGGGTGGAACAGATTTGGGAGGGTACTGGCAGTCAGGAGGATTCCCAGTGCCGGCCGGACTGAGCGCCCGAGCCGACCGCTCGTCGCGCTCGGCGGGTCTGGACGTGTCACACGGCCGAGCCTACGCGGGGACCTTCCACGCCGGCTGAGAACTGCGGCACCGCCCGTGCGTTTTGGGTTGGGCCGACAACTCAGGCTAAGATGATACGTCGGTCATATGTTCTACAGGAGTCACCATTAAAAGCGATCTCAGTTCGCCTTTGACATTCAGTGTCAGAGAGCTCGGGCGCAGCCCGGGCAGTATGCGGACAATCGAAGAACATGTTCCCGCGCCGAAGGATTTTTCAGTGGCGCTGATCGGTGTACAGGAAGGTTCCGCGATGGACCTGAACTTACGCCTTGAAGCAGTCCACGAGGGAATCCTCGTGTCGGGAACCGCAGACGTCGAAGTTACCGGCGAGTGCGGCCGGTGCCTGGAACCCCTCCGCTTCGACAGCGATGTGGACATCCAGGAGCTCTTCTACTACAGCGACTCCGAGTCGCTGTCGGCGGAAGAGGAAGAGGAACAGCACCGGGTCGAGAATGACGCGATCAACCTGGAGCCGGTGCTGAGGGACGCAGTGGTTACCTCGCTGCCGTTCCAGCCGGTGTGCCGGGAGGACTGCCAGGGTCTGTGTGCCGAATGCGGTGTGCAGCTGAATGACAATCCCGATCACCATCACGAGATTTTGGATCCTCGCTGGTCCGCCCTTTCGGGGCTGGCCGGCACCGCCGCTGAGAATGATGCGGCATCACGTAAAGAGTCGGACGAGAGAGAAGAGAGTTAGTCGTGGCTGTTCCAAAGCGGAAAATGTCCCGCGCGAATACACGTGCACGCAGGTCCCAGTGGAAGGCAACCGCCCCCAAACTGGTGAAGACCGTGGAGAACGGCCGCGTAACCTACAGCCTTTCCCACCAGGCCAAGGTCGTTTCTGACTCCGCCGGTACCCCGCTGTTCCTTGAGTACAAGGGCCGCAAGGTAGCCGACGTCTAATAACGGATCGCGGCGGCGGAAGGCCCTTCGGCCCTGGCTGCTGATCGCGCCTTATGCGGAAGCGTAAGTGAACGTGGCTGATACAGAAGAACTGACCCAGCGTCTCGGCGTCGACATCGATGCCGGGACGCTTCGTCTTGCCCTGACCCATCGCTCCTATGCGTATGAGAAGGGCGGCATTCCCACCAATGAGCGGCTCGAGTTCCTGGGGGACTCGGTGCTCGGTCTGGCCGTTACGGATGCCCTGTACCGGGAGAACCCTGATCTGTCCGAGGGAGACCTCGCCAAGCGGAGGTCCGCGGTCGTCAGTACGCGCGCCCTCGCGGGTGTGGCGCGCGGCCTGGATCTCGGCCGGTACATCCTTCTCGGCCAGGGCGAAAAACTGACGAACGGGCGCGACAAGCCGTCCATACTCGCGGACACCATGGAAGCGGTGATCGGCGCGGTGTACCTCAGCCAGGGCATCGAAACTGCACGGGCCATGGTGATGCGGCTCATCGCGCCACTGCTGCAGGACTCGGACGTGCTCGGTGAAGGCACCGACTGGAAGACGCGGATCCAGGAACTCGCGGCCGCCAGACGGCTCGGCGTCATCGACTACCGGGTGACGGGCACCGGGCCCGATCACGCGCGTTCCTTCGAGGCGCTGCTGGTGATCGGCGGCACGCCCTACGGTGCGGGGACCGGCAATTCGAAGAAGGAAGCCGAGCAGGCTGCGGCGGAGGCCTCCCTCAGCATGCTCCTCGGATCCGCAAGCCTCGCCGACAGCAAGTAGGCCGGATTGCCTGAGCTGCCCGAAGTCGAGGTGGTCCGGCGCGGCCTCGTCCGCTGGGTGACGGGGCGGACCATCGACGACGTCGAGGTTCTCGATCCGCGGTCGCTGAGGCGCCACGCGCTGGGGCCGGAGGACTTTCGGAGCAACCTTGCCGGCTACCGGGTCACCGATGTGGTCCGCCGCGGGAAATTCCTCTGGATGCCCCTGGGCGGGCTTTCGCCGGACGCCGAGCCGGTGGACGGCGAATCACCGGTGGCACTCATGGCGCACCTCGGCATGAGCGGCCAGCTGCTTATCGAGGACTCCGGCGCGCCTGACGAAAAACACCTCAAGGTCAGGCTCAGCCTGTCCAACGCCACGGACGACGACGGCAAAAGCCTCCCGCGCGAATTGCGCTTCATCGACCAGCGCATCTTCGGCGGAATGTTCGTCACGTCCCTGCAGGCCACAGCTGACGGCAAGGCCGGTGGCCTGGGGAGCAGCGGACTTCCCCTGATTCCTCGGGAAGCCTCCCACATTGCCCGGGATCCTCTGGACCCCGCCTTCTCCTTCGAGGACTTCTTCTCGCGCGTCCGCGTCCGCCGGTCGGGGATCAAGAGAGCACTGCTGGACCAGGGGCTGATCTCCGGGATCGGCAACATCTACGCCGACGAAGCCCTGTGGGCAGCGAAGCTGCACTATGCGCGCGCCACCGATACTCTCCGCAGATCCGAGGCCCTCCGGCTCGTGGGCGCCTGCCGGGACGTCATGACCCGCGCGCTCGACGCCGGAGGCACGAGCTTCGATTCCCTCTACGTCAACGTCAATGGAGCCTCCGGGTACTTCGAACGCTCCCTCGAGGCGTACGGGCGGACAGGCCGGCCCTGCCGACGGTGTGCACGAACAGGTAGGGAGTCCCTGATCAGGCGGGACATCTTCATGAACCGTTCTTCCTTCAGCTGCCCCCGTTGCCAGCCGAAACCGCGCTCCCACCAGTAAGTCAACGGGTAGATCTGCGGGACAAGTTGCGCTGAAACTGAGGTAATCCATAGGTACGCTGCGGGTTTCCGCAAGCCCTCAAACACCGCTGTGATCCAAATGTGACAATACCGTGTTCATTGGGTAATCTTTAGAGCGCGCCGGTCCAAAGGGACTGGCGCCCTTGGTCAGACTGCCTAACCCTGTCGGTGACCGAAGGAACCGTTCGTACACATCCGACAGGGGCGGGGGAACCGATAGCGGGCTTTCTCTGGAAAGCCCTAGGGGTAAAGACGCAGACGGAACACATCCACACGGGATGCGTTCCGAGACCTGTGTCCGGGTGTCCCACCCGAACCCGACAGCTAACTTCGTAGGCATTGGGAGAGGCACATCCATGTCCAAGAATCGTCATGCCGCGCGCCACAGGGCAACCCCCGAGCGCACCAACCACTTCAAATCCGCAACACGTGCGGTATCAGCAGCGGGTCGTCCCGCAGCTGTAGTAGTTGCAGCTTCAGGCATCCTGCTCGGCGCAGCACTTCCCGCTTCGGCCAGTGCAGTTGCCCCAGCAGCCCAGGCTGCAGCAGCAGGCTCCTACACCGTCCAGTCGGGTGACACCCTCGGAAGCATCGCTTCGGCTCACGGTGTCAGTCTCAGCGCAGTCTTCGCGGCCAACGGCCTCAACGGCTCATCGATCATCTACCCGGGCCAGAGCATCGCCCTCTCGGGTGGCGCAGCCGTTGTAGCAGCACCCCAGGTGCAGGCTGCAGCATTCACTGCTCCCGCTCCCGTGGCAGCACCGGCTGCTGTTCCCGCCGCGGCTCCTGCCATGAACTTCGTCGCTGCGAACACCGGCGTCTCGCTCCAGTCGGGCGGCATCACCCCGATCGGCGCAGCTTCGACGGCACCTGCGAGCTCGAAAGCAGCCACCATCGCTGCAGCAGCGAAGGCCCAGCTCGGCCGGGGTCAGGACTGCACCATGCTCGTGACGAACTCCCTCGCAGCTGCCGGGATCAATTTCCACGACTGGCCAGCCGGCTACCTCAGCCTCGGCACCCAGGTCAGTGCCGGCGCAGCAATTCCCGGCGATCTCATCTATTACACCAACGGCGGCGCCGGTGTACCTCACATCGCTGTCTACATCGGTGGTGGCGAGGCAGTACACGGTGGCTTCAACGGCGGCCAGACCATGATCGCACCCGCCGAGCTCGGCTCCGGTGGCGTCTACATCCGCGTGAGCTAGCATTACCTCTCGGGCTTCGGCTCTCCCAATGGGACATCAGTAAGGACCGGCAGATTCGTCTGCCGGTCCTTACTGTTTGATGTGCTGCCCGTGTGGGCCTCTGCGACCGGCTGCGCTCAGCGCCGGTAGAACTCCTCGAGCTTCTGCAGGCCCTGGTCGATGGAGACCGCAGGCTTCCAATGGAGCAGTGCCCGGGTCTCGCGCTGGTCGAACCAGTGCGCGGTGGACAGCTGCTCGGCGAGGAACCGGGTCATGGGAGGTTCGTCGGTTGCTCCTGCCGCGGTCCACACCCGTTCGACGACGGAACCGGCAATCCGAGCGAGCGCACCGGGGACATTCCATCGAGGTGGTTCCACGCCTCCGGCCCGGCACATTCCAGCGATCAGCTCACGGACGGGACGCGGCTCACCGTTGGTGACCACCACCGCGCGGCCCTGCATGGAGTCGATCCTTCGCAGGCAGGCAACGATTGCCGACGCCGCGTTGTCCACATACGTGGTGTCGATCAGCGCAGTACCCCCGGCGATGATCGGCAGGCGCCCCGCCCGAGCGCGGGCGATGACCCGCTCCACGAGCTGGGTATCGCCGGGACCCCACACGATATGCGGACGCACCGCTGCAACCCGAAACTCCGGAGCGGACATCCCGAGCGCAAGCAGTTCCGCACGCGCCTTCGACCGGGCATACTCGCCGCGCGCTGTGGCAGGCTCCGCCGTCGTCGCTCCCAGGCCCACGATCGGTTGCCCAGCATGGGCGACCGACGGCGAGGACACGTAGACGACGTCGTGCACACCTGCCCGGCGGGCCGCCTCGAGCAGATTCCGCGTGCCTTCGACGTTGACGGCCTCGAAATCGGAGCGGGGTCCCGTGAACGAGACCTTCGCCGCGAGGTGGATCACGGCGTCCATGCCGTCGACGGCCTGGCCCAGTGCTGCCCGGTCCGTCAGTGATCTCTCGAAGTCAGTGACTCCGGATAGCCCAGAGGGGCGCCGTTGCAGAGTGCGCACCGACTCACCGGCCGTGACCAGCAGGGCTGCAACGGCGCCGCCGAGCATCCCGCTTGCTCCGGTGACGAGTATTTTCACGGGATTCGGGAACCGCTGCCCGCAAGCACCGCGCCGGCCCACTTCGCCACTTCGGTGCGGTCGATCTTCGCGTTGTGGCGGATGTCCACGGGCAGTCCCGGCACCGTCAGGACTGCCGCCAGTTCGATACCGGCCGTCCGCGCCATGTTCCGGGCGCGTTCGGTCAGCACGGAATCGGCGAGTACTGGCTTCCGGCTTCGCCTGCGGTTCCTGCCGGGCGCGGGAACGGGTTCGACGACGGCCACGATCGCCTGCGTGCCCGTCGGCCCCACTCCCACGACGGCGGCGAGGCGAACACCCTCGAGCTTTTCAAGGGCCTGCTCGAGGCCGACCGGAGTCAGCACTGCGCCCGGAGTCGTGATGATATGGCCGAGCCGGCCTTCCACCCACAGCCGGCCTGCTCCGTCGAAATGGCCGACATCGCCGGTGCGGTGCCAGGGGGCGGTGCGGGAGGAGGCTCCCTCGGTACGCCACAGGCGATAGTACCGGCTCTTGACGTGGGGTGCGTCCACCAGGATCTCACCGGTGACGCCTGGCTCCGTGGTGGGAGTGCCGTCGGGGACGCCGTCGTCGGACAGCGCGCTCACGGCAAGCCGTGCTCCCTGGACTGCACGGCCCACGCACACTCCGTTTCCCGCGCCGGGCATCGTGCCGGCGGCATCCGCCTCGGCGGCCCGGATCCCTTCGAGGTCGATGTTCGAGACGGGCAGCGCCTCGGTCATGCCGTACGGCGTGTGCAGGGACGCGGCGGGCAGCAGTTCCTGCACCTGCTCGAGGAGGAGTGCCGGAACCGGCGCTCCGGCCGAAAGGACGGTGGTGACCTTGCCCAGGGCCTCTGTGCCGGAAGGGGTCAGGTTGTCCTTCGTCGCGACGAGGTTGCGCAGGGCAGCCGGGGCTGCGAAGACGGCAGTGGCATCGATGGCCCGGGCGGCGTCGGCCAGCGCCTGTGCCGTGAGGGTCCTGGGCGCGGTGACCTCCATGTCCGGGGTGACGGAGGCGCCCCCGAGTGCCGGTCCCAGCAGGGCGAACGGCGCAAAACCTGCAACAAGGGCACCTCCCGGACCGAGCCCGAAGGTCCCGCCGACGGTGTCGCGCATGCCGGAGAGCTGCCGGTGGGTGTACACCACGCCCTTGGCCGGTCCGGTGGAACCGGAGGTGAAGAGGATGGCGGCATCGGCGTCGGGGTCAGGATTTTCGAAGGTTCCCGGGGGAGTGGTACGCAGTGTTTCAAGGGATGACTCGACCCGCAGGGCACGCTTCCCGCCCGCGAGGGTTCCAACGCTGATCCGCCGTCCGGGCCAGCCGAAGAGTCTCGCCGCCAGGAGCGCGCGCTCGATGCCGATGACGACGTCGGGCACGCTGCCCTTCACCGCGCGCGACAGGCCCTTCGTTCCGAGGCCCGCGTCGGCGACCACGATGATGGCGCCGATCCGCAGGCAGGCGTAGATCAGCACGGTCAGGTCCACGCCGGGGGGGACCATCAGGCTGACGCGGCTTTCGGAGCCCACTCCGAGGCCGGCCAGGCCGGCCGCCACGGCGGCGACGTCGTCGGCCAGTTCCCGCCACGACAGCGAACGCCGGATGCCGTTCCTGCCCATCTCCGCCACGGCGAGCGAGCCCTGCTCAGCCCCCGTCGAGCGCTCCTGCAAATGGTGCCACAGGAAGGTATGGGAAGGGGTCGCAAGGGGCGGGGTCGAAGCCGTACCTTCCCGGGATGCGGGAGGGAAGCGTTCGTCGAGCCAGCTGAAGATCGTTCCTGCAACATCCGCGTCCTCCTGGAGGAGGTGGCCGGCGTCCTCGAACCGGTGCACGTCGGCGGAGGGGAGCCGCCGGGTGAGGTCCTCGAGGTAGGTATCGGTGAAAATGGGGTCTCGAGGACCCCACACCATCAGGGACGGCACGTCGAGGGTGCGGATGCCCTCGGCGATGCCGGTCAGAGTCGCGTAGCTGGGGTGGGAGGGCGCCGCGGGGATGTCCGAAACGAAGTTGGCAATACCTGCGCGGTCGGCGCGTGTCCGGTAGGGCGCGCGGAAGGCGGCATGGACGTCGCGTGGGAGCTTCGGGCGTGCAAGGGCATGCGTGACGTCGAGGAAGGCCGACGTTGTCTGCGTTCCGAGGCGGTGCATTCCGGGCAGGAGGGCCAGACGCAGCAGGGAGGGGATGGGCTGCTTCGGCTCCTGATGGATGGCGGTGTTCGTGAGGACGACGCCGGCGAGGTGCGACCGGTTGCGGTGCGCGTACCCGAGGCTCACCACGCCACCCCAGTCATGGCCTACGGTGACAAGCGGTCCCTCGAGGGAGAGTGCTGCGGCGAAATCCTCGAGGTCGGTCACCCGGTCGGCGAGCCGGCGGAACGTCCGGGTGCGGCGGGAGAAGCCCATGTCGAGCTGGTCGACCGCGACCACCCGCCAGCCCTCGGAAACACCCCGGGCCAGTAGGGTGCGCCACAGATAGGACCAGGTGGGATTGCCGTGGACACACAGCAGGGTACCCCGCACGGCGGTTCCGGCTTCGGAGAGCTGGGGCCCGTTGTCCAGGTAGTGCCACGAGTTGACCGTTCCCGGGTTGTCCGCCGCCGAGGTGGAGGGCACGTCGGAATAGGTCGACCACGCCGGGTCGACCCCGGGCAGTGCTACCACGCAATCTCCATCATCGAGGTGTTGAGACCGGATCCGACGCCGAGGCAGAGTACGCGGTCACCCGGCGAGAGCGACTGCGCCTCCTGCGCGAGGGTCATCGGCAGGGACGCGGGGCCGACGTTCCCCCAGTGGGGGAACGTGATGGGGACGCGCTCGCGGACGAGGTCGACCGCCTTGATGATGGCGTTGGTGTAGGAGTTGGACACCTGGTGGGTGACGTAGCGGTCCATGGCGTCCCACTTCCAGCCGTCGGCCTGCGCCTCGTGCCAGGCGGTCACCACGAGCTCCAGCCCGCCGTCGAGCAGTCCCTTGGTGTCGGTGTACATGCCGTCGATGCCACCGACGCACAGCTCATGGTGCTGGGTTCCCGCACGTGAGACGCCACCCAGGATGCGGTGGGAGCCGGGATGCTCGTCGGCCGGGCCGATCACGGCGGCGGCCGCACCTGAACCAAGTGTCAGGGTGGCGAACTCGCTGAGGAAGTCCTGGCGGGTGGAATCCGGCCGGTTGAGGCGCTTGAAGGTAGCTTCCTGGGTGCTCTGGGCATCCTCGCCGGCCACGATCAGGGCGTATTTGATCTGGCCCGAGTCGATCATGTTGGCGGCAAGGGTGATGCCGTTGACGAACCCGAGGCAGGCGTTCGCAAGGTCGAAGTTCATGGCCGACGACGGCAGGCCCAGGGTGTGGTGGATCTTGACGGCAACCGAGGGCTCGAGGTTCCGGCGCGTCACCGAGGTGTTGATCAGTAGTCCCACCTGGCTCGGCTCGATCCCCGCCTCGGCCATGGCCTTCGCTCCCGCCTCGATGGCGGCGTCGTCGAAATCCGATCCGGGTGACCACCAGCGCCGTTCGGTAACTCCGGCAACTCTCTCCAGGAGGCGCTTGGACAGCCGAAGCCGTTTGAGGCTCGGCGCCAGCCGTTCGTCAAACTCTGCGGAAGTGACGACTACCGGCGCCTCCACGCTCGTGACGGCCAGCAAAGCCGTGTTGTCATGTCGGAACGTCGCGTTACCGGTCAAATTTCCTGCCTCGTCAACTGTTCAGCACCATTGGCGGCCACTGGAGTCCGCGGGGGATCCGGCCAAGGAGCTCTGGGATTCTGTCGAACCTTTTGCTAAGCCTACTTCTTAATTTCTGCGCTGGTCACACTTGTTTGTCCACAGAACTGTAGGGGATGCACGCCCGGGTCCGCCCAACCCAGTAGATTTGAAAGACCCAACCCCTCTGGAGAGCCTGACCACTGTGCATTTAAAGAGTCTAACCGTGCGAGGCTTCAAGTCTTTCGCTTCCGCGACGACTTTCGACTTCGAACCGGGCGTCACCGCTGTTGTGGGTCCGAACGGTTCGGGAAAGTCCAACGTGGTCGACGCCCTCGCCTGGGTGATGGGTGAACAGGGAGCGAAAACCCTCCGCGGCGGAAAGATGGAGGACGTGATTTTCGCCGGGACCTCGGGCAGGGCGCCGCTCGGCCGTGCGCAGGTATCGCTGACCATCGACAATGCCGACGGCGCGCTGCCCATCGAGTATTCCGAGGTCACCATCTCCCGGACGCTGTTCCGGGCCGGCGGTTCGGAATACGCGATCAACTCGAAAAGCTGCAGGCTCCTTGACATCCAGGAACTTCTGTCGGATACCGGCATGGGCCGCGAGATGCACGTCATCGTGGGACAGGGACAGCTCGACCGCGTGCTTTCCGCGACGGCCGAGGAACGCCGGGGTTTCATCGAGGAGGCAGCCGGCATCCTCAAGCACCGGAGGCGGCGTGAAAAGACGGTGCGCAAGCTGGACGCGATGCAGGCCAACCTGACCCGGCTCACCGACCTCACCGGGGAGCTTCGCCAGCAGTTGACCCCGCTGGGCAAACAGGCCGAGGTGGCACGGCGTGCACAGCAGGTCCAGTTCGAGGTCCGCGACGCGCGCGCCCGGCTCCTCGCCGACGACCTCTCCCGCCTCACCGAAGCCCTCGCCACGGAGGAAGCCGACGAAACGGCGCTCCGGGAGCGCCGGGCGGAAGTCGAGCAACGTCTGCAGGCAGGCAGGGCACGCCAGGCCGAACTCGAGCAACTCGCCGCGGCTGCCACCCCCACCCTCAACGCGCTGCGGGACGCCTGGTACGCACTGTCCTCCTCCCGCGAGCGGATTCGTTCCCTGGAAACAGTGGCCGAGGAACGACGACGACTGTTGGGCAGCCCCGACACCAGTGCCGACACAGGCCGCGACCCCTCTGAACTCGGGCGTTCGGCGGAACGTGTGCGCAGCGAGGAGCGCACGCTCGCCGGGCAGGTCGACGGGTTTCGCACCGCGCTGGATACCGCCGTCGGGCATCGCAGGTCCGCCGAGGATTCGGCAACAGCAGAGGAGAAGCGCCTTGCCTCGCTGCTACGTGCGGCAGCCGACCGGAGGGAAGGCGCGGCACGGCTGGCCGGTTCGGTGGGGGCGGCGAGATCGCGCGTCGAAGCCGCAGTCGCCGAGCTGGGCCGGCTCCACAGCTCGATCGCAGCCGCCGGCGAGCGCAGGCAGGCCGCCGGCCAGGAATTCACCGCACTCGAGACGCAGGTGGCAGGCGTGGAGCAGGGGGAGGAGGGGCTCGACGCCGACTACGAGAAGGCCTCCGCAGCGCTTGAGGCCATTCAGGAGGCGATAACGGCCATTGCCGGCGAAGAGCGGACCGCGGATCGAGAGCGGGGTGCCCTCGCCGCACGGCTCGAGGTGCTGAAGGAGGGCCTGAAGCGGCGCGACGGCTCGCAGATGCTGCTCGATGCGGGGCTCGACGGCGTTCTCGGTCCCCTCGCCGAGTCCCTCCGCATCGCTCCGGGGTGGGAGAGCGCAGTATCTGCAGCGCTCGCCGCGGTGGCCGACGCCGTCGTGGTGCGGGACGGTGCCGCGGCGACGGCGGCGCTGCTGCGGATGAAGCACGACGACGCCGGGCAGGTGGTGCTCGTCATCCAGGGCTCCGGAGAACAGGGCATCGGGGAACAGGGCGCACCAGCGGGGGACCGACCATCGGCTCTCCTCGAGGAGCAGAACGTCCGGCCCGCAATGTCCCTTCTCGAGTGCAGCGGGGAACTGACGGCTCCGCTGGCGGCCCTGCTGGACGGAATCGTCATGGTGGAGGACCTCGATGCAGCGCAGGCCGTCCTGCAGGGTGCAGGGCCGAATCGGAATCGGGATCAGAGTCGGGACAGGTTCCGGGATGGCAGTCCGGTCCCGGTGGCAGTCGTGACCCGGAATGGTGACGTCGTCTCCCGCCATCACGCCCGCGGCGGTAACCCCGGCGCGCCCGGCGTCCTCGAGGTGCGGGCCGCCGTCGACGACACCGCCGCGCGGCTCGCCGACACCACTGCCCGCCTCGAGCAGACAAGGTTTCGACGTGCCGGCGCCGAGGGGGAGCGGCAGGCAGCACAGGAACGCGCTGATTCGGCCCTCCAGCGTCTCCACGAATCGGACGCGCGCCATGCGGCGGTCGCCGAGCGGCTCGGGCATCTCGGTGCGTCGTTGCGGTCCGCGGTGGGTGAAACGAACCGCCTTGCCCAGCTGGCAGCGGCTGCCGAGGCGAACCTCGCGGTCGAGGAGGAGAAACTGGGGCAGGCCGTCGGAAGGCTCGCCGCCGTCCAGAACCTTCCCGAGGAAGCCGAACCGTCCACTTCGGACCGGGACCGGCTCAACGCGGCCGCGGTGCAGGCGCGCTCCGCCGAGATGGAAGCGCGCCTTCAGCTGCGCAGTGCCGAGGAGCGGCTGAGTGCGCTGGCCAACCGGGCAGCGTCCCTCGAACGGGCTGCTGCCGCCGAGCACCAGGCGAGGCGGCAGGCCGCCGAACGCGCACGGCTCCAGCAGGTGCAGGCGGACAAAGCGCTCGCCGTGGCACGTGCTGCCCACCGGGTGCTCCAGTTCCTTGCGGTGTCCCTGGATGAGGCAGCAAGGCAGCGCGACGCCGCGGAAGAGGTACGGGCCACGAGGGACATCGAGCTGGCGGGCATCCGCACCACGAATGACGACTTCGCCGCCGAACTTGCACGCCTCACCGACTCGGTGCACCGGGACGAACTGGCCCGCGCTGAGCAGCGGCTGCGCATCGAAGCCCTCGAGAACCGCTCCATCGAGGAACTGGGCCTCACCCCCGAGCACCTCCTGGCCGAATACGGCCCCCACCTGCCCGTGCCCTCACTGACGGCGAGCGCCGACAAGTGGGCCGAGCTGCGTGCTCCGGTGGACGGGGAGGGCAAGGTCCTGCCGCAGGGCATTCCCTTCGTTCGGGAGGAACAGGAGAAGCGCCTGCGGAAAGCACAGCGCGACCTGTCGGCGCTGGGCAGGGTCAACCCGCTGGCCCTCGAGGAATTCGCAGCACTCGAGGAGCGCCACCAGTTCCTCAGCTCGCAGCTGGCTGACCTGAAGGCCACGCGGAAGGACCTGCTGGACATCATCCGCGAGGTCGACGAACGCGTGGAGCAGGTCTTCACCACCGCGTTCGAGGACACAGCGGTGCAGTTCGAGCGCGTCTTCGCCAGGCTCTTCCCGGGTGGTGAGGGACGGCTGGTGTTGGCGGACCCCTCGGACCTGCTCACCACCGGCATCGAGGTCGAGGCGAGGCCCGCCGGGAAGAAGATCAAGCGGCTCTCGCTGCTGTCCGGCGGTGAGCGTTCGCTGACCGCCATCGCCCTGCTCATCGCGATCTTCAAGGCACGGCCGTCGCCGTTCTATGTGATGGACGAGGTGGAGGCGGCGCTCGACGACACCAACCTCGGGCGACTGATCAGCATCCTCGAGGAGCTCCGGGAATCGAGCCAACTGATCATCATCACGCACCAGAAGCGCACCATGGAGGTGGCGGACGCCCTCTACGGGGTCACGATGAGAGGCGACGGCGTGTCCACCGTGATCAGCCAGCGGCTCGTCGAGGCCTGAAGCGACAGCGGGTCCCGGGCTACGCGGTTTCCCCGGCGTCCTGAGCCGGAAGGGTCTCCCGGGCCTTCAGCCACAGGAGGCCGGCCCACGCGGCGAGCAGGCCGGAGATCGAGAACGCCATGCCGAAGGATCCGAAGACGAAGTAGTCGACGATCAGGCCGGCCAGCACCGGTCCCAGGATGGCACCGAGGTCCGAGCTCATCTGGAATCCCGCCAGTACCTTCCCACCACTGCGGCCGTTCCCGACGACATCGGCGACCGCCGCCTGCTGCGCCGGATTGAGGAGCCCGGTACCCAGGCCGCCGATGGCACAGACCGCGAGGAACACCGGCACGCTGCCGCTGAAGCCGAGCGCCACCATGGCAGCGCCGTTCACTGCGAGGCCCAGCAGCACCAGAGGCCGCCGTCCCCAGGAATCCGCCAGCCGTCCTGAGAAGGTCAGCGCAAGGGCGGTGCCCGCTGCGAAGCACGCCAGGGAGATGCCCGCGATTTCCGGGCCTGCGCCGAGGACCGCCGTCGCGAACAGCGGGACGAGCGCCATGCGCACCCCGAAGGAGGACCAGCCGTTGGCGAAGCTCGAGACCAGGGCGGCACGGTACGCCGAATCGCCGTAGGCCTCGCGCATTGACAGCACGGGCAGCGGGGCGGCCTTCTTCCGGTCTCCCAGCGGAGTGTCCTTGAGCTGGAAGAACACGACGGCGGACGCCACGAGCAGGGCACCTGCGTAGACCAGGAACGGCACGCGAAGGCCGTACCCCGCGAGCAGGCCTCCCATCAGGGGGCCGCCGATACTGCCGAGGAGGAACGCCGACGCATAGGCACTCGAGACCCGTCCCCGGATCCCCGGCGGTGCGAGGCGCACGATCAGGCCCATCGCCGAAACGGTGAACATCGTGGATCCGATCCCGCCGAGGCCGCGGAAGACCAGCAGCTGCCAGTAGTTTCCCGCGAACGCGCACGCCGCGGTGGACAGCGCGACGATCAGCAACCCCAGGATGTACACCGGCCGTTCCCCGAGCCGCTCGATCAGGTGCCCGCCGGCCGGCGCGAAGACCAGCCGTGTGAAGGCGAAGGCGCTCACGATCACCGAGGAAGCGGTCACGCCGACGTCGAAACTCTGGGCGAACTGGGGCAGCACGGGCGCCACGAGGCCGAAGCCGATGGCGATCACGAAGGCGGCGGCGATCAGGACCCGAATCTCCCGGGGAATGCACTGGACGGCGCTCGAATCCGTCGTGCGGCGGCGCTTTTGCAGGCGGGGGATTCGAATCATAGTGAGCAAAGTCTTTCACTACCGGCAGGGGTTCCTTAATCGGGCGGTGTGAGAAGGTGGAATGGTGAACGAGACCCTCCAGATCGTAATTTTCGTCGTCCTTGCCATCGCTGTCCTTGGCTCCCTCGCAGTAGTCCTCCTCAAGGGGCGCCGCACTCCTCCGGGGCTGTACACCTCGCAGCGCGACGACGACGACACCCCCGGCTTGCGGGCGCACGGGTCCACGTCCACCGACCTGCTCGACCGTCCCTCGGGGACTGACGCAGGGACCGATAGCGTGCCCGACGTCGTCGTGCCCGATGACCTCAGCGGGCTCGACCAATCCACCGCCACGGTGCCGCTCGACACCCCGGACACGGTCCAGGGCCGGCTCGCCCGGCTGCGGGCGCGGCTCGTGCGCTCCAACAACGCGCTGGGCAAGGGACTGCTGGCCCTGCTGTCGAGGGACAGGATCGACGAGGACGTGTGGGACGAGGTCGAGGAGACCCTCCTGATGGCCGATCTCGGCACCGAACCCTCGATGGAACTTGTCGACGCGCTGCGCGAGCGCGTGAAGGTCGCCGGCAGCCGGGATCCCGCCGAGGTCACGGCAATGCTCCGCGAGGAGCTCATCAAACTGGTGGACCCCACCATGGACCGCTCCCTGGCCACCCTGCGCCACGCCGACCGGCCCGCGATCGTGCTGGTGGTCGGAGTCAACGGCGTCGGCAAGACAACGACGGTGGGAAAGCTCGCGCGCGTCCTGGTGGCCGAGGATAAGGACGTCCTCCTTGGGGCGGCGGACACGTTCCGTGCCGCCGCAGCCGAGCAGCTCGCCACCTGGGGTGAGCGTGTGGGCGTCGCCACGGTGAGGTCCGACGTCGACGGCGCCGATCCCGCCTCCGTCGCGTACGAGGCGGTGAAGGCCGGAATCGATCAGGAGGTCGACGTCGTCCTGATCGACACCGCGGGCCGCCTGCAGAACAAGGTGGGCCTGATGGACCAGCTCGGCAAACTCAAGCGCGTCATCGAGAAGCAGGGCACCGTCGACGAAGTGCTCCTGGTCCTCGACGCCACCACCGGCCAGAACGGACTGAACCAGGCGAAAGTCTTCTCCGAGGTCGTCAACATCACGGGCATCGTCCTGACCAAGCTCGACGGGACAGCGAAGGGCGGCATCGTCGTCGCCATCCAGCGGAGCCTCGGCGTCCCCGTCAAGCTCGTGGGTATTGGAGAAGGCGCCGATGATTTGGCGCCGTTCGACGCCGAAAGCTTCGTCGACGCGCTCCTGACCTGAGCAGACCCGGCCGGCTGCCCCGAAACACGGCTGAAACACGACTGTCACGATCCTTTTACACCGGTGAGGGTTCTGTAACCTCCCGGTAACGAACTGCCGTAGGTAGCGAAACACCGGCCCGGCATTCTGGGAAGCGCGGGAAACGCCCGCCTTCTTCGAGAGGATCGTGCTGATGGATTTGACAGCAGGTCACGTCTGGGTAATGATTTCGGCGGCCATGGTGCTCCTTATGACTCCGGGCCTGGCATTTTTCTATGGCGGCATGACCCGCGCCAAAGCCGCACTGAACATGATGATGATGAGTTTCGTCGCTGTAGGGCTCGTCGGAATCGTCTGGGTTCTCTGGGGCTACTCCATGACCGGCGGCGAGGGGGTCGCCCAGCTGTTCGGCAATCCGTTCGCTTCCTTCGGCCTTACGGGCCTGATCGGTACCGAGGACATGATCGGGGCCGGCTACGGGGCGACCTTCGCCATCATCACCGTCGCGCTCATCAGCGGGGCCATCGCGGACCGGGCCAAGTTCGGTGCCTGGACGCTCTTCGTTCCCATCTGGGTCACCCTGGTCTACTGCCCGCTGGCCTTCATGGTCTGGGGCGGTGGACTCCTCAGCGCCGACGGCGCCGTGGGCAGCGCCGTGGGCGAGGCCATCGACTTCGCGGGCGGCACCGTCGTCCACATCAGCGCAGGCGTCGCCGCACTGGTCCTCGCCCTCATCCTCGGCAAGCGCCAGGGTTTCGGCAAGGACCCCGCGCAGCGCCCCCACAACATCCCCCTGGTCATGCTGGGCGCCGCCCTCCTGTGGTTCGGCTGGTTCGGTTTCAACGGCGGCGCAGCAGGCACCGCGGAAGAGGCAGGACTCATCTGGGTCAACACCATGGCGGCCCCGGCGGCGGCCATGGTCGGCTGGATCCTCACCGAACGCTTCCGTGACGGCCGCCCCACCTCGCTCGGAGCGGCCTCGGGCATCGTCGCAGGACTGGTGGCCATCACCCCCGCCTGCGCCAACGTCAGCCCGGTGGGCGCGGTGTGCCTCGGCCTCGTGTCCGGCGTGGTGTGTGCGCTCGCGGTCGGCATCAAGTACCGCCTCGGCTTCGACGACTCGCTCGACGTCGTCGCTGTCCACCTGGTGGCCGGCATCACCGGAACCCTCGCCCTCGGCTTCATCGCCCTGCCCGTCGACGGCGCAGGTGGCGGCCTCTTCTACGGAGGAGGCGCGGGCCAGCTGCTCGCCCAGACGGTGGCGGCAGTCGTGGCGATCGCGCTCTCGGCGATCATGACGGCGATCATCGGGCTGGGAATCCACAAGACCATCGGCTTCCGGATCACCCCTGATGACGAGGTGTCCGGCGTCGATCTCTCCGAGCACGCCGAAACCGCCTATGAGTTCGGCGGGCTGGGCGTCGGTGGTTCCTTCCACCCCTTTGCAGAGCAGGCTAAAACCAAGAAGAACGTCCCGGAGGCCGTGAATTCATGAAACTCGTTACAGCAATCGTCCGCCCGGACAAGCTCGACAGTGTACGCGGCGCCCTTGAGACCTACGGGGTCCAGGGACTGACCGTGAGCCAGGCCAGCGGCTACGGCCGCCAGCGGGGCCATACCGAGGTGTACCGCGGGGCTGAATACACGGTGGACCTGCTGCAGAAGGCCCGGGTGGAAATCCTGGTAGCCGATGCGTGGGTCGTGGACATCGTGGACGTCCTCGTGTCCACCGCGAATACCGGCCGGGCAGGCGACGGCAAGGTGTGGGTCACCGCGATCGAGGACGCCGTCCGCGTCCGCACCGGAGAGCGTGGCGACGCCGCGCTGTAGCAGCAGGCGGCGCGTCCGTTACCGGGGTTCCGATAGCCGACGTGCCGCCCGAGTAATCAGCTGGTAGGCGCTGATCGCCAGGTAGCGGGACCTGGGGAGCCGGCCGCGTACTCCTCGAGGGGGACCTCGTTCGAGGCCCAGGCGGCGAGGACCGGCTCCACGATCCGCCAGCAGTCCTCGGCGGTGTCACCGCGGACGGACAGCGTCGGATCCCCGGCCAGGACGCCGTCGAGCACCTCACCGTAGGGCAGCAGGTCGGTGGCGTTGAGGTCGGCACTCAGGACTGCGCGGTCGAGCGAGAACATGTCACCCGGGCCGTTGACGTCGAGCTCGAGCTGCAGGGTATCCGGACCGAATCCGATGCGCAGGCGGGTCGGCGCATCCTGGCCGGTGAACCCGGTGGGCACATGGCTGACCGGTCTGAAGGTGATGATGGCTTCCTTGCGCTTGGCACCCAGTGCCTTGCCCGAGCGAAGGATGAAGGGGACACCGGCCCAGCGTTCGTTGTTGATCGAAACCACGACCTCGGCGAGGGTCTCCGTTCCCTTCGAGGGGTCCACGCCCGGCTCCGCGGTGTAGTCCGGCACCGACCGGCCCGCGATGTCTCCCGCGGTGTACCGGGCGCGCCGGCTGCTGGCCGGATTGCTGAGATCCACAGTGCTCGCCCTCAGGACGGAACCGATGTGGTCACGCAGGTCGCGTTCATGGAGGGTGGACGGCGCATTGAGGGCGAGCAGCGCCATGACATGGAGGAGATGGCTCTGGATCATGTCGCGCAGGGCGCCGGCGCCGTCGTAATACCGGGCACGGTTCTCCAGCGAGAGGTCCTCGTCGAAGATCACTTCCACCTTCTCGATGTGCAGGCTGTTCCACACCGGTTCGAGGATGCGGTTGGCGAAGCGAAGGCCGAGGATGTTGAAGACCGTGGCCTTGCCGAGGAAGTGGTCCACCCGGTGGATGTTCTGCTCCGGCACCAGGGCGGCGAGCTTGGAGTTGAGGGCGTGGGCCGAGGCCTGGTCGGTGCCGAAGGGCTTCTCCATCACCAGGCGCGTGCTCTTCGGAAGCGCATCCGCGGACAGCGCCGAGCAGGCCTTCTGGCTCACCGCCGGAGGGAGGGCGAAGTAGATGGCCACCGGCCCCTCGAGACTGGCGACGAGGGTTGCAAGGGCACCTTGACACGTCACGTCCAGGCAATGGTACGTGCTGCCTTTCCGGACGTCCTCGAGGGCGGCCCGACCGGCATCGTCCGTGCTCTCTCCGGCCGCAGCGAAGGAGGAGCCGATTCTTTCCTGCCACTGTTCATCCGACCAGTCGTCGGAGCCGGCGCCGACGAGTTTCAGGCCGTCCGCGCGGCCGAGGCGGATCAGGCGCGCAAGTCCCGGCAGGAGGAGCCGGCCCGTCAGGTCCCCCGAAGCACCAAGGATCAGCAGGGTCTGAACGCGGGTGTCGGCGTCGGCCGGAATGGTGGTGTGCTCGGCAAGGGATTCGGCAAGCGAAGAAGTGTCCACTTCTCCACACTGCCACTTTCCGGAGACGCTGTCTTTCAACCCGGGCAGTCCTGCAGGCTGGAGTGCCTGGGGAAGGCGAGTTGATACCCTAGGGAGTTGAGTCCGCAAATCTTCCGATGAAAGTGGTTTCCGGCACGTGTTCAATTCACTCTCCGACCGGCTGACAGCAACCTTCAAGAACCTCCGTGGCAAGGGCCGCCTGACCGAAGCCGACATCGACGCCACCGTCCGCGAGATCCGCCGGGCCCTGCTCGATGCGGATGTGGCTGTTTCGGTGGTGCGTGCCTTCACCGCACGGGTCAAGGAACGCGCACTGGGGCTCGAGGTGTCACAGGCCCTCAACCCGGGCCAACAGATCGTCAAGATCGTCAATGAGGAGCTCGTCGGCATCCTCGGCGGTGAGACGCGCCGGATCCGCCTCGCCAAGAACCCGCCGACCGTCATCATGCTCGCGGGACTGCAGGGCGCGGGAAAGACGACGCTCGCCGGCAAGCTCTCGAAGTGGCTCAAGGGGCAGGGACACAGTCCGCTCCTCGTCGCGTGTGACCTCCAGCGGCCGAACGCGGTCAAGCAGCTCCAGGTCAATGGCGAGCGTGCCGGCGTGCCGGTCTTCGCACCCCATCCCGGTGTCAGCTCCGAGTTCGAATCAGCCACGGGCGATCCCGTCACTGTCGCCCGGCAGGGCGTGGCCGAGGCACGGGCGCGGCTCCACGACGTCGTCATCGTCGACACCGCCGGCCGGCTCGGCGTCGACGCCGAGCTGATGCAGCAGGCCGCGGACATCCGCGAGGCCATCAACCCCGACGAAGTGCTGTTCGTGATCGACGCCATGATCGGCCAGGACGCCGTCAACACGGCCCTGGCCTTCGACGAGGGCGTCAACTTCACGGGCGTGGTGCTGACCAAGCTCGACGGCGATGCCCGTGGCGGCGCGGCGCTGTCCGTCGCCTCGGTGACCGGCAAGCCCGTGATGTTCGCCTCGACGGGTGAGGGCCTCAACGATTTCGAACTGTTCCACCCGGACCGCATGGCCTCGCGCATCCTCGACATGGGCGACATCCTCACCCTGATCGAGCAGGCCGAGAAGTCGTGGGACCAGGACGAGGCCGCCCGGATGGCGAAGAAGTTCGCCGACCAGGAAGACTTCACCCTCGACGATTTCCTCGCCCAGATGCAGCAGATCCGCAACATGGGATCCATGAAGAAGATGCTCATGATGATGCCCGGCGCCGCGGGCATGCGCGAGCAGCTCGAGAACTTCGATGAGCGCGAGATCGACCGCGTCGAGGCGATCGTGCGGTCGATGACCCCCCACGAACGCGTGGCTCCGAAAATCCTCAACGGCTCGAGGCGCGCCCGCATCGCGAAGGGCTCGGGCGTGCACGTCTCCGAGGTCAACGGCCTGCTGGAGCGTTTCACCCAGGCCCAGAAGATGATGCGGAAGATGGCAGCGGGCGGCGGGATGCCCGGAATGCCGGGGATGGCCGGACCCAACGGATTCCAGGGCGCACGGAAGACGAAGGCTGCGGCCAAGGGAAAGAAGAAGCCCCGCTCGGGCAACCCGGCAAAGGCCGCGCAGGAACTCCAGGAGGCGGAGGCGCGGCGGATCGCCGCACGTTCCGCCGCCCCGACGGGCGCCGCCTTCGGCGGGCAGAGCGACTTCGATCCGTCATCGCTCAACCTGCCCAAGGGATTCGACAAGTTCCTCGGCAAGTAGGGGAAACGGCAGGAAAATCGGCGGCATGACGCAGGAACGCATCGTCTTCGTCCACGGCGGCGGCTCGTTCGGGGCTGCCGCCTGGCCCCGGCAGCACGGACTGTCCCTCGACCATGACTGTCTGTTCCTCCGGAGGCACGGCTTCGATGCCGACGCTGAACCGCTGCCCACCGACCACGCCGAGGATCAGCGCATCATCACCGAGGCGCTCGGCAGTGGGGGTCACCTCGTGGCGCATTCGCAGGGGGCTGTCTCGGCGATGCTGACGGCGGTCGAACGGCCCGACCTGATCCGCTCGCTGACGCTGGTGGAGCCCGCATGCCTGTCGCTCACTGCGGACCTGCCCGCTACCGCAGCCCACATCGATCTCGTGGCCCCGCTGTTCGCGCGGCAGGACACACTCACCGATGAAGAGTTCCTGCAGCGGTTCGTCCGGTTGACTTCTTCTTCCGAGGCGGAGCCTCCGACCACCTCGGACGCACGGCGGAACGCACGGCGTCTTCGCCTGCAGGCTCCGCCGTGGACAGCCCCGCTGCACATCGTGCCGGGAGTGCCGACACTCGTCCTCACCGGCGGGTGGGAGCCGCTGTACGAGGAGGTTGCCGAGTACCTCGCCGCGACGGGCGCACAACACCGCATCACCGCAGGCGGGCACCGGCCGCACGACACGGCGGAGGGCGACGCCGTCGTCCGCCGTTTCATCCGGGGCGCCCCGTCCGGGAACTCCCCACGGGAATAAGTTGAATCTTCAAGTAGTTGACCCGGTGGACAGGGAAAACCGACTACGCGAGGGGCTCGCCATGCAGCAGGAAACCGATCTGTTGCCATCCGCCACGGGGATGGGAACAGTCACACTGAAAGTCGACAGCATCGCGAGGATGGCTGCGTACTACCAGGCCGGCCTCGGGCTCGAGGTGCTTGCGGAATCCGCAGACGGGGTTGACCTCGGGCGGAAGAATACGCCGCTGATCCGTCTCCAGCCGGCCTCCGGCCTGCGGCTGCCGCCCCCGGGCGAGGCCGGGCTCTTCCACGCGGCGCTGCTTTTCGAGAACCGCGCCGACCTCGCGGCCACCGTGCTGAGCGCGGCGCAGGCATCCGCCGGGACTTTCGTGGGCAGCGCGGACCACCTTGTCAGTGAAGCGTTCTATTTCGCCGATCCGGAGGGCAACGGGATCGAGCTCTACTTCGACAAGCCGCGGGACACCTGGCAGTGGACGGGGCCGGGGGCGCAGAAGTCAGTGGTCATGGACAACGTCGCACTGCCGGCACGGACCTACCTCGAGGACTACCTGACCGAGGACGCGGTGACCGGACAGACCCAGGCTGCCGCCGGCGTAGGGCACGTGCACCTTCAGGTGGGCGACGTGCCGACAGCGGAGGCCTTCTACGTCGGCATCCTCGGTTTCGAGCGCACTGCGGGATGGCACGGTCAGGCGCTCTTCGTCTCGGCCGGCGGGTACCACCACCACATGGCCATGAATGTGTGGAACAGCAGGGGGGCCGGTCCGCGCAAGGACACCCTCGGGCTCGGAGAAGTCCTCATCCACGTGCCCGAACCCCAAGAGGTCGATGCGCTGGCGGCACGGCTCGCAGCAGCGGGAATCGACCGGCACTCCACCGGAGCGGAACTGCGCTTCGAGGACCCCTGGAAGAACCGGATCCGGGTCCGCGCGGGCTCGCCCGACGGTGGAATCGCGCAACCGGCCTAGGTCTGGCACAATAGAGGCGTACTCGATCCGGGCAGCCCCTCTCTCTGCGCGTGAATTGTGTCCTTTGAACCCTTCCTCATGGCCCGCCCCACGGGAGCAGAAGGTCTGGGTTCGCCCCCTTCATCATCAAGGAGTGACCACACAAGTGGCCGTAAAGATTCGCCTGAAGCGCATGGGAAAAATCCGTGCACCTTTCTACCGTGTCGTCGTCATGGACGCACGCGCCAAGCGTGATGGCCGTGCCCTCGAGGAAATCGGTAAGTACAACCCCACCGAGGAGCCCTCGTTCATCGAGATCAACTCCGAGCGCGCCCAGTACTGGCTCGGAGTCGGCGCACAGCCCACCGAGCAGGTCTCAGCGTTGCTGAAGATCACCGGTGACTGGCAGAAGTACAAGAACATCGAGGGCCAGGAAGGCACTCTGAGGACCAAGGCACCCAAGGAAGCATTCGTTGCTCCCGACAAGGGCTCGGTCATCGTTCCTGAGGCCATCACCAAGAAGTCCAAGAAGACTGACGACGCCGCTGCGGAAGCAACCGAGGCTGAGTAAGTTGCTTGCCGAAGCGCTGGAGCACCTCGTGCGCGGAATTGTCGACAACCCGGACGACGTCCGGGTTGCGGTGAAGAACAACCGCCGCGGCGAGACCCTGGAGGTGCGCGTCCATCAGGAGGACCTGGGCCGCGTCATCGGCCGGCAGGGCCGGACCGCACGGGCTCTCCGCACTGTGGTCTCGGCACTCGCCAACGGCGAGCCGGTCCGCGTCGACGTCGTGGACACGGACCGCCGTCGGGCCTAGCCCGGGCGCCAGGCGCTTCTAGTTTTTCCGTTCGGCCCCGCACCAGATTCTGGAGTGGGGCCGAACGCGTTTCTCTATCCTCATCCACTCGCCAGCCACTCGCCGCAGGAGCAGCACCATGGAAGTACTCGTAGCCCGGATCGGCAAGCCGCACGGTATTCGGGGGGAGGTCACGGTCCAGCTCTTCACCGATGCTCCCGAGGACCGCTTCGAACCCGGTGTGGTGTTTCGTGCCGAAGGTGCGCCCACCGCTGAGCTGACCGTGACGAAGGCTCGCTGGAACAAGGACATCCTCATCGTGGGGTTCGAGCAGATCCCCGACCGCAACCAAGCGGAGACGCTGCGGGGCGCCAGCCTGTTCATCGACAGTGACACCACCGAGGACGACGAGGAGGACGCCTGGTACGAGCACGAGCTCGTGGGCCTCGACGCCCGGGTCGACGGCGAGACGGTCGGCAAGGTCACGGCGCTGCGGACCATGGCCGTCCAGGACCTCCTCGTGGTCGAGCTGACCGGGGGGCACGAAGCACTGGTGCCGTTCGTCGGGAAGATTGTTCCCGAGGTGAACCCCGAGGGCGGCTACGTGTCCATTCTTCCTCCCGCCGGGCTGTTCGACCTGAACACCCCTGGCTCCAACCAGGCGCCCGACGACGGCGACGACGTTTCCGGAACGCTTCCCGGAACGCTTCAGAGCGCCCTTCCGGGCGCCGGTGACAAGGACGCTGACAGTGATACTGACAGTGACGCCGCGGGCCGGGCAGACTCCTAGTGCGGATCGACGTCGTCACCATCTTTCCGGGATACTTGGCGGCCCTCGAACTCTCGCTGATCGGCAAGGCGCGTCAGGACGGGCTCCTGGACGTTCGCGTCCACGACCTCCGCGAGTTCACCACGGACCGGCACCGGACCGTCGATGACACCCCCTACGGCGGCGGGGCCGGAATGGTGATGAAGCCCGAGCCGTGGGCCCTTGCCCTTGAATCGATTGCGGCGGAATCGACCGTGCGGCCCACCCTCGTGGTCCCGTCCCCGGCCGGCGAGGTCTTTCGCCAGGCCACGGCCTCCGAATTCGCCACGCTCGACCACCTCGTTTTCGCCTGCGGCCGTTACGAGGGTATCGACGAGCGGGCGATCGGATGGGCAGAGGAATTCTTCGAGGTGCGTCCCGTCAGCCTGGGGGACTACGTGCTGAACGGCGGCGAGGTGGCCGTACTCGCCATGGTCGAGGCCGTAGGCCGGCTCATCCCGGGTGTCGTGGGAAATCCGGAGTCCCTGGTGGAGGAATCCCACGCTGACGGACTGCTCGAATACCCCGTGTACACCAAGCCGTCGTCATGGCGTGGCCGGGACATCCCGGAGGTTCTGCTCAGCGGGAACCACGCGAGAATCGCGCAGTTCCGCCGCACCGAGCAGTACCGGCGCACCGCACTCCGCCGCCCCGACCTGCTCGCGTCGGTCGAGGCCGGGGCGCTGACCGGAGCCGACCTCGCGGCTCTCAGCGGGGCCGGCTTCGACGTCGTCGACGGCGTTCTCGTGCGCAGGGACCCCGCCGGCTCCTGAAGGGCGCCTCGGCCTTCCGTGGAAACACGGTGATCACCTGCGATTCGCCGCTGTGCTGCAGGTATGGAATACTTGGTGCTTGTGTCTGCTGGGCTGGACCCTGCCACAGGGGGTGTGCGGCCAACAGTTCTACACACCGGCGTCCGGAGATCCGAACCGCCGGTACACCTTTTTCGGCGATGATTGCCGCGCTCCCTGCGAGCCGGCCTTGACCGCCGTGACCCACGTGAATGACCTGTGGCGTTCACCAGGAGAAGCTCCATGCATATTCTCGACTCCGTCGATGCGGCCTCGGCACGCACCGACATCCCGGCGTTCCGCGCCGGAGACACCGTCAATGTCCACGTGAACATCATTGAAGGCAAGAACACCCGTGTCCAGATCTTCAAGGGCTTCGTCCTTGGGCGTCAGGGCGACGGCATCCGCGAAACCTTCACGGTCCGCAAGGTCAGCTTCGGCGTCGGCGTGGAGCGCACCTTCCCGGTGCACTCCCCGGTCCTTGAGAAGATCGAACTGGTCTCGAAGGGCGACGTTCGCCGCGCGAAGCTCTACTACATGCGCGAACTTCGCGGCAAGGCAGCCAAGATCAAGGAAAAGCGCGACCCCAAGACGGTCAAGTAACCTTTACGGGTGCCCGAAACATCCGCTTCCCCTCCTACGGCTGGGAAGCTCACTCAACGCCGGTCCGCGATTACGGGCTGGCGTTTTGTGTTCTTCGCCGTGCTTTTCGCCGTCCTGGTGGTCGGCGTCGTGCGGGCCCTGCTCGTCGATGTCTACTACATACCATCGGGCTCCATGGAACCCCTCCTCGAGGAGGGGGACCGCGTGGTGGTCAGCAAGACCGGGAACCCTGCGGAAGGGATCGAGCGGGGCGACGTCGTCGTTTTCAACGGTCGCGGATCCTTCGACCCCATTCATGACGACCGCAGCGTGCCCGTGCGCGTGGTGAACGCCGTCGGGCAGTGGCTTGGCCTGAACGGCAGCGAGACGGTGTATGTGAAGCGGGTGGTCGGGGTGCCGGGGGACCGGGTGGCCTGCTGCGCCGACAACGGTCGGGTTACCGTGAACGGGGATGCGCTGGATGAGCCGTATCTGTTCCCGGCCGACGCTCCCAGCGAAACGGAGTTCGACGTCGAGGTCCCGGAGGGTAGGTTGTGGTTGTTGGGCGATCACCGGGCCGTTTCGATGGACTCGCGGTCACTGCTGGGGGCACCGGGTGGCGGATTGGTATCCGCTGATCGCGTGATCGGCGAGGTGATGCACCTCGTCTGGCCGCTGGATCGCGCCGGTCGGATCGGGCCGTCCGCCCGGGATTGACACCGAGTCCTGAACAGCCTGTAACAACGTTGTCAATGAGAACAAACGCGGTGGCCGTACTACCGGCACCGGAACGACATTGAGGAATGCAGCAGATGCCACGAAACTTCCGTCGGAAGCCCGGTAACCACGCGGGCAGTCCGCTGCCCTCGAATGCTTCGCGAACGGATGCTCCCGGACCCGATGGGGCCCCGGGCACTCAGGACACATCCGCTTCCGGAGCGGATCCCCGGCACCCGGAGGCGCCGGACCTATCCGTGGGACGCCGCGGACGCCGGAGCGCCCCGAAGGAGCAGGACCGCAGTTTCTCGGGTTGGCTCAAGGAGATCGCGACGATCGTCGTGATTGCGCTCGTCCTGTCCTTCCTGATCAAGACCTTCCTGTTCCGCGCCTTCTTCATTCCCTCCGGGTCCATGGAGACCACCCTCCAGATCGACGACCGCATCTTCGTGAACCAACTCGTTCCCCAGCCGTTCGCGCTCGAGCGCGGGGACATCGTGGTGTTCAGCGATACCGAAGGCTGGCTCACGCCCGGCCAGCAGGTCGACAACAACTGGGTCAAGGATGCGCTGATTTTCGTGGGACTCGCGCCTGACGACTCGCAGCAGCACCTCGTCAAGCGGGTCATCGGCATGGAAGGCGACCGCGTGATCTGCTGCGACGCCGAGGGACGCATCACGGTCAACGGCGAATCGCTGGTCGAGCCCTATCTGTTTCCCGGTGCGGCGCCGTCGGACACGCCCTTCGATGTCGTAGTGCCCGAAGGGAAGGTCTGGGTGATGGGGGATCACCGCAATGCCTCGGCTGATTCCCGAGCGAACATCGACAGGCCCGGCCAGGGTTTCATCGACGTCGACGATATCGAGGGGAAGGCCGCGGTGATCGCCTGGCCACTCGACCACCTGGGCTTCCTGGGCAACTACCCCGAGGTCTTCGACGGGATTCCTGAACCGGCGGCCGCGGGTGCACCGGAGGGCAGGTGACCGCAGCACGCCGGAAGCGCTCCACTGCGCCCACCCTGATCCTCGAGCGGTCCTTCTCCGCCGGCGGTCACCGCTACATCGCGGGTTGCGACGAGGTCGGCAGGGGAGCGCTGGCGGGCCCGGTCTCGGTGGGAATCGTCGTCGTCGACCTCGAGGCGGGAAAGGGTCTGCGCGGGGTGAGGGACAGCAAGCTGCTCTCACCCGCCGAGCGTGAGGCGCTGGTGCCGCGCATCCGGAGGTGGTCGCTCGCTTACGGGGTGGGCCACGCGAGTTCCGCGGAGATCGACGACGCCGGCCTGATGGCTGCGCTTCGGGCTGCGGGGAACCGCGCCTGGGAACAGGTGGTCGCGACGGTGCGTCCCGACGTCGTCATCCTGGACGGGAACCATGACTGGCTCTCCTCCCGACGGCAGGATTCCCTGTTCGACGATGCGAGGGCTGTTCCCGGCGACTCACTGCTTTCCGGCTGCGATGCGCCCGTGCATACAAGGATCAAGGCCGACCTGCAGTGTCTCAGTGTTGCGGCCGCAAGCGTCCTTGCGAAGGTTGAGCGTGATGCACTGATGACGTCGCTCGCCGCCGACCACCCGGCTTACCGGTGGGACGTGAACAAGGGCTATGCAACGGCACTGCATCGGGCCGCCATCGACGCTCAAGGATCCAGTGACTACCACCGGCGGTCCTGGCGCCTGGGCACTCCCGCGCAGCCCGGAATGACCGGCCCCGAGATTGGGGCAGAATGGGATCATGAGCGCCGAAGATCTTGAGAACTATGAAACCGACATGGAGCTCCAGCTCTACCGGGAGTACCGCGACGTCGTAGGGCTGTTCAGCTACGTGGTGGAGACGGAACGGCGGTTCTACCTTGCGAACAACGTGGACCTCCAGGCGAAGTCGGCCGACGGCGAGGTCTACTTCGATCTGACGCTGCAGGACGCCTGGGTCTGGGACGTGTACCGTTCGGCCCGTTTCGTGAAGAACGTCCGGGTGATCACTTTCAAGGACGTGAACGTCGAGGAGCTCTCCAAGTCGGATGACATCGCGCTGCCCAAGGATGGGGCGCTGGGGAACTAGCTTCCAGCTAGGGGCTGGCGCTACCGGCTGGTGACGCCGTTCGCCAGAGAAAAAGCCCTGGAAGACCTGATTCAGTCGTCGTCCATGTCCTGGACGTCCCCGTCGTCGGCGTCCGCGGCGCCGTGCGGGAATCCGTCCTCGCCGTCGTCGGCTGCTTCGGCCGCCTGCTCCAGGCGGTCGGCCTCGGATCCCCCTGTACCCTCACTCAGCGCCGGTCCGGCAGTGGAATCATCCGGCATTGCCGGCGTCAGCTGTTCGAGACGGTCGGCCTCGCTTCCGCCGGGCATCAGATCGTCACTTGAAGCCATGGAAACCCCTTCTGTAGTCGGGCAGTCGGCGGTGGCTTTCCCTCCTATTGTCGCCGTTGCTGCCCGGTTCCTCAACCGGTACAGGGGACAGCCCCTGTTCCCTGCGACCCCGATTTCTCCTCCACAGGGCGCCCCGAGGGCCGACTTGCCCACATAGCACGGCCCTCCGGTCGTCGTTATCCCTGATGCCCGCAGGCTGGGCACGGAGGTGGTGGACATGTTGGCGAAGGACCAGCTGGGGCGGCGCGGAGAGGCGACCGCTGCGGAATTCCTGGAGCAGGCGGGGTTGCGGATCGTGGACCGGAACTGGCGGTGCAGTGCGGGCGAGATAGACCTCGTGGCGGTGGACGGGACCACGCTGGTGATCGTCGAGGTGAAGACCCGCAGGTCGGAGGATTTCGGGCATCCGCTGGAGGCAATTACGGCGGGCAAGCTGGAGCGGTTGTACCTGCTGGCGTCGAAGTGGGCGCGTGCTCACAACTGTCGGTTCTCCGGATTCCGGGTAGATGCGGTGTCGGTGCTCGACGACGGCACCGGGAATCCGCGCATCGAGCATTTGCGGGCGGTTGTCTGATGGCTCTGGGACGCACCTACTCGGTCTCCCTGGTGGGGTTGAACGGCCACATCGTCGAGGTCGAAGCCGACATCGGTCAGACCTTGCCCGCGTTCGTGCTGCTCGGGCTGCCGGATGCGTCACTGAACGAGGCGAAAGACCGCATTCGGGCTGCGGCGCGTAATGCGGGCGTCCCGCTCAGCCGGCGGAAGATCACCGTCAACCTGATTCCGGCGTCCCTCCCGAAACGCGGCTCCGGGTTCGACCTCGCGATTGTCATGGCTGCCCTTGCTGCCGCCGGGGACGTCCGCAATTGTGAGGCGATCGTCTTCCTCGCCGAGCTCGGCCTAGACGGGCAGCTGCGTCCGGTCCGCGGGGTCCTTCCGGCGGTCATGGCCGCCGTCCAGGCTGGCCACATGCGCGTGGTCGTGGCGGAAGGCAATCGCGCCGAAGCCGCCCTGGTGCCGAACGCTGAAGTCTGCGGGTTCGCCTCCCTTGCCGAGGTGGCCCTGGCTTTCGGTGCCGACGCCTCGAAGGTGCAGCTCCCACTTGCGACGGACGCCGCCGGCCAGGAACCGACGAATACCCAGCAGTCGAGTGGTCCCTCCAGCGATATGGCCGACATCGCCGGTCAGGCGGAGGCGCGCTTCGCCGTCGAGGTGGCAGCGGCGGGTGCCCATCACCTGATGATGGTCGGGCCACCGGGGGCAGGCAAGACGATGCTGGCGGAACGGCTGCCCGGGATCCTCCCGGACCTCACCGATGACCACGCCATGGAGGTGACCGCGATCCATTCGTTGGGTAGCGAGCACTCCTGCGCCGAGCTGCGGAGGAGGCCGCCATTCGAGAGTCCCCACCACACGTCCACCGCGGCGGCGATCATCGGCGGGGGCAGCGGCATACCACGTCCCGGAGCCGCATCCCGGGCGCACCGCGGCGTCCTGTTTCTCGATGAGGCGCCGGAATACGAGAGACGCGTCCTCGAAGCCCTGCGCGAACCGCTTGAAAGCGGAACCCTTGTCCTGCACCGTTCGGCCGGTACCGCCTCCTACCCCGCCCGCTTCCAGTTGGTCCTCGCACTCAACCCGTGCCCGTGCGGTCTCGCCAACGGAAAGGGAATCGACTGCATGTGCACGGCCCAGCAGCGGAGGCGTTACTTCAACCGGCTCTCCGGGCCGCTCCTGGACCGCGTCGACCTCCAACTCACCGTGCAGCGGGTGGCGCTGCACGACTACGTCGGCGGGGCGACAGCTGAAACCACGGCCACGGTAGCGCGGCGGGTCGCACGTGCACGGCAGGCCCAGGCCGCCCGCCTCGTCCCCTGGGGATACTCCACCAATTCCGAGGTGCAGGGAAAAATCCTTCGGGAAGAACTCCGACTGCCCCGTACCGTCACCGGAGCCCTGGACCGGGCGCTCGACCGGAACCTCATCAGCGCACGTGGCTGGGACCGTACGCTTCGCGTTGCCTGGACCGTCGCGGACCTGCAGGGCCACAACCAACCGGAGGCCGACGACGTCGCTCTGGCTCTCGGCTTCCGACTCCAGGAGCGTGCGGCATGAGCGGCGTCCCAGCGGATGTACTCCTGTCCCGCGCGGCCTTGGCCCGCTTGTTCGAGCCATCGGATGCGGTGGGACTGGCTCTCACGGTGGCCGCAGGACCAGTGGATGCGCTGCGGATCGCTACTGGGTCGCTCAAGGCCGGTGCACAGCTCCAACACGAGGTGGCGGGCTGCCTCGACATGGACTCCGGTCCGCACGATGTCCTGGCCGAGGCCCTTGAGCGGTGGGCGCCGCGGCGGACGGACCTCGCCCCTGAACGCGACCTCGCAACGATGGGCCGGTTGGGCGGCAGGCTCGTGGTGCCGGAGTCGCCGGACTGGCCCGCGGCCCTCGGTGACCTACAGTTGGCTGCACCGCTGTGCCTCTGGGTCCGCGGCCCCGGAGAACTCCCGACGCTGAGGCGGGTGGTGGCTCTCGTCGGATCGAGGGACAGCACGAACTATGGAAACGCGGTCACTGCGGACCTCGCAGCCGGACTGGTGGGACGAGGCTTCACCATCATCTCCGGAGGGGCTTACGGTATCGACGCCCAGGCACACCGGGCCGCCCTCGCGGTCGGCGGGGGCCGGGAGGGCACCCCGACGGTAGCGGTGATGGCATGCGGCGTCGACCGTTACTATCCCGCCGGGAACGAGGAACTGCTGCGTGCAATAGCCGGGCAGGGGTTCCTGGTTTCCGAAGTTCCTCCCGGCTCCTCGCCCACCCGGTGGAGGTTCCTCCAGCGCAACCGGCTCATTGCGGCCCTGAGCGCGGTGACGGTGGTCGTGGAGGCGCGCTGGAGGTCCGGAGCGCTCAACACGGCGCATCATGCAGCCGGCCTCGGCCGACCGGTCGGAGCCGTACCGGGGTCGGTACATTCCGCCAACTCGGCCGGTTGCCACCGTCTGCTGCGGGATGGCAGCGCGATCTGCGTCACGGATGTAGCGGAAATCGCGGAACTAGCGGGGCCGATCGGCTCCGAACCCGAAGTGGAGCCGGCGGTGTCCGTCCTGGATCATGACGGGCTCCCCGTGCAGGACATCCTGCTCCTCGATGCGCTACCCGTCCGCGCACCGTCCACAGTGGACAAACTGGCGTCCGTCGCGGGATTGAGCGCTCGTGAGGTTCTGGCGGGATTGTCCCGTCTCGAGATCGAAGGGCTGGCCGCGCGAGCGAATGACGGCTGGCGCCGGGCGAAGAAGCATTGAAGCACCGTTCATCCAACCCAAGGAGGTTCGAAACCGTGAGATATTGCTCCGCCATCAACAGCCCCATCGGGGGCCTCATCCTCGTCGAGGAGGACGCGGAACTCGTGGGCGTCTACCATGCCGACCACAGTCCCTATCCGTCTCCGGCAAAGCTCGGCACACCTTCCGCCCTGGCTGTCGGGGGAGGGGAGCCGCCCCGCCAATCAGTAGCCAAACAAGCGGAAGTGCAGCTGGGTCAATACTTCGCCGGGGACCGGGGAGTTTTCAGTGTTCACCTCGGAATCGTCGGCACTGCATTCCAGTTGCGGGTGTGGAAAACCGTGATGGAGATTCCCTGTGGGGAGACGCGCAGTTACCGGGACATCGCGAGCGAGTTGGGCAACCCGGCCATGGGCCGGGCGATCGGTGCGGCGATCCGGGCGAACCCGCTTTCGATCTTCATCCCCGGGCATCGGGTGGTGGCCGGTAACGGGGCCGTGACCGGGTACGCCGCGGGTGTGGAAGTGAAGCAGTTCCTGCTCGACCTCGAAGGCGGAGCCGGCATGCCGCCGTCATAGCATCCGAACGACGACGGATCCGGCTCGTCCGGTGTGCCGCCTTGGCCCTGCGCACCCGGAAGTGCACAGTAGGAGAATAAGGACCAAGGCACGAAGGAGCAGAATGGCAGAGGAAGCTGAGGTACCTGTTCCCTGGGACGCCCGTTACACCGTCCGCCATGCCATGGACTTCGACGGCGCGTTGGACCGTTACCGTCTCTACCTGACAGCGGAGCGGAACCGTTCCACCCATACGGTCCGTGCCTACCTCTCCGACCTCGAACTCCTCTTCGCTTTTGTCCAGGGACAGGGCATCCACCGGCTCGACAAGCTGGAGCTCCGGCACTTCAGGGCCTGGCTCGGAGCGCTTGATGCTTCAGGCCTTGCCAGGTCCACCATCGCCCGGCGGGCGGCCACGGCACGCACCTTCATGGAGTGGGCCGTTCGGGAAGAAATGGTCGTTGCAAATCCTTCCCTTCGTTTACGCGCTCCGAAACGGGATAAGACCCTGCCGCAGGTGGTGAGCGGCGGGCAGTTGGACACGCTGTTCGCCTCGCTGGCCGAAGCTGCCGCCGAAGGGGATGCCGGAGCCCTCCAGCTGAGAGCCATGGTGGAGATCCTGTATGGCACCGGGGTCCGGGTGGGGGAGCTGGTGGGCCTGGACATCGACGACCTCGACGCTGAACGACGAACGCTACGGGTGCTGGGCAAAGGCAATAAGGAAAGAACCGTTCCCTTCGGCGTGCCCGCAGCCCATGCGCTCGACGACTGGCTTCGCCGTGGAAGGCCCACATTCAGAACGCCTGCCAGCGGAGCCGCGGTGTTCCTGGGACGGCGTGGGGGCAGAATCGACCAGCGGACCGTCCGCGCCGGCGTCCAGAAGATTCTCGCCGGGCTGGGCGATACCGCAGCGTCAGGGCCGCACGCCCTCCGGCACAGCGCTGCCACGCATCTTCTGGACGGTGGCGCCGACCTTCGGGCAGTGCAGGAAATACTCGGACACTCAAGCCTTGCCACAACTCAGCTGTACACCCATGTGTCAGTGGACAGGCTTCGCCGCAGTTACGAGCAGGCCCACCCCAGAGCCTGAAACACGTCGTATCAAGTAGGCCTACTTGGACTACGGAAAAAAAGCAAGTAATACCAGTGGCGCAATCAGCCCTGGTGCGGCAGAATGTTCCCTAGTTCACAACCTGCAGCAACGCTCGTGGGTCGTGGCAGGAAGGCACCAGCAAATCAGCAGTTTTCATCACCTTGAAGGTCGTTGGGGAAGACGTACCTACAGCTATGGAGGATGGAATGTCTGTTGTGATGGCGCGCGGTGTTTTGTACGTGCACTCGGCCCCTTCTGCGCTGTGCCCTCATGTCGAGTGGGCGATCGGCTCGGTCCTCGACAAGCGCACAGACCTCGAGTGGACGCCTCAGCCTGCCGCGCCCGGAATGTTCCGTGCCGAACTCTCCTGGGTAGGTCCGCAGGGATCGGGCGCGCAATTGGCGTCCGCGCTGCGCGGCTGGGCCCATCTTCGCTACGAAGTCACCGAGGAACAGAGTGCGGGCGCCGACGGCGGGCGCTGGTCCCACACCCCCGAGCTCGGGATCTTCCACGCCACCACGGACGTCCACGGCAACATCATGGTGTCGGAGGACCGCATCCGCTACGCCTATGAAGCTGGTGCGGGGAACCCGGCTGCCGTCTATCACGAGTTGTCCCTCGCGCTGGGCGAATCCTGGGACGAGGAACTCGAACCATTCCGGCATGCTGCCGAGGGTGCGCCGGTGCGCTGGTTGCATCAGGTCGGCTGAGCCGCCCGCCACGAAGCGTCGATGACCAGCGCTGTGGAAAGCCTGACCGCATGCGCAGAATCCGCCGCGGCAGTATCCGCCGCGCCCGTCCTTTCCGCAGGGTTCTGCAACCGCGTCCACTGAATCATCCGACGTCGGTGCACCCCCGATTCGGCCCGATCCTGCATTGGGCCGGACCGGGCGTTGCGTCGGGTGTTGCTCCTAGACGTTCTTCACGGCGATGACGGCGTTGTGACCGCCGAAGCCGAAGGAGTTGCTGATGGCCACGATGTCGCCGGAGGGCAGCTTCCGCTCCGAGGTGACCACGTCGAGGGGGATGTCGGGGTCCTGGTTGTCGAGGTTGATCGTCACGGGCACCGTGCGTTCGTAGACGGCAAGGACCGTCATGACGGCTTCAACCGCGCCGGATGCTCCGAGCAGGTGCCCTGTCTGGGATTTGGTCGCAGATACCGCAACGTTGTCCAGCTGTGAGCCGAGGGCGGCCCTCAGTGCCACGTACTCCGGCTTGTCTCCCACCGGGGTGGACGTGGCGTGGGCGTTGACGTGCACCACGTCGGAGGCCTGGACACGTGCGTCGAACAGTGCTGCCTTCAGCGCGCGCGTGGCCCCGAGGCCGCCGGGATCGGGCGCGGTGATGTGATAGGCGTCAGCAGTGACGGAGGTGCCCGCCAGTTCGCCGTAGATACGGGCACCGCGGGCAAGGGCATGTTCCTCGGCCTCGATGACCAGGGCACCGGCACCCTCGCCCATGACGAAGCCGTTCCGGGCGATATCGTAGGGGCGTGAGGCCAGTTCAGGCTCATCGTTGCGCCGGGACAGCGCCTGCATGGACGCGAAAGCGGCGATGGGCATGGGGTGGATGGCTGCCTCCGCGCCACCGCACATGACGACGTCGGCCTTGCCTGACCGGATGAGGTCCAGGCCGAGGTGCAGTGCCTCGGTCCCCGACGCGCACGCGGAGACCGGAGTGTGTGCACCGGCACGTGCACCGAGGTCGAGGCTCACCGCCGCCGCGGGGCCGTTCGGCATGAGCATGGGAACGGTCATCGGGAGGACACGGCGGGGACCCTTCGCCTGCAGGGTGTCCCAGGCGTCGAGGAGCGTCCAGACGCCGCCGATCCCTGTGGCGAAGGCCACGGCGAGCCGGTCATGATCCACGTCCTCGATGCCGGAATCGCGCCACGCCTCGCGGGATGCGATGACGGCGAACTGGGTTGAGGGGTCCATCCGCTTGGCTTCGACTCGGGACAGGACCTCGCTGGCCGGCGTCGTCGCCTGCGCGGCGAACGTGACAGGAAGCTCGTACTTCTGCACCCAGTCGGCCTCGATGGTGCGGGCGCCCGAGACTCCCTTGAGGGAGTTCGCCCACATGGTGGGTACGTCCCCGCCGATCGGCGTGGTTGCTCCAAGGCCGGTAATGACTACTTTGCGTGGCATTCTGTCACTCTTTCAAAGCTAGGCTGCGGCCCGGGCGACCCGGGGCACGTGGTGAAAAGGCGGCCGCCCGTGGACAGAATGCCGAAGGCGGCCGCCGGACTCCCGAGGGAGCAGAACCAATGGAACTAGGACTGCGCGCCGGAGATGAAGTTCACGGCGTCGCCCACGGTCTTGAGGTTCTTGACTTCCTCATCCGGGATACGGACGCCGAACTTCTCCTCGGCGTTGACCACGATGGTCATCATCGAGATGGAGTCGATGTCGAGGTCATCGGTGAAGGACTTGTCCATTTCGACGGACTCGGGCGCAAGTCCCGTTTCCTCGTTGACGATTTCAGCCAGACCGGCCAGGATCTCTTCGTTGCTAGCCATGGTGGCTCCTTTTCTGTTGATGCCGGCATTCCCGGCATGGTTGGTCAAACCGCGTGAACGCGGCTTGGGTTTGGAAAACTAGGGGAGTAATACTACCTGCGCGCCGAAGACGAGCCCGGCTCCGAACCCGATCTGCAGGGCGAGCCCGCCGCTCAGGGCCGGCTGTTCCTTCAGCAGACGGTGCATTGCCAGCGGGATGGACGCAGCCGACGTGTTTCCGGCGTCGACGATGTCGCGTGCCACCTGCACGTGTCCGGGCAATTTCAGCTGCTTCACCATTTCATCGATGATACGGATGTTTGCCTGGTGGGGCACGAAAGCTACGAGGTCGGACGAGGTGATTCCTGCCGCGTCGAGTGCCTGCTGGGCAACCTTCGCCATCTCCCAGACCGCCCAGCGGAAGACTGTCTGGCCGTCCTGGCGCATCGTGGGCCACAGAGCTGCCTGTGCCTCGGCGTCTTCCGCCGGCGTGCCCTCCCCGCCTGCTGCGGCAGCGAGTGAGTAGTCTCGGATCTCGAGAAGCGAATGGCTCATGCGGATCGCTCCGTGCTTGCTGCCGTCCGAACCCCACACCGAGGGCCCGACACCCGGGGAGTCGGAAGGTCCGATGACGACAGCGCCTGCTCCGTCACCGAGGATGAAGGAGATCGTGCGGTCGCTGTTGTCGATGAAGTCCGACAGTTTCTCGACCCCCACCACGAGGACATATTCGGCGGTCCCCGCATGGACCAGGGCATCCGCCTGCGCGATCCCGTAGCAGTATCCGGCGCAGGCCGCCGAGATGTCGAAGGCGGGTGCGGGGGTGGCTCCGAGGCGGTCGGTCAACTGCGCCGCGGCCGATGGCGTCGCGTGCGGGTGGGTGACGGTGGAGACCAGGACTGCACCGAGCTGCGAGGCCTGGATACCGGCGTCGGCCAGTGCCTCGCGCGCCGCCGCCTCGGCCATATCGACCACACTGACGTCCCGGGGTGCACGACGGCGCGTCACGATGCCGGTGCGCTGGCGGATCCATTCATCGGAGGAATCGATCCACTGGCAGACATCGTCGTTGGTGACGACGATACTGGGACGGTAGACGCCCAGCCCGTGGATACGCGTGTGCTCGCGGAGGGCTGCCTGCTTGATGACGGGAGTGCTCACGAAAGTCCTTCTGCGGTAAGGGCTGGGTCCAGGTCAGGAGTGCGGGAATGCTCGACGATGAATGCGCGAGCCGCCTCGAGGTCCTCAGGAGATTTTACGGCCAACGCCGCCGTACCGCGCATTCCGCGCTTGGCCAGCCCGGTCAACGTTCCTGCTGGGGCCAGTTCGACCATGCCGGTCACACCCATCGATTGCATCGACTCCATGCAGAGGTCCCAGCGGACCGGCCGGGAAACCTGCGCTATGAGGCTGTCGAGGTTCGCCTCACCCGTGCTCACGGGGCGGCCGTCGAAGTTCGAAAGCAGCGTGCCCACCGGTTCCGACGGCAAGAGTGTCGGGCGGAGTGTCTCGAGCGCCATGACGGCGGGGGACATGTGGTCCGTATGGAATGCACCAGCGACCTTGAGCGGGATGACCCTCGCCTTGGCGGGAGGTGCAGCGGCCAGCGCCGCCAACTGCTCCAGGGTCCCCGCTGCCACTACCTGCCCGCCTCCGTTGGCATTCGCCGCAGTGAGCCCCACCCCGGCCAGTACCCGGGCGACGTCGTCGGGATCGCCTCCCAGCACCGCGCTCATCCCGGTGGGCGTGGCAGCGGCGGCGGAGGCCATGGCGTTTGCACGCACCCGGACGAAGGCGACGGCGTCGGCCTCGCTGAGGGCACCGGCGATTGCTGATGCGGTGAGTTCGCCCACCGAGTGGCCGGCCACCACTGTTCCGGCAGTCAGGGGACGTTCCTCAAGGAGTACCCGTCCCGCCACGAGCCCTGCGGCGACGATCAGCGGCTGCGCCACCGCGGTGTCCTTGATGGTGTCCTCGTCCGACACGGTTCCATGCCGGATGAGGTCGACCCCGGCCTGCTCACTCAGGGCAGCAAGGTGGTCGGCCACTCCGGGCAACTCGAGCCATGGGCTGAGGAATCCTGGCGTCTGGGACCCCTGGCCGGGGCAGGCGATTGCAAGCACGTTTCCAGCTTTCCAAAGGACGGTCACTTTTCCGGGTGTTCGGCTGCACGAAGCTGTCCGAGCCGCTTTGTAGGAAGTCTACAAGGTACGAAGGTCCGCTGACCGCTGGGAGAGCCGCTCCGCCGGGGGCTTGACCGATTGGTAGAGCCGTCCCACCACCAGGGCGGTGTGGAGCACGTAGGCCTCACGGGGGAGCAACGGATCCCAACCGGTGACATCGCAGACCCGTCGCAGCCGGTAGCGGACGGTGTTGGCATGGACGAAGAGTTCACGCGAGGTTGCTTCGAGGGAGTGTCCGAGCGTGAGGTACGCGGACAGGGTTTCCTCCAAGCCGTTCGAGGCGCTCTGCAACGGTCGGTAGATGGAATGGACGAGTGACTTCCGCGCGGTGTCGTCGCCGGCGAAAACACGCTCGGGCCAGAGGTCCTCGGCCGAGACCGGGCGCGGCGCACCGGGCCAGGCAGCAGCGGCGGTCAGTCCCGCGAATGCAGCCTGCGCTGAACTGCTCGCAGCGACCAGTGACTCCGCCTCCGGACCGTACACCACAGGACCTGCGCCGAACAGCTCGCTGATCCGGCGGTAGGAGGAATCGCGTTCCCGCACGCCGCCGAGCACGAGGATGAGCCGTTCTCCCTGGATGCCGACGAGCGTATCCTCGGCAAGCCTGCCCGTCACCCGACGCAGTTCCCCCAGGAAGGCTGCGTTCGGTTCCGGAGGAGAGCTGCCCACCATGACCGTGATCCGCGCCTGCGACTTCCAGCCGACCGCGGCGATCCGGGAGCGCAGGGCGTCCGAACTCTCACCGCGCAGGATCGCATCGACGACGAGCGCTTCGAGACGGGTGTCCCAGGAACCCCGTGTCTCGGCGGCGCGCGCGTAGACGTCGGCCGCCGCGAAGGCCACTTCGCGCGAGTAGCGGAGGACGGCTTCGCGCAGCGGCCCCTGATCGGCGGCCGGCGCAAGGAAGGGCACCTGGTCCTCGACCACCTGGACCACCACCCGGATCAGCTGCAGCGCTTTCTGGAGACTGATGGAACGGGTGAGCTCGGTGGGCGCGGTTCCGAACACGTCACTGAGTACCCAGGCAGGGGAGACCGGTCGCTGGTACCAGCTGACGAATGATGCGATCCCCTTCTGCGCCACGAGCCCCAGGGCCGAGCGTTCGTCGGGTCGGAGCCCGCGGTACCAGGGCAGGTCGGCGTCGAGCTGTTTGAGCGTCGCCGTCGAGAGCGACCCGATCTTCGACCGCAGCTTCTCCACAGTGTCAGGATCGGGCGGTACCTGCCCGTTGTTCCGGCTACCGTTCCGCGGGACGCTGGAGGGGACTTCTGGCGACGGCATGGTCCGAGCATACGTTTTTCGAGGACCAACCTCCATTTGTGGGATGACTACAAAAGCGACGACGACGGGCGGGCCTTGGTTGGCCTGCCCGTCGTCGTCGTATCCGGTTGCGTGGAGGGGGTGCTAGCTTTCGCCTCCGGTGTTGCCGGTGGTACCGGCGTTGATGTCGTGCAGTGAATACTTCTCGATGGCCTCGCGGGGGGCGTCGGCGTCTACTTCGCCGCGTCGGGCGAGCATTTCCAGGGCGCGGACCACGACGGAGTGGCTGTCGATCTTGAAGTAGCGGCGGGCTGCGGCACGGGTATCGGAGAAACCGAAGCCGTCAGCGCCCAGGGTCGCGAACTCGTTGGGCAGGAACTGGCGGATCTGGTCAGGGACGGCTTTCATGAAGTCACTGACTGCCACGATAGGACCGGTTGCACCCTCGAGTTGCTGGGTGATGAAGGGCTTGCGGGGTTCGGCGTCGGGGTTCAGGAACGCTTCCTCCTCCGCATCCAGTCCGTCGCGGCGTAGTTCGTTCCAGGAGGTGACGGACCAGACGTCGGCGGAGACACCCCAGTCCTCGGCGAGGATCCGTTGGGCATCGATCGCCCACGGGACGGCGACACCTGAGGCCAGCAGTTGGGTGCGTGGCCCGTCGATCTTCGCCGGAGCGGCCAGGTAGATGCCCTTGAGCAGGCCCTCGATATCGAGCCCTTCCGGTTCCGGTGGCTGGACGAACGGCTCGTTGTAGACGGTGATGTAGTACATGACGTTGCGGAACGACTCGGGTTGGTCCCCGATGTCCCCATACATCCGGTTCAGGCCGTCGCGCATGATATGCCCGATCTCGTAGCCGAAAGCCGGATCGTAGGTGATGACCGCCGGGTTGGTGGAGGCCAGGATCGGGGAGTGCCCGTCGGCATGCTGGAGTCCCTCGCCGGTGAGCGTGGTCCGCCCGGCGGTGGCCCCGATGATGAACCCGCGGGTCATCTGATCCGCCGCGGCCCAGATCGAGTCCCCGGTGCGCTGGAATCCGAACATCGAGTAGAACACGTAGATCGGGATCAGCGGCTCGCCGTGCGTGGCGTAGGCGGTGCCTGCGGCGGTGAACGCTGCCATCGAGCCGGCCTCGTTGATTCCGGCGTGCAGGATCTGCCCGCTGGTGGATTCCTTGTACGCCAGGACCAGGTCCCGGTCAACGGACAGGTAGTTCTGGCCCTTGGGATTGTAGATTTTCGCGGTCGGGAAGAACGAGTCCATGCCGAACGTCCGCGCCTCATCCGGGACGATCGGCACCACCCGGGTACCGAAGCCCTTGTCGCGCATCAGCTCCTTGAGGACCCGGACGAACGCCATGGTTGTGGCGGCCTGCTGCTTACCCGAGCCGCGCTTGGCAACCTCGTAGGCTGCGTCGCCCGGTAGGGTCACCTCGGTGTGCTTGGTGCGCCGTTCGGGCACGAACCCGCCCAACTCGCGCCGGCGCTCCATCAGGTACTTGATTTCCGGTGCGTCCATGCCCGGGTGGTAGTACGGAGGGTTGTACAGATCATCGTCGATCTGCTCATCGGTGACCGGAATCCGCAGGTGGTCCCGGAACGCCTTCAGATCCTCCAGGGTCAGTTTCTTCATCTGGTGGGTCGCGTTGCGCCCCTCGAAGTGCGGCCCCAGTCCGTAGCCCTTGACCGTCTTGGCCAGAATGACCGTGGGTTTGCCCTTGAATTCGGTGGCCGCCTTGTACGCCGCGTAAACCTTGCGATAGTCATGCCCGCCGCGCTTGAGGTTCCAGATCTCGGCGTCGGTGAGATCCTCCACCATGGCCTTGGTCTCCGGGGACTTGCCGAAGAAGTGATCCCGCACGAACCCGCCGGACTCGGCCTTGTAGGTCTGGTAGTCGCCGTCGGGAGTCTGGTTCATGATGTCCACCAGCGCGCCCTCGCGATCCTTCTCCAGCAGGTCATCCCACTCACGGCCCCAGACCACCTTGATGACGTTCCACCCCGCTCCGCGGAAGAACGCCTCCAGTTCCTGCATGATCTTGCCGTTACCGCGCACCGGTCCGTCGAGGCGCTGCAGATTGCAGTTGATCACGAAGTTCAGGTTATCCAGGCCCTCGTTCGCGGCGAGCTGCAACAAACCCCGCGATTCCGGTTCGTCCATCTCCCCATCACCGAGGAATGCCCACACCTGCTGCCCGGAAGTGTCCTTCAGGCCGCGGTTGGCGAGGTACCGGTTCGACTGCGCCTGGTAGATCGCGTTCATCGGGCCGATGCCCATCGACACGGTGGGGAACTCCCAGAACCCCGGCATCAACCGTGGGTGCGGATACGAGGAGAGTGCGGAGCCTTCCTTGGACTTCTCCTGCCGGAACCCGTTGAGGTCATCCTCGCTCAACCGGCCCTCGAGGAACGCCCGCGCATACATTCCCGGCGACGCGTGGCCTTGGAAGAAAACGTGATCTCCACCGCTCGGATGGTCCTTGCCCTTGAAGAAGTGGTTGTAGCCGACCTCATACAGGGTCGCGGCACCGGCATACGTGGAGATATGGCCGCCCACCCCGATATCCGAACGCTGGGCGCGGTGCACCATCACCGCGGCGTTCCACCGCATCCACGCACGGTACTTCCGCTCGATCTCCTCATCTCCGGGAAACTCGGGCTCTTGGTCCGCCGGAATCGTGTTGACGTAATCCGTAGTGGTCACCATCGGCACGCCGACGCTCTGCGCACCCGCCCGCTGCAGCAGGGAACGCATGATGAACTGCGCACGCTCCGTACCCTGGGACCGGATCAACTCGTCAAGGGATTCGATCCACTCAGCCGTCTCCTCAGGATCACCATCGGGCTTGCCCGCGGTCAAACCACTCAGAATATCCGCCATACCTTCTTCTGCAGCCACGCGAAACCTCTCCACTTACACAGATTCTGTCTGCGACGCTTATGACTTTTGCTCCGGAGAGATATCTCCGAGAATTGATGCGTGGCCGTGCGGTGCTTATGCCGCGGCCATCTAACCATTCACTCTATCTCCGCTGCGGCGATCCTGCGTAGCCGAGAAGCAGGCCGGCGAGGATTGCGCCGGGGATTACGCCGAGGGCGTCGCCTTGACTCCTATTACTACCGGTTACGGGCGCCGAAGGCGCCGGTTTGGTCGTGCTGGCTTGAAGCGTGGCGTATAAAGGTGTTGGCTGGTAATAATGCACGACTACCCAGGGAGCGCGTCAGTTGACCGCCCCGGTGTTCTCAGGAGGAACCAAGTGAGTGAGGCCGAAGCCGCCACTGCAGTGAATGTGGCGGGCAAGTTGGGATTCAAGGCGGGGGATCTTGTCCAGGAACTCGGCTACGACGAGGACGTCGATTTCGATTTCCGCGACCACCTCGAGGCAGACCTTGAATCGGACCTCCTTACTGAGGACGACCAGGAAGTTGTCGACGGCGTCATCATGTGGTGGCGGAGCGGCGATGGTGACCTTGTCGACGCTCTGGTCGACTCGCTGACCTCGCTCGGTCCGGGCGGGGTGGTGTGGCTCCTGACGCCCAAGCATGGACGGGACGGCTACGTACCGCCGGCCGACGTGCAGGAGGCGGCTCCGACGGCCGGCCTCCACTCGACGTCGACCGCGGGTGTGTCCCGTGAATGGCTGGCCACACGACTCGTCAGCCGCCGGAAACAGTAGCGTGGCGGGGCTCCCTCTTCCAGGTGAGCCGGCGCCTCGCTTCACGCTGACGAACCAGTACGGTGAAACGGTCAGCTCGGGGGGCCTGACTGGGCAGGCGGCTGCCCTTATTTTCTTTCCTTTCGCCTTCTCGCGTGTCTGCTCTGACGAAATGACGGCGCTGCAGGCCAACTCCTCGCTCTTTTCATCGAACGGCGTCCGTCTGCTCGCCGTCTCTGCCGATCATCGGTACGCGTTGCGCGCCTGGGCGGACTCCCTGGGACTTCAGTTCGACCTGTTGTCCGACTTCTGGCCCCACGGTGCCGCAGCCCGCGAATTCGGCGCCTTCGACGAGCTGACCGGGCATGCCGGGCGGTTGACGTTCTTCATCTCCACCGACGGAACCGTTGCGTCGGTGGTTCGATCCGCGCCGGGGGAAAGCCGGAGCATGGCCGACTACGCCCGGTCCCTTCAAGCCTTGGCGTCGGCGTGACCAGCGACGCCGAGGCGCAGCACCCGCAACACAATCCGCGCCTCGGTCTCACCGGCTTCGTCAGTAAGAAACCTGCCAGTGGGCTCGCCGCCCTCCGCGCCTCCGAGATCGCGCAGCTCGATGCGGCGGTGGAAATCCTGGGTGGTTCGAGGATTGCCGTGCTTACCGGCGCGGGACTGAGCACCGATTCCGGGATTCCCGACTATCGCGGGCCCGACTCGGTGCCCCGCAACCCGATGACCTACCAGCAGTTCGTGGGGAACGAGAGCCTCCGGCGCCGGTACTGGGCGCGCAACCACGTCGGGTGGCGCCATCTGCGTCACGCAGCCCCGAATGCCGGACACGCCGCCGTCGCACGCATGGAGCACCGCGGACTGCTCACCGGGGTGATCACGCAGAACGTGGACCGACTCCACTCGTCCGCTGGAAGCCGGCAGGTCATCGACCTCCATGGCACTTTCGACCGCGTCATCTGCCTCCAGTGTTCCAGCGCTTTCCCGCGCCAGGCCATCGCGGTTCTCCTCGAGGCCCTGAATCCGGGCTATCTCGAGCGCGAGTCGGATGCGGGGGACATCGCCCCCGACGCCGACGCCGACGTCGACGACACCGCCGATTTCGTTCCGGCGCCATGTCCCGCCTGCGGCGGGATGCTCAAGCCGGACTTCGTGTATTTCGGGGAGAACGTGCCGAGGGACCGGGTTGCCGAGGCCTACGGGATGGTCGACGACGCCGAAGCGCTCCTCGTGGCCGGTTCATCGCTGACCGTGATGAGCGGCCTCCGTTTCGTTCGGCATGCCTTCAAGGCGCAGAAGCCCGTGGTCATCGTCAACCGGGGTAGGACGAGGGGCGACGAGTTCGCGTCGCTGCTCATCGACGTCGGGGTGTCCGAAGGGCTGACCTATCTCGAGGAGCAACTGCCGGACCTCTGAGGCGGGCCTCGTCATTGATGCGGGATACCGGCAGGCCGTGTCCGAGGACGGTGCGTTGCAAACCGGACACGGTCCAGTTGAACTACCCCGCGTGGCCATAGCATGTGAAGCGGCTGGTGTGTCGATGGAGCAACCGGGCAGATCGATGGACTGGGGGAGAACTGTGGGAAAGACGCGCGCACTGCTTACGCTGTTCGTCGTGGTGGGGGTGTCGGCCTGTGGACAGGGTTCGGTCCAGCAGGTGTCGGACGAGCGAACGACAGCGGAGGCCTCGGTCCGAGCGACCGTCACACCCCGCTCTCCGGAGCCGACCCGGACGGCCGCAGCTTCAACAGCGCCGGTGCCGACCTCGTCGGGTCCGGTAGGCGTCCCGTCACCTCCGGCTACGACGCCGGCCCTCGTGCCGCCGATTGTTCCGGTCACCGAGGAGCCTGCTCCGGACCTCACCACCTACGCCGGAACCGCCGTCGACGCCTCGTTCGAGTTCGACCATCCGTCCGTCATCTTCACTGCATCCCGCGACGTTGCCACGATGCAGGCTGCGATCGACTACACCGACTCCAAAGAGTACCGGCAGATACAGGCAATGATGGCGTCGTTCCGGGGATGAGCGCTCAGCAGTCGAAAGCGTAGGCGTTGACGCTCTCGAGAACGAGCTTGAGGCCGGGGTCGCACCCGGCACCCAGCAGTCTGGCGGCGTAGGGATCGTCGCGCCATTCGGGGCTTTCCGGGTACTCGGTCAACGTGAGGACGAACACGGTTCGTCCGGACAGGGTATCGGGCCGCAGGTTCTCCGGAGGGTGATTCGTGCCCCAGAAAGTAGCACTGTCCGACGCCGTCTCGTCGAGCAGCACATCCTCCACGCCTGCGAAGCGCTCAGGGTAGGACAGGGCGATTCCGCGGGTTCGGATATCAGAGTAGACGGCTGTGGAAGCAGGACCCTTCTGCGATTCCACGAAGCGGGCAACCGCAAGGTAGTTGTCAGGTTTGAAACCCTCGGTCTTCTGGGTGACGAGGATGGGCGCCGCCAGGAGGCAGAACGCGATGGCGGCAGCCAGGCCCGCCCTCATCGGCATGGCAGCGAGTGCCGCGCCGATGAGGATGCAGAGACCGGGGATGGTGAAGGTCAGGTACCGCTCCTGGTACAGGGGCTTACCGAGGACCGTCACCGCCACGATGATCGCCGTCGGGAGGATCACCCATGCTGCAGCTAAGACGATCTCGGGCTTCCATCCGCGTCGCCGGTACCGGTTGGCCAACCCCGCAAGCAGGAACGCCGTCAGGGCGGCCAACGCCCAGGCGAAGACAACCAGGCCGCTTGAATCCACCTCATGGGAACGTTGTCCGAAGAAGTACTGGCCGACGAGGACGCTGCCGGTGAGTTCGGTAGGACTCTGGTTGATCCATGCAACCTGCCCGGTCTGGGTCGCCGTGAGTGCGATGATCGGCGCCGATGCTGCTACCGCTGCGGCCGTTGCCCAAAGGCCGGGGCCCATGGTCCTCCTCGACCAGATCAGGACGGCACACGGAAGGATGAGGAGGGCAGCGAAGACGAACATCCAGATGGATGCGGCCAGGGCGACGGCGTAGGCGAACCAGCGAGCAGCACCACCGTTCCGTGTGGCGGATTCCAGCAGGAGAATTGTTGCCACCGCAAGGAACGCCGTGAAGGAGAACGACCTCAACTCGGTACTGGTCCAGGCGAGGCCAGGCAGGAAGATCGCGACGACGCCTGCGTAGGTGCCCGCCCTTGCACTGACGAGCCGTGAACCAAGGACCACGATTCCTGCAACAGAGAGCGCGACGACGACGGTGGAGGTCAGCCGGGCAGGAAGTGGCGAGGTGCCGACGAATGACATGTAGGCGCCCTGGAGGACGTAGTACGCACTGTGGACGGCGTCAACCTGCCAGACGAGCTCGGCGAGTTCGCCAAGTGTCCGGTTCGTAGCGGTCAGGGTTGCAGCCTCGTCGCCCCAGAAGGTCGCCCTTGCCGACGAGGCACTGCCGATGATGAGCTGGAGGACTCCGAGCAGGATCGCGATGGAGGGCACCCGGGACTTCTGCGCAACAACAGGCGCCTCGCGGGTCGCCCTAGACTCGGCTATAACATAAGTCACACCAGTAACACTACCTGAGTAGTGTATTTCTGGAACCCCGCACGGCCGCACAGGGCAGGAGGAATTGGCGAAAAAGGTTAGGGGTCAGGTATAGTCGATCCTCGTGATGATCCGCTGGTCGGGTATACCGGCAGCGTCAGGCATCACCGCGGGTCTTTAGCTCAGCTGGTAGAGCGCCACGTTTACACCGTGGATGTCATCGCTTCGATCCCGGTAGGACCCACACGGAAGAACCCCGCCTTTCCAGATTTCCAGTCCGGAACGGCGGGGTTTTTGCTGTTCCGGGAGGCGTGCGCTACTCCTAGCAGTCCAACACGTAGACGATGTAGGTGTTCACGAACGGTTCGCCGTCCAGTCGGCACCCGGCATCCAGGAGTTGCGCTGCGTACGGGTCGGCCTTCAACAAGCGGTACGGGTCGGCCATCAAGGGGTGATCGTGCGGGTACAGGGTCTGTGTCAGAACGAACACCTGGCGGCCCGCCAGCTCGTCCACCGGGAGAACGTCCGGTGGCATATTCCGGCCCCAGAACTCCGCGCTTTCCACGGGTCCCTCTGCCTGGGCTACATCCTCAAGGCCCGCGAACTGATCCGGGTAGGCGATACCCACGCCCTTGGATTGGATCGTGGCGTGGATGACCGCCGCACCCGGTTCCTTCTCGAAGTCGACGAAACGTGCGATCGCCTCATAGTTGTCACGTTTCGCGTCCTGAGTCTTCTGCAGCACGAGTACCGGTGTCGCGAGAAGGCAGAAAGCGGTCAACGCAGCGAGACCTGCGCGCTTCGGCATGGCGGCCAACGCCAAACCGACCCACAGGCACAAGCCCGGCGCTGTGAACGTCAGGTACCGTTCCACGTACAGCGGTTTGCCCAGCAGTGTCACCCCCACCAGGATCAGCGTAGGGGCTGCGACCCAGGCGGCGACGAGCAGTACCTGCTCGGAACGGCGGTCCTGTATCGCCCTGTGGATGAACCAGCAAAGCACCGCGAGCGTCAGGAGGGCCAGCGCTACAGCAGCGTGCGCGAACCAGCTCTCGGAGGCCCCATTCGATCGTTGACCGAAGAAATACTGTCCGACGAACATGCTTTCCATCAGTTGCCGGGGATCGTTCCCGATCCACGTCACTTGCGAGGTCTGCTGTGAAGTCACTGCCACGATGGGTAGGGATGCGACGGCTGCGGCCCCTGTGGACCACCACCACGCCGCACCCGCCTTTCGGGATCGCGCCAGCGCTGCAGCGGGGAGGACGAGGAGTACTGCAAACACGAACACCCACACCGACATCGTCAGCGCCATGGCGTACCCCACCCAGCGGGCTGTACCGCCGCGTCGAAGGGCCGCCTCGAGCATCAGGAGAGTGGCCACCGCAAGCATCGCGGAAAATGAGTACGACCTGAGCTCGAGACCGGTCCATGCCAGACCCGGCAGGAAGAGGGCGGCGACACCCGCGTATGCGCCGGCCCGCCTACCTGCAAGGCGAGCACCCAGCAGCACGACCCCGGACACGGTCATCGCTACTGCCGCCACCGAAGTCAGGCGGGCAGGGAAAGCGCCAGTGCCCACCAGCGACAACCAAACGCCCTGTATCCCGTAGTAGGCACCGTGCACCGCATCAGTCCCTGACAGCAGTCTCAGCATCTCAGGAAACGCTCGTCCGGCGGCGCTCAGGGTCGCGGCCTCATCTGCCCAGTAGGACGGCGTCCCCGACCACAGCCCGCCTATCAGAAGTTGAAGGATCCCGAGCAGGATGGCGATTGCCCGGATGGAGGCCCGCCCGTCCTCGACGCCGGTGCTTCGTTTCCGTGCTGCAGTAGCGGTTTCGAGGGTCACCCCGCCACATTACCCGGGAGCATCACGAGCACCACTCGACGAATGCCGGGATCGCCTACACCTCGGCGGCGAGTTGACCGCAGGCGCCGTCGATTTCCTTGCCGCGGGTGTCGCGCAGCGTCGTCGGAATGCCGGCGTCCCTCAGCCGTTGAATGAACTCGGCTGCCACGTGCTTCTCCGACGCAGTCCAGATGGACCCCGGTGTCGGGTTCAGCGGAATCGGATTGACGTGCACCCAGCCGCGTCCCCGCTTGTTGAGTTTTTTCGCCAGGAGGTCGGCGCGCCACGCGTGGTCGTTCATGTCCTTGATGAGTGCGTACTCGATGCTCACGCGTCGGCCGGTGGTGCGGTAGTAGTTGTAGGCGGCGTCGAGGGCCTCATCGACCTTCCACTGGGTGTTGACCGGAATCAGTTCGTCGCGGAGTTCGTCGTCGGGCGCATGGAGCGACAGCGCGAAGGTCACAGGAACCTCTTCAGCGGCCAGCTTGTTGATGGCGGGCACCAGGCCCACGGTCGAGACCGTGATGTGGCGGGCCGACATGCCAAGGCCTTCCGGGGAGTCGTCGACGAACCGGTGCACGGCCGCCATGACGCGCTTGTAGTTCGCAAGCGGCTCGCCCATGCCCATGAACACGATGTTCGTGACGCGGTCGGCATCGTGGCCGCCGTCGGTCCGCATCCCGCCGAGGTCACCCTCGGCCAACACGCGGTTGGCCGCGACCACCTGGTCCACGATCTCCGCCGTGGACATGTTGCGTGTAAGGCCCGCCTGGCCCGTGGCGCAGAATGGGCAGTTCATCCCGCAGCCGCACTGTGAGGAGACGCACAACGTGATGCGGCCGGGGTACCGCATGAGGACCGACTCGACGAGGGCACCGTCGAAAAGCCGCCACAGGAATTTGATGGTGTCGCCGTTGTCGGTCTTCAATCGCTTGATCTCGGTCAGCAATGGAGGAAACATCGCCGCTACGAGCTCTTCGCGGCCGGCCTTCGGAAGGTCGCTCATCGCGTCGGGATCCGTGGTGTAGTGGCTGAAGTAGTGGGTGGACAGCTGCTTCGCCCGAAACGCAGGGTGGCCCAGTTCCTTCAACCGCTCCTGCCGCTCGGCGAGCGTCAGGTCGGCAAGGTGCACCGGCGGCTGCTTGACCCGCGGTGATTTGAACTGGAGCAGGGGGCGGCCGTCGCTTGTGACCACCGGCTCCGCTCCTTCGACTTCGGGGCGCACCTGTGGGCGGCTGGAACCGGGCGTGGGGGAGAGGATAACGTCAGACATCCATACCATTCTTTCATGTCCGGTGCCATCCGACGACGAATAATGCCCCCATGCCTACGCAGCGGGTGTGTTTCTGCTCTCCAGAACCCTTCTTCGGCACACCGATGCTCGCACCCAGGTTTCCCTGGCGCGTGAATACTCGACCCATTGCAGCAGCACCGCCGACCTGGTCCACGCCATCGCGAAGCCCTTCACTGTGGCAACAGCGCCGTCGGAATAGACGAGCTCCGCCCAGACCGGCAGGGCCTTCGGTGGTTCGGTCACCTGGCTGGCTGCGGGCTCCGGCAGTCCCTCGGGCGCGACGAACCGGTCTGCGCTGGGGGGAATGCCATGCCAACCGGTACTCATGCAGTGGAGGTTAGGCCGTGCCCCGGACATTCCGGAGAAGCCGGGCGAACGAGCCGAAATATTACCCATCGGAAGGGGCCTGTATGGTCGTCGGCGTGCCCGCGGTAATAGTGTGAAGGGAACAAACCGAACGGCACGCACGGCGTTCCGGTCCAGCCACGGCGCCCCTGGGCGGCCTTGATGAGGAATGGAGATACTTCTTGAGTGCACAAATCGGTGTGACGGGTCTTGCGGTCATGGGAGCGAATCTGGCACGGAATCTGGCCCGGAACGGGTACACGGTGGCCCTGCACAACCGGTCGGTGGAAAAGACCGACGCGCTGCTGGACAAACACGGCACGGAGGGGGATTTCATCCGCACGGAAACACTGCAGGAGTTGGTGGACTCCCTCGAGAAGCCCCGCCGGGTGCTGATCATGGTCAAGGCCGGTGCCCCGGTGGATTCGGTGATCGATCAGCTCACCCCGCTGCTGGAGGCCGGCGACATCATCATCGATGCCGGGAACTCCCACTACGAGGACACCCGCCGCCGGGAAGCAGTCCTGACGGCCAGAGACCTGCACTTCGTCGGCGTGGGGGTTTCCGGAGGTGAGGAAGGTGCCCTGCTGGGGCCCTCGATCATGCCCGGCGGCTCCAAGGAGTCCTACGCGTCACTGGGCCCGATGCTGGAGAAGATCTCGGCGAAATACGACGGAACGCCGTGCTGCACCTGGATCGGGACCGACGGTGCCGGCCATTTCGTGAAAATGGTGCACAACGGTATCGAGTACGCGGACATGCAGGTCATCGGGGAGGCCTATGACCTGCTGCGCTCGGCGGCCGGTATCGAACCGGCCGAGCAGGCCAAGATCTTCACCGACTGGAACACCGGCACCCTTTCCTCCTTCCTGATCGAGATCACCGCCGAGGTCCTGGCCCACACCGATGCGCGCACCGGCAAGCCGTTCGTGGACGTGGTGGTGGATGCCGCCGGGCAGAAAGGCACCGGGCGCTGGACGGTGGTCTCGGCCCTGGAACTGGGCAGCCCCACCTCGGGCATCGCAGAGTCCGTGTTCGCCCGCGGGTTGTCCTCCCAGAAGGAACAGCGGATCCTGGCTCAGGGCATCCTGGCCGGCCATGAAGAGACCGTCGAGGTGCCGGATTCCTTCGTAGAGGATGTGCGTCTGGCCCTCTATGCCTCGAAGCTGGTCAGCTACGCCCAGGGCATCGATATGCTCACGGCCGCGGCGAAGGAATACGGGTGGGAGCTCAAGCTCGATGAGATCGCCTCGCTGTGGCGTGCCGGGTGCATCATCCGCGCCGAACTGCTCGATGACATCATGAAGGCCTACGCTGAAGCCGATACGCGCCCGGCGAACCTGCTGCTGGCCCCCGCGTTCGCGGAATCGATCGCCGGAGCCGTGCCGGCCTGGCGCCGGGTCGTGGCGACCGCCGTCAGACTCGGCATTCCCGTGCCGGTGTTCTCCGCGTCCCTGGCCTACTACGACGGCCTGCGCCGTCCACGCCTGCCGGCGGCCCTGACCCAGGGACTGCGCGACCTCTTCGGTGCCCACACCTACCAGCGCGTCGACACCGACGGTACCTTCCACACCCTCTGGGGTGAGGACAAGACCGAGATCGAGGCAGTCGACACCCACTAGGCACAGAAAAAGCCCCGGACCAGGTCCGGGGCTTTTCGTGTTCTCGCGCCCAGATGCAGCTAGATGTAGATTGCCGGATCCACGTATTCCGCCGGATCCACGGCGGGCTGGGTCTCCCGTGCCGAGTCGCGGTGCCGGAAGGTTGCGGGGATGCCCGTCACGATGGAGTCGGGGGGCGTGTCCTTCACGACGACGGCGTTGGCGCCCACCGCGCTCCCGGCTCCGATGGTGATGGGACCGAGAACCTTGGCACCTGCACCGATGGTGACCCGGTCGCCGATCGTGGGGTGCCGTTTGATCTTCTCGAGCGAGCGGCCGCCGAGCGTCACACCCTGGTACAGCATGACGTCGTCGCCGATCTCTGAGGTTCCCCCGATCACGACGCCCATCCCGTGATCGATGAAAAAACGCCGGCCGATGGTCGCGGCAGGATGGATCTCGATCCCGGTCAGCGTCCGGGCGAGTTGCGCGAGAACTCGGGCGGGGAAACGCAGGCCCGGTTTCCGCCACATTCGGGAGGTGAGCCGGTGGGCCCAGATCGCATGGAGCCCCGAGTACACCACCGTGTTCTCGAAGGGTCCTCGTGCTGCTGGGTCATGGGTGCGCGCCGTCTCAAGATCCTCGCGCAGTCTCGCTAGAAAACTCACCGACTACTTTCTGATGGGGTGGAACTAGTTGCGGATGTCGTCGAAAAGGACGGTCGAAATGTAGCGCTCACCGAAGTCGCAAACAACGGCCACGATGAGTTTACCCGCGTTCTCGGGCCGTTTCGCGAGCTCGAGAGCGGCCCAGACGATCGCTCCCGATGAAATCCCCCCAAGGATCCCCTCACGCGTCCCGAGGTCCCGGGCAACCCGCACCGAATCCTCCACTGTGGCATCAAGCACCTCGTCGTAGGCGTTCCGGTCCAGGTTCTCAGGAACGAAGTTGGCGCCGAGGCCCTGGATCTTGTGGGGCCCGGGCGCGCCGCCGTTGAGGATCGGCGAATCCGCAGGTTCGACGGCGACAATCTGCACACCGGGCTTCCGCTTTTTCAGGACTTGCCCGACGCCGGTGATCGTGCCGCCGGTACCGACGCCGGCCACGAAGATGTCGACCTTACCGTCGGTGTCGTCCCAGACTTCCTCGGCGGTGGTCGTCCGGTGGATCTCGGGATTGGCCACGTTGGCGAACTGCTGCGCCCAGATGGCGTTCTCGGTGCTCCCCACAATGTCCTTCGCCCGGTCCACCGCGCCCCGCATGCCCTCGGATCCGGGCGTGAGCACGATCTCGGCACCGTAGGCCCGCAGCATCACGCGGCGTTCGGTGGACATCGTCTCGGGCATGGTCAGGATGACACGATAACCCCGTGCCGCTCCCACCATGGCCAGTGCGATGCCGGTGTTCCCGGAGGTTCCCTCCACAATCGTTCCACCGGGCTTCAACGCTCCGGCCTTCTCGGCGGCGTCGATGATGGCGACGCCGATCCTGTCCTTGACGCTGTTCGCGGGATTGTAGAACTCGAGCTTGACGGCAACCTGGGCATCGAGGCCCTCGGTCAGTCGGTTCAATCGCACGAGGGGCGTGCGCCCCACCAACTGGGTGACGTCGTCGTAAATCTTTGCCATGAAAGCCTGCCTGGTCGAGGGTGGGTCAGCGGAGCTCCCCGGCGGAGCCGGGACTGATCCTAATTGCAGCAGTCCCGGAGAACTACGCGGCGAGCCACTCGGAGTAATATTTCCGTGCCTTGGCCAGCTTGGGATTGATGATCACCTGGCAGTAGCCCTGCTCCGGCTGCTTGCCGTAGAAGTCCTGGTGGTATTCCTCGGCCACATGGAACTCGGGCAGGCGGCTGATCTCGGTGACGATCGGGTTGGACCAGTTCTCCTGGTTGCGCTTCACCGCCTCCTCGAAGAGGGCCTGCTGCTCAGCGTCCTGGTAGTACAGAACGGACCGGTACTGGGTACCGACGTCATAGCCCTGCCGATTGAGCGTGGTGGGGTCGTGCGAGACGAAGAACATATCGAGGACGACGTCCTCGGGAATGACCGACTCGTCGAAAGTCACTGCGACGACCTCCGCGTGGCCCGTCATGCCCGAACACACCGAGTCGTAATCGGGGTGCCGGGTGTGGCCACCGGTGTAACCGGAGATCACCTCGGTGACGCCGCGGGTCTGCTGGTAGAGGGCGTCGAGGCACCAGAAACAGCCACCGCCAAGTACAAGAGTCTTCATGCTCTTTACAATGCGCGCGGACGCCGGAAGATTCCCGGACCGGTTGGAGTGGTAGAACTGGAGCCATGGAAACTGACCAGCAGAGCACCGGCGGCGGTGGCGCGGACACGGTTCCGACGGTGAGGGACGTCCTCGGCGCGATCGAGGAATTGTGGCCCGAATCGCTCGCGGAGAACTGGGACGCCGTGGGGCTGGTGGCGGGCAGGGCCGGCGCCGGCGTCGAACGTATCCTCTTCACCGTCGATCCCACTGCTGCAGTTCTTGACGAAGCACTCGACTGGGGGGCGCAGCTGATCATCTCGCACCACCCGCTCCTCCTGAAGCCGGTCCATTCGGTGGCGGCGTCCGGGTTCAAGGGAGAGATCGTGCACCGCCTGATCGAAAGCGGGTGTGCCCTGGTCACCGTCCACACCAACGGTGACAGCGCCGTCGGAGGCGTATCCGATGTCCTTGCGGACGCCCTGGGCCTCCAGGACGTGCAGCCCCTGGTGAAGGCCCGCGACGGATTGCCCGAGGAGGGTATCGGCCGCGTGGGGAACCTTCCCGATGCGACGACCCTCGGTGACTTCGCCGGCGTGGTGTTCTCCCTGTTGCCGGCGGTGGCCGGGGGAGTACGGGTAGCCGGTGACAAGGACGGGCTGATCCGGCGGGTCGCAGTATGCGGAGGCGCGGGAGACTCGCTGTTCCCGGAGGTCCGGGCGAGCCAGGCGGACGTCTATGTCACCGCCGACCTGCGCCACCATCCGGCCTCTGAGGTCCGGGAGGCGGCGGGCAACGGAAGGCCCTACCTGATCGATGTCTCCCACTTCGGCAGCGAGTGGTTGTGGCTGACGCCGGCGTCGGCAGCGCTGGGCAACATGCTGGCCGACCAGGGGTTCGACGCCGACATCCGGGTCAGCGGCATCAATACCGACCCCTGGGACTTCGTCCTCACCCCCGGCCACTGAACCGGCTCCCGCCGTGCTCATTCCCGCCGTGCCATAGGCTGGAGGGAACGTCATTCGTCCCCAACGCGGAGGTATCCCGTGGCCAAGGCTGCACCAGAGGAACAATTGCGACTGCTCGATCTGCAGGCGCTCGATTCACGGCTGAACCAGCTCCAGAGGCAGGCCGCGGTGGTGCAGAACAACTCCGAGCTTGCCGTGCTCGGTGGAAGGGTGGCCACCGTGGACGGTGAGCTCGTCCGGGCAAGTACGGAGCTGGCGGACCTCGAGCGCGAGCTCACCCGTGCGGAAGACGACGTCCAGGCAGTGGTGGGCCGGATCGAACGCGATGAAAAACGCCTGAACAGCGGACAGGGAACCTCGAAGGACCTCACTGCCCTCCAGAGCGAGGTGGCCTCGCTGACACGGCGCCGGTCCGATCTGGAGGACGTGGAACTGGACATCATGGAACGCGCCGAGGCGGCACGAGCCGCGCAGGTGGCCGTGCAGGAGCGCACCGATTCGGTGCGGCGTGAGTTGAAAGAGCTCGAGGAGGCCCGGGACGCGGACCTGGTGCAGATTGCCGGCCAGCGCTCAACCGTCCAGGCCGAGCGGAACGAGTTGGCGGCGACCATCGATGCCCCGCTACTCGCGATCTACGAGAAAACGCTCGCCAAACGGGGGGTGGGTGCTGCGCGTCTGTTCCATGGCACCTCGGAGGGGTCCGGAATGCAGCTCAGCCCGGGCGACCTCGCGGAGATCCTCCGCGCCGCACCGGATGACATAGTGATGTGTCCCGATTCGGGCTGCATCCTTGTCCGCTCGTCGGAGTGGGGGAACTGATTTCAGTGGCAGCCGACGCCGAGCTGTTCAACCCCCATGCCCGGGATGATGCGCAGCATCCTGTTCGTGGCGGGCAGCTGATCGTGGAGGCCGACGGCGGTTCCCGTGGAAATCCGGGCCATGCGGGCTATGGCGCGCTGGTACGCGATCCTGCGACCGGCGCCATCCTCGTGGAGAAGGCGGCCTACATCGGTAAGGCGTCGAACAATGTGGCCGAGTACTCGGGCCTGGTGGCAGGACTGGAACTTGCGCAGGAGATCGACCCCGGAGCACGGATCCACGTGAAGATGGACTCGAAGCTCGTGGTCGAGCAGATGTCGGGCCGATGGCAGATCAAGCACGCCGACATGCGCGTTCTCGCCGGTAAGGCGCGCAAGGTGGTGGACCCGCGGAACGTCACCTACGAGTGGATCCCGCGCGAGCGCAACAAGGACGCCGACCGGCTTTCCAACGAGGCAATGGACGCCGGCATGGCGGGCGTCGATTGGGTTCCCCGAAAGGCCGTTTCGTCGGGAGGAGGTTCCGGGAGTTCTCCTGCCGGCGCAGCCGTGCCCGGCGCAGCGCCTGCGAGACCGAAGCTTTCCGGACGGCTGCACCACATCGAAATCTGGGTCGCAGATCTCGACAAGGGAGTCCGGAGCGTCGGCTGGCTGCTCGAGCGCCTCGGTTTCCCCGCACGGGAAAACTGGAAGGACGGCGTCAGCTACGGGGGAGAGGGCTTCTACGTGGTGCTCGAATCCGGACCGGACGTGGCTCCCGAAGGCCACCACCGGCGTCGTCCCGGAGTCAACCACCTGGCCTTTGCCGCCGGAACCCGCAGCGAGGTGGACCTGCTGGCGCGGCGCGCCACAAGTCACGGCTGGACGCTTCTGTTCGCGGATCGGCACCCTTTCGCCGGGGGCCCTGGGCACTATGCCGCCTACCTCGAAAACGACGAAGGCTTCGAAGTGGAACTAGTGGCCGACGCGCCCGGCTAGACGGTCGGAGGGAGCAGGAGATTCAGCTGGGAGCCCCGTTTCCCGCTTCCAGGCGCCAGTTCCGCGGTCCACCGTTCCTGTGCGGCCCTGAGCAGCTGCGCTGGCGACTCCGGGATCTTCCCGCGCCTGGTGATCAGGTGGCGAGCCAGTTCGCCGCGTGTGTGTTTCGCGAAGTGGGAGACGACGGTCCACTTTCCGTTGCGCGCCTGATAGACATTCACTGCGACGCTGTTCTCCACCGGGGGTGACCAGGCGGCCGCGTAGGTGCTTGATCTGCAGTCGACCACGAGGGATGAACCAGCGTGTGTCCGCAGGGGCTCGTCCAGGACCCTTTTCCAGAATGAGGAAAGCCTGCCGGTACCAGGGAGGTCCACCGACATCGACAACCGGTACGCAGGGATCGGATCACCGAAGCGAAGCGCGCCCCAGAGTGCCGAGATGATGACTATGTGTTCCCGTGCCTTCCTTTTCTGGAGCGCGGTCAGGTGGCGGTAGTCGAGCGCATCATACAGAACCCCTGAATACACGTCGTGGGCCGGGCCCGAAGGCTCGACGTCGAGCAGGAGGTTCCGCTGGACGTCGTCGACGAGCGAGGCGCCGACTCCGAGGATCCGGTGGGCATCGGGATGCCCGCTCGCCTGCCGGAGGGCCGTCAGTACTTCCGACCGGGCCTTGTTGAGCTCCGGGAAATGAAGTTCGGCCAGTGAGACCGGGTGCCCTTTGGATACCGCGGATTTTCCTTCGGAGGGGGGCAGCAGGATCAGCACCGGATCAACTTTACCGAAGGTAGGGTGCCGGGCCCGCACAGGCCGGCCGGCACGTCGTGCACGCCATACGCCGTATAATCGGAGCTGGATGGGTCGATCAGGCGGCCGCGTTGGAGGAGTGCCGTAAGGCATGAGAACCACCGAGGAACGTCCGGGCTCCGCAGGGCAGGGTGGTGGGTAACGCCCACTCGGGGTGACCCGCAGGCCAGTGCCACAGAGAATAGACCGCTTCCCGCCGTCAACCGGCAGGGGAGTAAGGGTGAAACGGTGGTGTAAGAGACCACCAGCGTGCCGGGTGACCGGTGCGGCTAGGTAAACCCCACCCGGAGCAAGGCCAGACAGTGCGCGCTTGAGGGCTGCCCGCCCGAGTGCACGGGTAGGCCGCTGGAGGGCGTCGGCAACGGCGCTCGTAGATGGATGGCCGCCACTCCCGGGCCGGTAACGGTGCGGGATGACAGAACCCGGCGTATCGGTCGACCCATCCCTTTCCAAGTAGTCAACCCTAAAAGCAGGTAACCGCTACTGTGTCCCTGGCGCGAAGTCCCACGTAGTTTTCGGTAACAACGAAAACTAGTCATCTGGGGTGGCAAAAGTGAAAAAAGTACACAGTGGTCCAGTGTTGGCGATCGGGGGCGCGCTCTTGATCGCGTTCCTGCCCGGAACGGGCGAAGCGGCCTCGGACGGAAGGGATTCCGCAGGGGAACCTTCCTCCTCGCTGGTGGAACAAGTACCGGGTGTACCGGGCGCCGATCATGTCCTTTCTCCGGCTGCCGTCCCCGTCATTTCCGAGGATGCGCCCGGAACAGGGCTGGAATCACAGCCGGAATCAGCGGAATCTCTTCCCGTCGAAGAGGTCGGCAGCGGAATGGGCGGCGACCTTCCTCCGGAGCTGCTGCCCAGCCCGGCCTATCCTCCGTGTCCCGTGACCGAGCTGGGTAACTGGTGGACCGACCCGGCAGACCCCTATACCTGCCTTCCCCCCGAATCGCGGGGGTTCTCCGAGCCGGTGCCCCCGGTCGCTCCCGGCGATTGGACTCCGTGGGATCCGGCACCAGTGGAGCCGGGCGAGGATTGCCGAGTGGACGGCGTGCAGCGATGCGAGGTGCTCATCGAGGGGCAGACCTATGTGGTGACCTTCAGCGAAGGCGCACCGCTTCACGTCTATGCTGCTCCTGCGGGGTGATCGACACCCGGCACTCCTGTAAATCCTTCGGAGGAATTATCCGGTTGCCCAGGATAACAGTCAACCCCTGTGGAGGTTTTCCCGGCGAAACGGCCGTGGTGAACAAACGCGCTGCACTTGCTCCGCTACCCTGATCCAATGACCGCGAGCACCAGTGACAAGCCTCACCTTCTGGTGCGCAACCGGAACTTCCGGGCGCTCTTCATCTCCAGCACCGCAGGGATTTTCGGTAACGCCGTGGCATCCGTTGCTCTCCCGGTGATCGCGGCGGTGGAATTGCACGCGAGCGATTTCGAGGTTGCGGCGCTCGCCGGAATGACGTTCCTCCCGTGGCTCCTCTTCGGTCTTGTCATCGGGGTGTGGGTGGACAGGCTGCCGCGCCGTCCGGTCATGGTATGGTCCTTGATCGTCCGTATTGCGGCCCTCGCGAGTCTTCCGCTCGCCTACTGGTCGGGCAGCCTCAGCGTTGCCCTGTTGTTCATCGTTGCCTTTCTTGCCGGAGTGACCTCCGTCTTCTTCACCCTCGCCGATCAGGCCATGGTTCAGCAGGCCGTCACCAAGGACGAGCTGATGGAGGGCAACGGGCTGATCACAGGATCCGGAGCCGCTGCCGACGCGGCGGGCCGTTCGATGGCCGGCTGGCTCACGAGTTCGGCGGGGGCGTCCAACTCGCTCCTGATCGAGGTGGGGACCTCTGTCGTCTCACTGGTGGCCGTGCGGCGCCTGGACGTCGCCGAGATCGTTCCCGACAAGACCGAGCACCGCATCTTCCGGGAGATGGCGGACGGCATGCGGTACACCTTCAGCACCGCCCCCCTACGAGCCATCCTCTATAACGCAGCCCTGTGGAATCTGGGCGGCAATATCGCAGCCTCGCTCATCGTGCTGCTGGTGCTGCGAACCCTCAACGAGTCGCAGGTATGGCTGGGCCTGTTGCTTGCGGCAGCGTCGATCGGCGGAACCGTCGGCGGGGTGACAGTCACGGCGTTGGGAAAACGGTTCGGCTCCGGGCCGCTCTGGCGCTGGTCCATGGTCCCCGGGGTACTCGGTTATGCGTCGCTTCTGGTGATGACGCCGGGCTGGGGCATGCTTCCCGGACTCGCCGGGATGTTCATCATGGGCGCGAGTGTCGCCTGGAACATCGTGATCGGCATCAGTTTCCGGCAGCGCGTATGCCCTCCCGGGATGATGGGGCGTCTCGGCGCGGCTTCGCGGACCGTGAGCTGGGGCATGCTGGCCATCGCGGCAGTGGCAGCAGGGGTGCTTGCGGAGGCATTCGGCGTGCGGACAGCGATGCTCATCGGCATCGGAATAGCCCTCGCTGCCCCGGTGGTGGCCATGCTCGGCCCGCTCCGGAAGGTGCAGCGGCTCGAGGATCTGGATCAGGGGCCGGATCCCGTTCGGGACGAGCGAGCCGCCTCCATTCCTCCGCGCTGAGATGCCGGTCAGTGACCGAACGGGTCCGGATCGACACCGGGCAGCCACGTTCGCCCCGGAACACCCCACCCCTCCGCAGCGATAGCCTTGCGCGCCTTGCGCGCGTAGCGGCCGTTGAGCCGGTCCACGTACAGCAGGCCGTCGAGATGGTCGTACTCGTGCTGCAGGCACCGGGCGAACCAGCCGGTGGCCTCGAAAGCCACAGGACTGCCGTCGCCGTCGAAGCCCGAGATCTTCGCCCATTCGGCACGCTTGAGGGGAAAGGCCTCGCCGGGTACTGAAAGGCACCCCTCGGCCTCCTCCTCAGGGTCCGGAGCCGACCCTGGAACCTTGGACGTCACCAGGGTGGGGTTCACCAGGACTCCGCGCGGCGGCACGCCGTCGTCGTTCGCCATCGAATAGACGAAGATCCTCGAACCCACACCGATCTGCGGAGCGGCAAGGCCCACCCCGTTGGCGACGTCCATGGTCTCGAACATGTCGGCGATGAGGATCCGGAGTTCGTCGTCGAAGTGCTCCACGGGCAGCGCACGCCGGTGAAGAACCGCTTCGCCGGTGATGGTGATGGGGTGGACAGTCATGGGTCCTTCCTTGGTTCTGTGGTCAGCCCGCAATGGAGCGGCCGACGCTTTCGCGCATGATCTCGCTGGTGCCGCCGAAGATGGTGAGCAGCCGGGCCGCGAGGAAGGCCTGTGAGACGGGATATTCGAGGATGTACCCGTAGCCGCCGTGCAGCTGGAGGCAACGGTCGGTGATCGACTTCACCCGCTCGCTCGCCCACAGCTTCGCGCGGGCGGCTGACACGCCGTCGAGCTTGCCGTCGTTGAAGGCGAGCATGGCGGCGTCGACGTAGGTCTCGGTCACCTCCACCTCGGTGAGGATGTCGGCGAGGGCGAAGCGCGTGTTCTGGAAGTCGATGACGCGTTCACCGAAGGCGTTGCGGTCCCTGGTATAGGCGACCGTCTGCTCATAGACAGCCCGGGCGACAGCCGACGACGCCACGGCGATCCCGAGGCGTGCCTGCGGAAGCTGCTCGAGGCTGTATCGCAGGCCCTGGCCTTCCTCCCCGACGAGGTTGTTTCCCGGCACGCGGACGTTGTCGAAGAACAGCTCGGAGGTGTCCGAGGCCTTCAGCCCCATCTTGTCGAGCTGGCGGCCCGTCGTGTAGCCCTCGGTCTTTTCGACCATGAACAGGGAGAATGCGTCGCTTGAACCCCGGCCTGCACTACCGTCGGTCCTCGCCAGGACCAGTGAGGCATCTCCGCTGATGCCGTTCCCGATGAAGACCTTCTGCCCACTGAGGAGCCAGTCGTCGCCGTCGCGCACTGCCTTGGTGCGGATTCCGCGCAAATCGCTGCCGGCGCCCGGTTCGGTCCAGGCACACGAGGTGACCGTTTCCCCGGAAACCATGCCGGGCAGCCAGCGCTGCAACAGGTCCTCCGAGCCGTGGGCCAACAGATGGGGCAGGACGAGGTCGTCGTGCAGATGGAAAGCAAGCCCGACGGCGAGGTGGTTGCTTTTCGCGAATTCCTCGTCGAGCACTGCGCGGAAGCGGTAATCCGCCATACCGGCGCCCCCGAACTCCTCGGGAACCGCCATTCCCAGCAGGCCCTGCTCACCCGCCGCCTGCCACAACCGGCGGGGCATGATGTGTTCCTGGTCCCACTTCGCGTAGTGCGGCGCCACTTCGCGGGCGTTGAACTCCCGGGCAACATCGCGGAAGAGCTCGTGATCCTCTTCGAATACCGTGCGTTCCATGCGGACAGTCCTCTCCAACACTCGCTTCGGCGTACCGGACGGGCCGGAACCCGATTCCTCTGGGAATGGCGGTCAAACGTAAAGCCGCCCCGGAGTATCTCCAGGGCGGCTTTCTCTCGATTGTCGGAACAACCGAACTCTACGGGTGAGTAACGGGGCTTGAACCCGCGACCTCCTGGACCACAACCAGGCGCTCTGCCAACTGAGCTATACCCACCATGCAATCCGCGCCGACCCCTTGGAACTCAGCCGATTCACTCAGCGATCGTCCACCCGGGCAGGCTGCGAAAGGCAGCGGAAACAAGTTTACACACTTTTCGCGGGGCTTTTTCCATCCGGGTTCCGTCGTAGCCGGAGGCTCCGCCTCGACCGGCCTCCCGTTACTGGTCGAGCGACTGGGCGATCGCCTTGCTCGTGGGGGAGTCGGGCCCCGGGCTGGGCACGAAAACCGCCTGGCGGTAGTAACGGAGCTCCCGGATCGAGTCCTTGATATCGCCGAGTGCGCGGTGGCCGCCGCTTTTCGCCGGACTCTGGAAATAGGCTCGGGTGTACCAGCGACGGGCGAGTTCCTTGATGGTCGACACATCGATGACGCGGTAGTGAAGGTGATCGACGACAGCGGGCATGTCCCTCGCCAGGAAGTTCCTGTCAGTGCCTACCGAGTTCCCGGCGAGTTGCGCTTTGCGCGGCTCGGGGACCCACTCCTTGATGTACTCGAGGACCCGGGCCTCGGCGTCCTGCATTCCGATGCCCTGCGGTAGTTCCTCGAGTAGTCCCGAGTCGGTGTGCATCTGCCGCACGAAGTCCCCCATCTGCTCCAGGGCCGCCGGTTCGGGAGCGATGACGACGTCCACTCCATTCCCCAGCACGTTCAGCTCGGAGTCGGTGACGAGGACGGCTACTTCGATGAGGCCGTCCTTCTCCAGATCGAGCCCCGTCATTTCGCAGTCGATCCACACAATTGGTTCATTTGATATCGGCACCCGACAAATGTACCGCGCACGGTCCGGCAGGGCCCCGGATAGCGTTCCAGGAGCAAGGATGGGCTTCCACTTCCCAGGATGGGACGGGTCCGAACTGCTAATATCGTCGAAGCCCGGCGCACTCGTTGACTCAGGTACGGCAGCCGCCGGAGCACCCTCCCGCCGTACAAGGATCGGACGCACCGAGATGACCGCCCAAGTCCCTGTGACTGAGCCCTCGGCGTCGCGCCTTGAACGCCCCAACATCGCGATCATCCAGGGGTTCGTCGGCTCGATGCTGATGTGGCTCGGTTCCATGGGGGTGGGCTGGCTGTCGCTCGCGTCGACCGAGCTACGCCGCAACCCGATGATCATGTGGCTTCGCTTCGAGCCGGAAGGGGCGGTCTTCTCCGTGCTCGTCCTCGCGGTCGGCGGCATGCTGCTCGTGCGCTCGTGGCTCCGCCTCGGGCAGCGACTCTCCGGTTGGGGACCCGAGACCCGGCCCTTCGTATTGAAAGCCGTCCTGGCCTGGGCGGCACCGATGTGCGTGGCGCTCCCACTGTTCAGCCGTGACGTCTTCGCCTACATCGCCCAGGGCCAGGTCATGATCGCCGGGCTGAATCCGTACCGCGACGGTTATTCGCAGATCTCGAATTATCTACAGATCGGTGCTGACGACCTGTGGGCGCAGAGCCCCACCCCCTACGGCCCGGTCTTCCTGTGGATCGAGGAGGCGGTGGTGCGCATTACGGGAGGCCAACCCGATTTCTCGATCGCCCTGTTCCGGATGGTCGCCGTCGCCGGGGTCGGACTGTGCGTCTACTTCATTCCCAGACTCGCCGACCTCCACGGTATCAACGCCAACCGGGCCCTGTGGCTGACGGCCGCCAACCCGCTGTTCCTGATCAATTTCGTTGCTTCCATCCACAATGACTCCCTCATGATCGGGCTCGCCCTCGCCGGGCTCTACCTCGCCGCGACCCGCCGTCCCATCTGGGGCATCATCCTCATCACGGCGTCCGTGGGCATCAAGCCGATCACCCTGATCTTCCTGCCGTTCGTGGGGCTGATGTGGGCGGGCAGGGGCGCCTCATGGCCGCGGAAATTCGGCTACTGGGCCGTCACGGCGGGCCTGTCGCTCGGCCTGCTCTGGATCATGGGCCTGATCAACGGCTTCGGCTTCGGCTGGGTGGGCGCCCTCAGTACTCCCGGCAGCGTGTGGATCTGGTACGCACCCGTCGGCTTCCTCGGGTTGATCGTGGCGACACTCGGCAACGCCGTCGGGCTGGACGGGTGGGGCTTCGCCAGTGTGGTCCACACACTGGCCCGCCTGGGCTCCCTGGTGATCATCGCGCTCCAGATCTTCCGGGGAGACCACAGCCGGCTCGTTCGTCGCCTTGCCTTCGCGTTCGCGGCGATCGTGGTGCTGTCACCCATGATCCAGTCCTGGTACGTGGTCTGGCTGATACCGCTGTTCGCCGTGACCGGGATCCGCGATGACTGGCAGGTGAAGGCGCTGTACTTCACGGTGTCCTTCTTCATGGTGTACGCCATCACCGACCAGCTGGACATTTTTCCCTACTTCGAATTCAGCCTGATGGCAGCGCGCCAGATCGCCGCCGTCTGCGCCCTCGGCTTCGCCTTCTACCTGGTCTTCCTCGACCGCAGCACGAAGGTCCTCTTCCGCCGCAGGTTCCATCAACTCTCTCCGGGACAGCTGCACTAGCGACCCGCTTTCCGGCGTGGGGAGAGGGATGGAGCATGCACTTCCTTTCGGCACGGGCGATACTGAGTAGATGACCGATGCAGATGAACAGACATACTCCGGGGAATTCGAGATCACAGAATGGGCTCCCGAACCCTATTCCGAACCGGGCAGCACCGGGGAATTGTCGAGGGTGCGGGCGGTCAAGGTTTTCGAGGGCGGGATCACCGGGACAAGCACCGCGGAACTGCTGATGGCGGGAAACGACGTCGGCGCCGGCTATGTGGCGTCCGAACAGTTCACCGGCACCCTCGGGGAGCGCACCGGCTCCATGGTGGTACAGCACTGGGGCGTGGCCGAAGGTACCGAAGCAGCAGCATCCGGGCACATCATCCCCGGGTCGGGGACCGGCGGCCTTGCAGGCGTGGCGGGCAAGGCTCTCTACTCGCAGGGTCCCGACGGACAGCACCGGCTCGAACTGCGCGTGACCTTCACCCAGCCGGCGGAGTAGGCGACCCCACACAGGCGGTGGGCGGTGCCATAGTAAACTGGGCGGACTGCCTCCGTAGCTCAGGGGATAGAGCAGGGGCCTTCTAATCCTCTGGTCGCAGGTTCGAATCCTGCCGGGGGCACCACCGAAGCGGCCCCGACTGACACATCGTCCGTCGGGGCCGCTTCCTTTCTGCCTGGGAGAAACCGGATGGGCTGCTGTCCGGCCGCAACCCGCCTGCCCCGATGGATCGCCCGGCCCGGCCGTTACGCTTGAACGATGAAAAAGCCCAGCCGCTTCGCGCAGATTGCTTTCATCTCTGCCGCGGGCGCCTTCATCACGGCCGCACGGCTGCAGGTGTACTTCCGGGGCGAGGAAGGATTCAACGCGGTACTGGTGACGGTCGGTATCGTCGGTCTCGTGATCGGTGGGGTAGTGGCCCTGCTGATCGGAATCCTCAACTACACGCGCAGGGCGCCCTGACCTGCCTGCACGTGCTCCTTGTCCACATAGCAGCCCCATTCCGGTTCTTCCGTGCCCCCGGCGCAGAAACTTGAAGGAGGGGGGCGTCCCGCCGCTCGTATTTCGGATAGTTGAGGGAGAGGGAATTCCATGAATGACATCATCACGGTCCGGGGGTACGTGGCTACGGACGTCCGGCTCACACTTGCACAGAGCGGGCTGCCGATCGCCGGTTTCCGGATGTGCTCCACCGACCGGCGCTTCGACAAGGAAACGAATACCTGGATCGACGGGCACACCAACTGGTACTCGGTCTCCATGTTCCGCCAGCTCGCGACCAATGCCGCCGCCAGCCTGAAGAAGGGGGACCGCGTGGTGATCACGGGCCGGCTCAAGGTTCGCCCCTGGGCCACCGCCGACGGCCGGACCGGTACCTCCGTCGACATCGATGCCGATACCGCCGGCCACGACCTCATGTGGGGCACCGCCAATTTCAGACGGACATCCGCAGATCGCACGGATGACCAGGGTCAACTGCCTGCAGCCGTTGGTGAGGTGCCGGCGGGGGTGGATTCCGCAACCGGGGAGATCCTCGACGGCGACGGCTACGGCACTGGTCACACTGCCGATCCCGACCAGGACGGCACGGCGGCCGGCGACGACGACGATTCCGGCTCGGCGTCGAAAGCAAAGGAACTCGACCCCGCCGGTGCTCCTTTCTAACGGGTCGATCCGCGCCGGGACGTGTGCGGTCCTCCGGCGGACCGTCGCGCGCGGGCCTGCCTGGCTGCCGAGGGTGGGGTGGCCCTGAATGTGAGTTAAGGGTGCGCACGCACTAGCCTTGAAGGTATGGCGGAATTTATCTACACAATGACCAAGGCCCGCAAGGCTGTTGGCGACAAAGTAATCCTCGACAACGTGAGTATGTCCTTCATCCCAGGGGCGAAGATCGGCGTTGTGGGACCGAACGGTTCCGGTAAGTCCACCATCCTCAAGATCATGGCGGGCCTGGACACGCCCTCGAACGGTGAGGCACGGCTCAGCCCCGGCTACTCGGTGGGGATCCTGCTCCAGGAGCCGCCCCTGAACGAGGAGAAGACGGTGCTCGGAAACGTCCAGGAGGGCGTTGGCGAGATCTACGGAAAGATCCAGCGCTTCAACCAGATCTCGGAGGAGATGGCGAGCCCCGACGCCGACTTCGACAAACTCCTCGACGAGATGGGCAAGCTCCAGGAAGCGATCGACGCCGCTGACGCGTGGGACCTCGATTCCCAGCTGGAACAGGCGATGGACGCTCTTCGCTGCCCGCCGCCCGACGCCGATGTGACGGTTCTCTCAGGTGGAGAGCGCCGCCGCGTGGCACTCTGCAAACTGCTGCTCCAGAAGCCGGACCTCCTCCTGCTCGACGAGCCCACCAACCACCTCGACGCCGAAAGCGTGCTGTGGCTCGAGCAGCACCTCTCCGCCTACACCGGTGCCGTTCTGGCCGTCACCCACGACCGGTACTTCCTCGATCATGTGGCCGAGTGGATCGCCGAAGTAGACCGTGGTCACCTCTACCCCTACGAGGGCAACTACTCCACCTACCTGGAGAAGAAGCGCGCGCGCCTCGAGGTGCAGGGCAAGAAGGACGCCAAGCTCTCTCGACGCCTCACCGAGGAACTCGAATGGGTGCGCTCCAACGCCAAGGGCCGCCAGACCAAGTCCAAGGCGCGCCTTGGACGTTACGAGGAGATGGCCGCGGAAGCGGACCGCACACGCAAGCTGGACTTCGAGGAAATCCAGATCCCGCCCGGACCGCGCCTCGGAAGCCAGGTCATCGAAGCCCGCAACCTGAAGAAGGGCTACGAGGATCGAGTGCTCATCGACGGCCTGTCCTTCTCGCTGCCGCGCAATGGCATCGTCGGAGTGATCGGCCCCAACGGCGTCGGTAAGACCACGCTGTTCAAGACCATCGTGGGACTCGAGCCCCTTGACGGTGGGGAGCTCCGAATCGGCGAGTCGGTGAAGATCTCCTACGTCGACCAGTCCCGAGCCGGCATCGACCCCAACAAGTCGCTCTGGGAAGTCGTGTCCGACGGGCTCGACTTCATCCAGGTGGGACAGGTCGAAATGCCCTCACGGGCCTACGTCTCGGCCTTCGGATTCAAGGGCCCGGACCAGCAGAAGAAAGCCGGAGTCCTCTCCGGCGGCGAGCGCAACCGGTTGAACCTGGCCATGACCCTCAAACAGGGTGGAAACCTCCTGCTGCTGGATGAGCCTACCAACGACCTCGACGTCGAGACCCTGTCCAGCCTTGAGAACGCGCTGCTCGAGTTTCCGGGCTGCGCTGTCGTCGTCTCGCACGACCGTTGGTTCCTGGACCGGGTTGCCACCCACATCCTGTCCTATGAGGGAACCGAGGAAGATCCTGACGCCTGGTACTGGTTCGAGGGTAACTTCGACGCCTACGAACAGAACAAGGTGGAGCGTCTCGGCCCCGACGCGGCCAAGCCGCACCGCGTGACGCATCGCCGTCTGACCCGCGACTGATCTGCGGGCCGGCTGAACGCTCCCGAGGGCGCCGGAGGGCTGTCGTTGCGACATCCAGGAGTCCTGGAAGTTGCAACGACCGCTCCTCGGCTGACGCGGCCGCAGCAGCACGACGGAACAGTCCTCCGCCGATCCATGGACGGCAGCGGCGCGGGCAGCGCAGGGGGCAGGCCTCAGCTCCGATCGAGTGAGGTACAGATGCAGACCCGGTTCCCGTCGGGGTCAGCAAGCACGGTGAAGGACGGCGCTGCAGTGTCATCGACGATGGACCCGCCGCTGGCCACTGCTGCGGCGATCCGTTCATCGGCCACCTCGGGGGCGAGCCATAGGTCGAAGTGCCAGCGCTGGCGGGGACTCTCGTGGTCCTCGGTGCCCTGGAACCAGAGGCTCGGCACCCGACCGGTGGGGTCGAAGACCGAGTCCTGCACTCTGTTGCCCGAGCTACCGGTGAGCAGCACCGACCAGAAGGGTGCGACGCTGTCCTCGTGTGCCGTGTCCAGTGCCATCTCGAGTTGGGCCACGGCGGACGGCGTCGGCTCCAGCCCGTTCTCGCGGGCGATCCCGCTGATCTTCCTGGCCATGTCGATGTCCTTCTGCGTGACCCACAGACCGCCCTCATGGGTACACAGCGAGACGTCGATGACGCCGTAGGTCAACTTCCGGTCGGGGTGGTGGCCATCCTCTTCCGCGGCCTGTGCCACAGCGGTGAGGAACCTCGCTGCCACGGTGTAGTCCCCGATCGAGTAGCGCGCGTGAAGTGCCTGGGCCAGCTTGCGCCAGTCGCCGAGGCCGGCATCGATGATCTGCTGATTGCTTAGCTTCTCCATGGTGGAACTCTGCCATACGGGCGCGTAGGCCGGGGTCTTCGCCGGACGGACCGATCGGTGATAGCGGCTCGCCGGTTCGACGGGTCAAGCAATTCGAGCCGGGACGGTGGTCAGGAGCCGGCAGCCGGAACCCGGATCATCCCTTCCTGGGCAACGCTTGCCACGAGTTCGCCCGCGCGATTGTAGATCCGGCCGGCCGCGAGACCGCGGGCACCGGAAGCGCTGGGCGAGCTCTGGACATAGAGCAGCCACTCGTCGATTCGCACGGGCCGGTGCCACCACATGGCGTGGTCGAGGCTCGCGACGCTCATCCCCGGATGGATCCAGCTCAGCCCGTGCGGGCGGAGGATCGATTCGAGCAGAGTGTAGTCGCTGGCATAGGCGAGTGCCGCGCGGTGCACGTGCTGGTCGTCGGGCATGGGCCCGAAGGTCTTCATCCACACCGCGTTCCGGGCTTCGCGCGACCCGGCGTTGCTGATATACAGCGGAGCGTCGATGTGCCGCACATCGATAGGGCGCTGATAGGCCCACGCACGGGCCACGGGGTGGTCGAACCCGCCCAGCAGCTCCGCCGTGGTGGGCAGCGACTCCGGATCGGGTACGTTGTCGGGCATCGGGTCCTGGTGGGTGACGCCGTCGTCCGGTTCCTGGAAGGACGCGATCATCGAGAGGATCGGCACGCCGTCCTGGTACGCATGCGCGCGGCGAGCCGAGAAGGACCGCCCGTCCCGCAGCCTCTGGACTCCGAAGGTGATGGGCTGGTCCGCGTTCCCGGCACGCAGGAAGTACCCGTGCATCGAGTGCACCTGGCGGGTCGACTCCACGGTCCGCATCGCCGCAATCAGTGACTGTGCAAGAACCTGTCCGCCGAAAACCCTTTTCCCCGGCTGCGGCGCGGAGCTACCCACGAAGATGTCCTCATCGGTGTGGGCGCCGTCGGCGCTGCTGAGGTCGAGCAGGCCCAGCAGCGCCTTCGTGGGATCTGCCGGGTATTCCCCGGAATCGACGGGGCTGGCGACGTGCGGCTGTTCGGTCATGTGTCTCCTTGCGGGTGCGGTAGCTGCGGAGCGTCGGCCCCGGAAAATCTACCTTCGACACTAGACGGACAGGTCCGCACTGCTCAACACGCGCGCGGCGGCGGGGCGCGGGCAGGCACCCGGTCGGCGAATAGCCTGACGCACGGGCTTTTGAGAGTATTGCAGTATGTCGCCTCCGCTCACCGTCCCGCTTCAGCTGCGCTTCGGCGATGAAGATTCCTACGGCCACGTCAACAACGCACGGTTCGTGCAGTTCCTCGAGGACGCGAGGGTGCGCCTGCTGTCCGAACCGGGGGGTGGCTCCGCTTTCCTCGATGTGTCCGACGCAGGACAGTACACTCTCGTGGGACGACACGAGATCGAATACCTCGCCCCGCTGAATTTCAGTAGGGAACCGGCCGGAGTGGACGTGTGGATCACCGCCGTCGGCTCCTCGAGCTTCACCCTGGGCTACGCGGTGCGGGACACAGAAGCGCCCGACGCCGGCACCACGTGCGCGGTGGCATCGACCACGATGATCCTCGTCGACCGGCAGTCCGGCCGGCCCGTGCCGATGAGCGAGGCCCAACAAGCCGCGCTGGCGCAGTGGATCGGCCGTGAGGTGCCTTTCCGCCGCACTTCCGGCGCTTAGGAGCGGGCGATGTCCAGCAGTGAATTAGTGCTCGGCGATGCCCACGTGGCTGCCGATTTCCGGACCTTCACGGCACGGGCCCGTGCCAACGGCGACGGCGCCATGCGGCTGCAGGCCTCCGGTACCGTACTTGCGGCGTACGTCTGCACGCTCAGCGCAGCAGCGCTGGGGGAGTCGACCCCGACCGTGCTCGGGCTGAGGACGATGCCCCTGGCGGAGAATGCCTCCGTCGACATCACGGTGGGGCTAGGATCGGTCGCCGACCGTCTGGCACGCCTGCGGGACGACACCGTCTTCACGGTGCCCACCGTTGCGGTGACGGAGAACTGGGCCGGCGTGCTTCCGCCACGTTCAGGATGGGTGCAGGCCGGCGCCGTTCCGACCACGCTCCTCGAGGAGGCAGCACACAGCGGGATCCGGAAGGTTGCGGAACTCGTTCCCGACCGCGCGGGCGCTCCCGTGGTCAACAGTGCGCGGGGCGCCGTCTGGGGGCGACCGCTTCCCGGCGTTCCGGCAGGGCTGCCCGCTGGTGCTGCCTTCGGTGCCCTCAGTCTCGGGTTCCTCGTCCCGGGCGAAGCGCCGGCACTGTTCACCAACGGGCGATGGACGCGCCTGAGCACCAGCCGGGGGCACATCCTGGTACGGACCGCAGCGGTCCTCTAGGGAGCCGCTGAATTCACCATGGATTGCGCCGCGCGGTCCAGGTAGTCCCACAGCGTCGCTTCATGGAGCGGTGCGAGGTCGAGGGAGTCGACTGCCGCACGCATGTGCCGAAGCCACGAGTCCCGCGCCTGCGGGGTGACCCGGAACGGCATGTGCCGCATGCGGAGCCGTGGATGCCCCCTGGTTTCGCCGTAGGTCTTGGGCCCGCCCCAGTACTGCTCGAGGAACAGCAGGAGCCGCTCCTTCGCGGGACCCAGATCCTCCTCGGGGTACATGGGCCGCAGCAGCTCATCCTCCGCCACACCCTCGTAGAAGACGTCCACGAGCCGAACGAATGTCTCGTGCCCGCCCACGGACTCATAGAAGTTGTATTCGGGCTGGACGAACTGTTGCCCGGCTGCCACGAGCCGGTCGGCGGGCAACGGCGGCCGCGCGTGGCCCGTGCGCAGTTCAAGGGGCGTGGGCTCGACGCCGTCGTTGTTCCTCATGATGCGTCCTCCTGATGAGCGGTTCCTGCCGGGGCAGCTGCTGCCGGCGGTTCGACGTAGACTCCCTGGGACCGGTTGCCGACCTTGGTGATGTCGCCGTTGCGGACATACCAGATGGCCCCGTTCGCATCGATCATCCGGGTGATGCGAAGGCCGAGGGACTGCACCACTCCCACCGTCTCACCGACCTCGATGGTATCGCCCACTCCGTACTGGTCCTCGATGGTGATGAAGACCCCCAGGAATGCGTCGCGGATGATTTCCCGCGCCCCGAAGCCGATGGCGATACCCACGATTCCCACGCTGGCGAGGATGGGTCCGATCTGGAACTGCAGCTGTTCGAGGGCCATCAATGCCGCGACGACGGCGATGGTGATGCCGGCCGTGCTGGTGAGCAGGCCGCCGATGGTGTCCGCACGCTGGGTACGCCGCGCGTGGTCAAGGGACCGCAGGACCGGCTGGGCCCACTTGAAGTGCGGCTTGCTGAACACGCTGTACCCGTTCTGCACACGCCGGACGGAGCGCGCCACGAGATACCGCACCGCCAGCCAGAGCAGGAGGGCCAGCAGCAGGATGATCGCCGCGCCGAGAATGTGGCTTCCGTAACCGAGCTCCGGAAAAAGATCCATGGGGGTGCAGACTACTTTCTGATCCGCGCCGCAGGTGCTGTCCGCGGGCTGGGACGGAATCGGCGCAATTTCTAGGCTACATGCGCTGCGCTGCTAGGACCGGGTCAGGATGACCGGCTCGTGCAGCACGGGGAAGTTCACCGAACGTGCAATGAAGCAGGCCGCCGAAGCCTCCCGATGGATTCGAAGGGCTGTGTCGCGGTGGGCAGGGTCGGCGATGGTGACGACCGGATGGAGCACGGCCGAAGTGAATTCGCCGCTGCCGTTCCGGTTCAACCGCAGGAAACCGGCCGCGCTGTCCGAATACGCGGTGACCACCACGCCCGCCTTGACCGCCATGTGGAGGTAGGACAGCAGATGGCACTGCGCCAGTGCGGCCAGAAGCAGTTGCTCCGGATTCCACCGGTCGCGCTGCCCGTGGAATGTCGGATCGGCAGTCCCGGCAAGGAGCGGGGGTCCCGAAGCAGTGACTTCGTTCTCGCGGCTGTACGAACGGTAGCCGGTCGTGCCCTCCCCGAGGTTTCCGGTCCAGGTGACGGTGACGTCGTAGGTGTGTGCCGACACGGGGGCTCCTCCCATCAGCGGTCCACGGCCTGCGCGCGCAGCGCCCGCTGGACGCCGTCGCGGTTCTCCAGGATGAGGCGCCGCAGGGAGGGGCTGTCCTCCCCGAGCCGGTCGAGGAAGTCGTCCGCCTGCGCGAGCGCCCCCGGGGTGATGAGGCGTGAAGGGTACAGTCCCACCACGATCTGCTGCGCGATCTCATGGGTCCTGGTGTCCCACACCTCCTGCACGGCGTCGAAGTAGGTTGCAGCATAGGACTCGAGCAGGGCTGCGTCGTGGACGCGCGTGAACCCGAGGATCGCTGCCCGCTGGGTGGCGTTGGGGAGATCCGCCCGGCGCACGATGGCGTCCCACGCGGCTGCTTTCGCCTCGGGCGTGGGGATCGCCGCCGTGGCCGTTGCTGCGGCGAGCTGGCCGGCTGACGTGCCGTCGCGTGCCAGTTCGACGTCGATCTCCGGTTGTCCGTAGCGGCCGCCCGCCACCAGGCTGGTCACCAGTTCCCACCGGAGGTCGGAGTCGATTTCCAGGCCCTCCAGCGCTTCGGTGCCGGTGAGCACGGCCTCCACGACGTCCAGGTGTTTTCCACTACGGGCCCGGGCCGCGAAAGCCTTGACGAACTGCAGCTGTGAATCGGACCCCGTCTCCGCTGCGCGGGCAAGCTCCAGCAGGCTGTCCGCAGCGGCGTCGCCCATTTCCCTGCTGTCCGCAGGGCTGACGTAGTACGTCAGCGTCAGGGCCAGCTGCCTCAACAGCACCAACACCACGGACGAGTCCGATTCGGAGCCGATGTTCTGCAGCACAAGGTCCACGTAGTTGCGGGCCGGGGTCTCGCCGTCCCGTGCCGCGTCCCATGCCGACGCCCACACCAGCGTGCGGGGCAGCGAAGCGGCGAAGTCCTTGAGGTGCCGCACCGAGGTCCGCAGTGACACCGGGTCGAGCCGGATCTTCGCGTAGGCAAGGTCGTCGTCATTGAGGAGCACCAGCGCCGGGCGCTTCCTCCCGGCGGCCTCCGGAACCTCCGTGCGTTCGCCGTCGACGTCGAGCTCTACGCGGTGGACACGCACCAGCCGGGCGTCGTCGTCGAGGTCGTAGAACCCTACGGCAAGGCGGTGCGGGCGAAGGGTCGGATGACCAGCGGGAGCCGACTGCAGGATCGCGAATGCGGTGATGACGCCGTCGTCGGCGGTTTCGATGTCGGGCCGCAGCGTGTTGACGCCCGCGGTCTCGAGCCACTGCGCGGACCATTGGGCGAGGTCCCGCCCGCTCGCCTGCTCAAGCTCGGAGAGCAGATCCTTCAACTCGGTATTGCCCCAGGAGTGCTGGCGGAAGTACTCGCGGACGCCTTCCATGAATTCGTCCTGGCCCACCCAGGCGACGAGCTGCTTGAGGACCGAGGCGCCCTTGGCGTAGGTGATGCCGTCGAAGTTCACCTGGACGTCGTCGAGATCGTTGATCTCGGCCACGATCGGATGGGTCGAGGGAAGCTGGTCCTGCCGGTAGGCCCACGCCTTCTCGATCGAGGTGAACGTGGTCCAGGCCTGGGTGAACTCCGTCGCCTCCGCGGCAGCGAGGGTCGACATGTATTCGGCGAAGGATTCATTCAGCCAGAGGTCGTTCCACCACCGCATGGTCACCAGGTCGCCGAACCACATGTGTGCGAGCTCGTGCAGGATGGTGATCGCGCGGCGCTCCACCGTCGCATCGGGCACGCGCGAACGGAAGACATATGTCTCGACGATCGTCACCGCGCCCGCGTTCTCCATGGCGCCGGCGTTGAACTGGGGCACGAAGAGCTGATCGTACTTCTCGAACGGGTAGGGCGTCCCGAACTGCTTCTCATAGAACTCGAAGCCCTGTCGGGTCAGCTCGAAGATGTTCTCCGCGTCGAGGTGCTGCATGAGCGATCTGCGGGCGAAGACCCCGAGCGGGACGATGCGGCCGTCGGAACTCGTCACTTCGCTCCGCACCGCCTGGTAGGGCCCGGCGATCAGGGCGGTGACATAGGAGGAAAGGACCGGCGTCGGTTCGAACGACCACGTGGAGTACGCTCCGCCCTCAGCGGCGGACCCGGCCTGCACCGGAGCAGGGGTGGGGGAGTTGGAAATGACGTCCCAGTGCGACGGCGCGGTCACGGTGAAGCGGAACGTCGCCTTCAGGTCGGGCTGCTCGAAGACGGCGAACACGCGCCGGGAGTCCGGAACCTCGAACTGCGTGTAGAGGTACACCTCGTCATCCACGGGATCCACGAACCGGTGGAGCCCCTCTCCGGTGTTCATGTACGGGAGGTCGGCATGGACAACGAGCCGGTTCGACGCCGCCAGATCGTCCAGCTGGATGCGGACGCCGTCCGACACCGCCCCGGGGTCGAGGTCCACCCCATTCAGGTTCACCCCGTGGACGGTCTCGGTGACGGCGTCGATGAAGGTGGACGCTCCCTGCGCCGCCTCAAAATTCACCACCGTCGTGGAGCCGAACACGGTCTCCCCGCGGGTCAGATCGAGGGTGATGTCGTACGACTGGACTCTCAGCAGCTCGGCGCGGCTACGTGCTTCATCGCGCGTCAGGTTCATGCCTGGCATGGTTCGCCTCCGTGGTGGGGGATGTCGTTCCGTATTCTCTCACTGATCGGCGCCGGTTCCCCTGCCGGTTCCCGTGCCGGTTCGCGTGCCCGCCGGCACATCGGCACCCAGTACTCTGGGGGAAACCTCTCCTGCTGCGAACGGAGCACCCATGCGCGTCCACCTTGCCACCGACCATGCGGGAATGGAGCTCAGCGCCCACCTGCTGGAGCATCTCACCCGCACCGGCTACGACGTCGTCGATCACGGCCCCCGCGACTACGACCCGGAGGATGACTACCCTTCCTTCTGCATCAACGCCGCGCTCGCCGTGGTGGCCGACCAGTCGGCGGGAACCGACGCGCTCGGGATTGTGCTGGGCGGCTCCGGGAACGGTGAGCAGATTGCGGCGAACAAGGTACGTGGCGTGCGGGCAGCCCTCGCGTGGAACCTCGACACCGCCCGCCTGGCACGCCAGCACAACGATGCGAACGTCGTTGCAGTCGGGGGACGGCAGCATTCCGTCGGCGAGGCCACCGAGATCATCGAGGCCTTCCTGTCGGAACCCTTCAGCGGTGCCGAGCGCCACGTGCGTCGGATCGGCAAGATCGCCGCCTATGAAACCAACGGCACCATTGACGGATAGGGCCACCGTCCGTCGGACCGCGGGAACCTCCCGTGCCTGAAGGTCATTCGATCCATCGGCTCGCACTGCAGTTCACCGCGATGTTCGTCGGCGAGGAACTCGCCGTCAGCAGTCCGCAGGGCCGCTTCGCGGCCGGCGCCTCCCAGCTCGACGGACACATCCTGGTCAGCGCAATGGCTTCCGGGAAGCAGCTTTTCCTGGGCTTCGACAACGATCTTATCCTGAGGGTCCACCTCGGGCTCTACGGGGCGTGGACGTTCGGCGGCGACTCCACTTTCAGCGGGTTCCCCAGTATCGGTGCTCCGCGGCGCGTCGATGACGCGGTCGGGGGCACGGATGCCGTGCAGCCGCCCTACGCAGGGCCACCCGCCCCCGTCGGAGCCGTGCGTACCCGCCTCGTGTCAGGGCGCGGCTGGGCCGACCTCCGGGGTCCCACCGCGTGCGTCGTCATCACCGCCCGCGAGGAAGCGCTTGCGCTGGCCAGGCTCGGTCCTGACCCGCTTCGGGAGGGATCGGACCCAGCGGCCTTCGTCACCCGGCTCCGCTCAAGCGCGACGCCGATCGGTGTCCAGCTGATGAACCAGGCCGTGGTCGCCGGCATCGGCAACGTGTACCGCGCGGAAGTGCTCTTCCTGCAGCGCATCAATCCGTGGCGCCCGGGAAAGGCGGTGCTCGAGTCGGAGGCCCTGGCCGTCTGGGAGATCGCAGCGCGGTTGATGCAGGACGGCGTGCGCGAGGGGCGAATTCTCACGACGACGCCTTCCGAGCGCAACGGGCAGGCCGCGGAAGCCGCCCCGCACTACGTGTACAAGCGGACGGGAGAGCCGTGCCGCCGGTGCGGTACGTCGATCGCCAGCGCCGACATGGCGGCACGCACGGTCTACTGGTGTCCCGAGTGTCAGCGGAACTGAGGGGCGGAGCACAGGAACAGCCGGTCCCGAACGGGAACCGGCTGTTGGATTTGGAGGGGATGACGGGAATCGAACCCGCATCATCAGTTTGGAAGACTGAGGCTTTACCACTAAGCTACATCCCCGAAAATGCTGCATTCCTGAAGATATCTCTGGGACATTTCAGCCTCACGGCCGTCCGGAACGCCTTCAACTACACCACAGCCCGCCGGGAATCGCCAAATGTGCAACCGGGGTGAAAAGAAAGTACAGTTACAGCTGCAGTTACGGGGTGTAGCTCAGCTTGGTAGAGCGCCTGCTTTGGGAGCAGGAAGTCGCAGGTTCAACTCCTGTCACCCCGACTCAGAAGTTCCGGCATGATCTTGTCACTACAGAAACAATCCCAATTAGTTCAGGAGTCCTACGCCGTGAAGAGCGCCGTCGAAAACCTTTCCCCTACCAGGGTGAAGCTGAATGTCGAGGTCCCTTTCGAGGAACTCAAGCCGAGCATCGACCAGGCCTACAAGACGATCGCCTCGCAGGTGCAGGTTCCGGGCTTCCGCAAGGGCAAGGTCCCCCAGAAGCTCATCGACCAGCGTGTGGGCCGCGGTTACGTCATCGAAACGGCCGTCAATGACGGGCTGAACGGTTTCTACCAGACCGCTGTCCAGGAAACAGGGATCCGCCCGTTGAGCCGGCCCGAGGTGGAAATCACCGAGGTGCCCGATCCTTCCGCTGCCGACGGCCAGCTCCTGTTCACCGTCGAACTGGACATCCGTCCCGAGATCGAGCTTCCCGACTATGCGGGAATCGAAGTCACCGTCGAGGCTGCAGAAGCATCCGACGACGACATCGAGAAGTCGATGGACGAGCTGCGCAGCCGCTTCGGCACCCTTGTCGCCGTGGACCGCCCGGCGAAGGACGGCGATTTCCTGACGATCGACCTCACCGCGACCGTCGACGGCGAAGCCGTCGACTCGGCGCAGGATCTTTCCTACCAGGTCGGATCGGGAACCATGCTCGAGGGCATGGATGAGGCCGTCACGGGTCTGAGCGTGGACGAGACGGCAATCTTCGAAACCACGCTTGCCGGTGGCGAACACACCGGTGCTGAGGCTCAGGTGAACGTGGTGGTCAAGGCTGTCAAGGAGCGCGAGCTTCCCGAGGTGAACGACGAGTTCGCCCAGCTGGCCAGCGAGTTCGACACAGTGGCCGAGCTCCGCGAGGACCTCACCAAGCGCGCCTCCGAGGGCAAGCTCATGGACCAGGGCGTTGAAGCCCGGGACAAGGTCCTGGACAAGCTCGTCGAGATGATCGCCGTTCCTGTGCCGGAGAGCGTCATCGAGGAGCAGCTCGAGCAGCACTTCAACGGCGAGAACTCCCACTCCGCCGGTGAGGACCACGACACCGAGGAGCACCGGGCGGAGATCCGCACGAACACCGGCCGGGCGTTCCAGAACGAGGTCATCCTCGACGCCGTGGCTGAGAAGGAAGAGGTCGGCGTCAGCCAGAGCGAGCTGATCGACTACATCGTGTCCACTTCGGGCCAGTACGGCATGGAGCCCAACCAGTTCGCGCAGATGCTGGACTCAAGCGGCCAGGTTCCGATGATCGTCGGAGAGGTTCGGCGCCGCAAGGCCCTCGCCAGGGTCCTCGAACTCGCAACCGTGACCGACACCGCAGGAGCGCCGGTCGACCTCAGCGAATTCGTGCGCGCCGCCGACGACGACGCCGAGACCATCTCCGCGGACGACATCGGGGAATCCGACCAGTCCGTTGAAGCTGCAGCCGTCGAGGACATGCCGGCCGAGGACACCGCAGCTGAGGACACCGCAGCCGAAGACACCGCGGGCGATGCCGCTCCTGCGGAGGAGTCCGACGACGAGGCGACCGCCCGCGCCTGATTCCCGAACCGGGACGCGAAGCACGAGAATTTCCCGAAGCACCGCCGCCCGTCCGGGCGGCGGTGCTTCGTCTTTGGCGGCCGATTCCGGGCCTGCGGGCCTCTGCTTTCGTAGGTTCCGCCGCTGGTCCGCGGCTGGTGCGCCGTCAGCGAACAGTAGCCGGAGCGGGAGCAAAAGGGATCCGGCGCGGGTTAGTGTCCAGTGAGAGATAAACGGCCGGGCGGTTCCCTCGGGAATCGGCCCGCCAGAGTGAGAGGTCAACGAGAATGTCCACCGAACCAACCACACCCCGCATGGCCAGCCCGGAAGCGGCAGGCCGTGACGACTACATCTACAACCGGCTCCTCAAGGAACGCATCATCTGGCTCGGTTCGGAGGTCCGCGACGACAACGCGAACGCGATCTGCTCACAGCTGCTGCTGCTTTCGGCCGAAGACCCCGATCGCGACATCTTCCTCTACATCAACTCGCCCGGTGGTTCGGTGACCGCAGGCATGGCGATCTACGACACGATGCAGTTCATCCCGAACGACGTCGTGACCGTGGCGACGGGCCTTGCGGCCTCGATGGGACAGTTCCTCCTGTCCTCGGGGACCAAGGGCAAGCGGTACGCCACGCCCCACGCCCGCATCCTCATGCACCAGCCTTCAGGCGGCATCGGTGGAACGGCAACCGATATCCGGATCCAGGCCGAACTGATCCTGCACATGAAGCGGGTCATGGCAGAGCTGACCGCCGAGCAGACCGGTCAGACCGTTGAAAAAATCCTGGTCGATAACGACAGGGACAAGTGGTTCACCGCGCAGGAAGCCCTCGAATACGGTTTCTTCGACCACATCTCCGCGCACGCCGGATCCGTTTCCGGCGGCGGCGGCACCCAGAGCGCCTAAGGCTCCGCCCCACCTCCCTCCTCCATCAGTCGTTCCACCAGGAGACATCATGAACCACGATTTCCGCGCCTCCGCGGGTTCCCGGGCAACCAACCTGCCCACCGACCGCTATATCCTTCCCCAGTTCGAAGAGCGCACGCCCTACGGCTTCAAGCGTCAGGACCCGTACACCAAGCTGTTCGAGGACCGCATCATCTTCCTCGGCACCCAGGTGGACGACGCGTCCGCCGACGACGTCATGGCGCAGCTCCTCGTACTCGAGTCCACGGACCCCGAGCGCGACATCACTCTGTACATCAACTCACCGGGCGGTTCCTTCACCGCCATGACGGCGATCTACGACACCATGCAGTTCATCCGGCCCGAAGTCCAGACCGTATGCCTGGGCCAGGCGGCAAGTGCCGCGGCCGTCCTCCTTGCGGCCGGCGCGCCGGGCAAGCGCCTGGCGCTTCCCAACGCCCGGGTTCTCATCCACCAGCCGGCGCTGTCCGGCGGGCAGGGTGGCCAGGCCTCGGACCTCGAGATCCAGGCCAACGAAGTGATGCGCATGAGGACCTGGCTCGAGGACACCATCGCGCTGCACAGCGGGCGGGATTCGGAGCAGGTCAACCGCGACATCGAGCGGGACAAGATCCTCACCGCCGCGGATGCGGTGGAGTACGGGCTCGTCGACGAGGTCCTCGCCTCACGCAAGATGGTTCCACCGAAGATCAATACCCCGTAGGTCGTGTCCTCCATCGAGGGTTCAGGCTCACGATGAGGCGGGAAACCCCGCGGAAATGCCCGTGGCGCCGATCGGCACCACGGGCATTTCGATACTGATTCGCTCCGGCATGTGGCCTAGAGTGGACATAGCAACCACGTACCACGTAAGGGGACTGACACATGGCTCGCATTGGTGAGAGCACAGATCTGCTGAAGTGCTCTTTCTGCGGAAAAAGCCAGAAGCAGGTCCGGAAGCTGATCGCAGGCCCCGGAGTGTATATCTGCGACGAATGCATTGAGTTGTGCAACGAGATCATCGAGGAAGAGCTGTCCGAGGTCGCGGACCTCGGGACCTTCGAACTGCCCAAGCCGCGGGAGATCTTCGATTTCCTGCAGGAGTACGTGGTGGGGCAGGAACCGGCGAAGCGATCACTGGCCGTCGCCGTCTACAACCACTACAAGCGCATCCAGTCCGGCAGCGCGCCGCGTGCCGCAGGTACCCTCGCCGACGTCGCCGAGTCCGAGGACGTGGAGATCGCGAAGTCGAACATCCTCCTGATCGGTCCCACGGGCTGCGGCAAGACGTACCTCGCACAGACCCTGGCGCGCAGGCTCAACGTTCCCTTCGCCGTCGCCGACGCGACAGCCCTCACCGAAGCCGGCTACGTGGGCGAGGATGTCGAGAACATCCTCCTCAAGCTCATCCAGGCCGCGGACTACGACGTGAAGAAGGCCGAGCAGGGCATCATCTACATCGACGAGATCGACAAGATCTCCCGCAAGAGCGAAAATCCGTCGATCACACGCGACGTGTCCGGAGAGGGCGTCCAGCAGGCGCTCCTCAAGATTCTCGAGGGCACCGTCGCCTCGGTTCCCCCGCAGGGCGGGCGCAAGCACCCGCACCAGGAGTTCATCCAGATCGACACCACGAACGTGCTCTTCATCGTGGCCGGAGCCTTCGCCGGGCTCGAGGAGATCATCGGATCCCGCGCAGGGCGGAAGGGCATCGGTTTCGGTGCCCCGCTGAGCTCGCTCAAGAACGAAGAGGCGAGCTACGGGGACGTCATGCCGGAGGATCTCCTGAAGTTCGGCCTCATTCCCGAGTTCATCGGCAGGCTTCCGGTCATCACCACGGTGACCCATCTCGACCGGCCCGCCCTCATGCAGATCCTCACCGAGCCCAAGAACGCCCTGATGAAGCAGTACCAGAAGATGTTCCTGCTTGACGGCGTCGAGCTCAGCTTCGACCCGAAGGCACTCGAAGCCATTGCCGATCTCGCGCTCGAGCGCGGCACCGGAGCACGCGGGCTCCGCGCCATCATGGAGGAAGTGCTCCTGCCGGTCATGTTCGACCTGCCGAGCCGGAACGACGTGGCAGCGGTGGTCGTCACCGCCGACGTCGTCGCCAAGCAGGCGGAGGCCACCCTCATCTCCCACGAGGTCGTCGCCAAGCGCCGCACGAAGTCCGCCTGAGCGAATCGGGCGTGAAGGGCCCGATGCTGGAATAGCTTCCTCCCCGCCCCGGTTGCACCGATGAGAGGCATATCGCCTGACCATCGATGACGAGGAGTTTTTTCATGAGCGAGACCACCACCGCTGAGAAAGCCGATTTCTGGTTCGACCCCCTGTGCCCTTTCGCGTGGATCACGTCCCGCTGGATGGGGGAGGTGGAGCAGGTCCGCAGCGTCAGCGTCGACTGGCACGTCATGAGCCTTGCCGTCCTCAATGAGGGGCGCGATCTTCCGGCCGACTACCAGGAGCTGATGCGGAAGGGCTGGGCCCCCGTGAGGGTCATCACTGCGGCCAAGGAGCTGCACGGTTCCGAGTACGTCAAAAAGCTGTACGACGCCATGGGCACGCGCATCCACAACAAGGGCAATAAGGACTTCGACGCGGTGATCGCCGAATCCCTCGAGGAGGTGGGTCTCCCGGCGGACCTCGCGGCCTACGGAGCCACCGACGAGTACGACGCCCAGCTCCGTGCATCGCACCAGGACGGCATCGACCGTGTGGGCGACGAGGTCGGCACCCCCGTGGTGGCATTCAACGGAACCGCATTCTTCGGCCCCGTCCTCACGAGTATTCCCCGCGGGGAGCAGGCCGGACGGATCTTCGACGGCGCCGTGATGATGTCGGAATTCCCCGAGTTCTTCGAGCTGAAACGTTCACGCACCAAAAGCCCCACCTTCGACTGACTCCTGACGGGCCGGGACGAGCACCGGCACCGCAGCACCAGGAAGGGCCCCGCCGATCCGGCGGGGCCCTTCTGGGTGCTGTTATTCGACCGGCTGCGCGGCCAGGTCCACGTCGGTGACCGCGAGGTCGCCGTCGCCCTCGGCGAGCCGAAGCTCGCGGACGTTGCCTGCAGCCTTGAGGTCCTCAAGGCCCGCGGACAGCTGCGTCACCTGCTGCGGCGGCGCGGTCACCAGGGCCGTCACCACTTCCGTCCGCTGTTTCATCTTCGCCTCCGACTTCGCCTTGCGAATCCCGCCGAGGGCGAGAGCCACCGTGGTGAGGACCGCAGGATCCGACGTTGCGGGAACACCGGCGAACGCCGTCGTGGATGGCCAGTCGGCGGTGTGGACCGAACCGGTCCGCCACCAGCCCCAGACCTCCTCGGTGGCGAAGGGCAGGAAGGGGGCGAACAGCCGAAGCAGGGCGTCGAGCGTGGTGGCCAGTGCCGTCAGTACCGACTCCTGGCCTGCCTCGCCCGCCGCCCCGTACGCGCGGTCCTTGACGAGTTCCACGTAGTCGTCGGTGAAGGTCCAGAAGAACGCCTCGGTGAGCTGCAGGGCCCGGGCATGCTCATACCGCTCGAAGGCCGTGGTGGCCTGCGCCGTGACGTCGCGTAGTTGCGCCAGAAGGGCGAGGTCGAGCGGATTGGTCACCAGCGCCAGTGCTTCCGGTGCCGCGGAACGTTCAGTGGCACCGAGGTTCAGCACGAACTTGGAGGCGTTGAGCAGTTTGATGGCGAGCCGGCGGCCGATCTTCATCTGGGCGATCTCGTAGGCGGTGTCGACACCCAGCTTGGCCGATGCGGCCCAGTAACGCACGGCATCGGCACCGAACTGCTCGAGCACGTCGGTGGGCACCACCACGTTGCCCTTCGACTTCGACATCTTCTTCCGGTCCGGATCAAGGATCCAGCCGGACAGTGCTGCGTGCCGCCACGGGGGCGAGTCCTGCAGCGCGTCGGCACGCACCGCAGTGGAAAACAGCCAGGTGCGGATGATGTCGTGTCCCTGCGGACGCAGGTCGAACGGGAACACCTTGGCGAACAGGTCCTCGTCCCGGATCCAACCGCCGACGATCTGGGGGGTGAGCGAGGAGGTGGCCCAGGTGTCGAGGACATCACTGTCGCCGATGAAGCCGCCCGGCTGGTTCCGCTGGTCCTCGTCGAATCCGGGTGCCGGTTCGGCCGCGGGGTCGACGGGCAGGGAGTCGAAGCCGGGAACGACCGGTGCCTCGTAGTCGGGTTCGCCGTCGCCGTCGAGGCGGTACCAGACCGGTACCGGGACTCCGAAGAAGCGCTGCCGGGAGACGAGCCAGTCGCCGCTGAGGCCCTCGATCCAGTTCTCGTAGCGCGACCGCATGAACGGCGGATGGAACTCGATCTCGCGGCCGCGCCGGATCAGGCGTTCCCGCTTCGTCTCGTTGCGGCCACCGTTCCGGATGTACCACTGGCGGCTGGTGACCACCTCGAGCGGCTTGTCACCCTTCTCGTAGAAATTCACCGGGTGCGTGATCTTCTTCGGCTCGCCGTCGAGGTCCCCGCTGGCGCGCAGGAGCTCGACCGCGGCCTCCTTGGCGCTGAAAATGGTCTTGCCCGCCAGCGCTTCGTAGTTGCTGCGTGCCTCCGGCGTCACGATCCACTCCGGGGTTTCGCTGCGGATGCGCCCGTCACGTCCGACGACGGCGCGCGTGGGCAGCTGCAGCTCCCTCCACCAGGTGACGTCGGTGAGGTCGCCGAAGGTGCAGATCATGGCGATACCGCTGCCCTTGTCGGGCTTGGCGAGCGGATGCGCCTTGACCTCGACCTCGACGCCGAAGAGGGGAGTGGTCACGGTGGTGCCGAAGAGCGGTTTGTAGCGTTCGTCATCGGGATGGGCCACGAGGGCCACGCATGCCGGCAGGAGCTCGGGGCGCGTGGTCTCGATATGGACCTGGCGGCCCTCGGGGGCGGCGAAAGCGATCCGATGGTACGCACCGGGCTGCTCGCGGTCCTCGAGCTCGGCCTGGGCGACGGCGGTGCGGAACGTGACATCCCACAGCGTGGGTGCTTCGGCAAGGTAAGCGTCCCCGGCACCCAGGTTTTCCAGGAAGGCACGCTGCGAAACCGCACGCGAGGTGTCGTCGATGGTGCGGTAGGTCAGGTTCCAGTCAACGGAGAGCCCCAGGGTGCTGAAGAGGTTCTCGAAGACCTTCTCGTCCTCGACCGCGAGCTCCTCGCACAGCTCGATGAAATTGCGCCGCGACACGGCATCGAAGTCACGCTGGTTCTTCGCCGGTTCGGCGGGGGGCCGGTAGCCGGCGTCGTAGGGAACCGAAGGGTCACAGCGCACGCCGTAGTAGTTCTGGACACGGCGCTCGGTGGGCAGGCCGTTGTCATCCCACCCCATGGGGTAGAAGACGTTCTTGCCCCGCATCCGGTGGAACCGTGCCAGGACGTCGGTCTGGGTGTAGGAGAACATGTGTCCCACGTGGAGCGAACCGGAGGCCGTGGGGGGAGGAGTGTCGATCGAGTAGACGTCCTCCCGCGTGGTGTCCCGGCGGAAGGCGTAGGTCCCGTTGTCCCGCCACTGCCGGGCGAGCCGGGGCTCTAGCCCTTCGAGGGCGGGCTTGTCGGGAACGAGAACGGGCTGGGAGGAGGGCGTGTCTGTGCCCTGAGTAGTATCGGCCATACCCGCCATTCTGCCATCCGAACCCTGCAACACGACGTGCCCTGCCCTGTGCTGCAGGGTTTCCCGCTCCCGCGGTCGGCGGCCTTGCCCTACCGGGCGCGGAATTCCTCTGGCTAGAGTGGGTCCATGACTCAACTTTCGCCTGCATCCATCGGTTCCCCTGCGCCTGACGCGCCGAAAGCACTGCGTGCCGTGGTGACCGGTGCCAGTTCCGGCATCGGCGCCGCCACCGTCCGCGCCCTTCGGGCAGCCGGTTGGGACGTGACCGCCGCTGCCCGGCGTCGGGACCGACTACAGTCGCTGGCCGAGGAGACCGGGGCCACTGCCGCCGTCGTCGACGTCACCGACCAGCAATCGGTCGAGGACCTGCTGCGCACCGTGACGGAGGCAGGACCCGTGCACGCGGTGGTCAACAATGCCGGGGGCGCGTTCGGTGCCGATCCCGTCGCCGAGGCGAAGGATGACGACTGGGAGTACATGTACAACACGAACGTGCTCGGGTCCATGAGGGTGACGCGTGCCTTCCTTCCGGCGCTCCGCTCGGGCGGACAGGGCAGCGTGCTCTTCCTGACGTCGACGGCGGCGCTGGCCGCCTATGAGGGCGGGGCGGGATACTGTGCTGCGAAAGCCGGCCAGCAGGCCCTGGCGCGGGCACTGCGGCTCGAGGAGGCCGCGAACAATATCCGCGTCATCGAGGTGGCCCCCGGGATGGTGCACACCGAGGAGTTCGCGCTGAACCGTCTGGCCGGCAACCAGGAAGCTGCGGATCGGGTGTATGCCGGTGTGGCCCGCCCGCTCACTGCGGCCGACGTCGCCGACGCGATCGTCTTCGCGCTGAACGCGCCGCACCACGTCAACATCGACCAGATCGTCCTGCGGCCGCTCGCGCAGGCAGCCAACCACAAGGTACTGCGCGGCTGAGGAAAGCCTCAGCCGCCCGGGGCGGGCTCGAGGGCGAAGCGGAGCGAGTAGTTGTCGAGCGTCCCCGGGAGCCTGCCGCTCGGGTCCAACCGGTGGTGGCTCCTCAGGTGGAAGTCGGTCTCCCCGATCAGCCGGGCAAGCGCTGCGCTCGTCAGGAGCAGCACCAGTTGCTTCCCCGGGCACACCACGGGCCCGTCGCTGAAGGGGATCAGCGGCCAGCCCCCGGAGTCGCCGGACTCGTCCTCGAGCCAGCGCTCGGGGGCGAACTGGTGCGCCTTGGAGATATTGCGTTCGTCCCGGTGGAAGTAGGGCGCGAAAATCAGAACTCCGCACCCGGCGGGCATCAGTCCATCCTCCCATTCCACGGGGCGCGTGGTCTGCCGCAGGATCAGGGGGGTGGTGGGCCACAGGCGCAGGGACTCGAGCACGCAGGAGCGCAGGTAGGGAAGGAATGAACCGCCGGAGTCGTCGTCGCGCAGTTCCTGGCGTGCACGCTCCCTGGCCTCCGGATGGGTGGCGAGGACGGACAATGCGCGGAAGGTGGCCATGCCCGCGGGATCGAAAGCGAAGAGCCATTGCGGAACCTGTTCCGCAGGTGCCGCGTCCTCATGCTGCGGTGCGCGCGCCGCCAGAACGGAGGCGAGGCTGCCCTCCTCGGCGCGGCCCAGTTCATCATTGATGCGGGTCAGGAACCGTGCCCTCAGCTTTTTCTGCTTCGGGTGAAGGAAGGCCCAGTTGCCGCTCTTACGCAACTGGGTGATCATGTCCGTCAGTTCCTCGTCATTCCGTGCGGAATCGCCGAAGACCACGCGGCGCACCACGCGGTACCAGGCGGGAAGGAAGTCCTCCCAGGCCAGCTCTCCACGCTTCGCCGCCGTGGCAAGGAGCTCGTCCATCTCCTGCCGGACCACTGGGAGGAAAGCCCCGGCAAGCTGGTGGATGGGGTGGTCGGTGTCCAGGACCTGCTGCTGGAGAGCACGCCGTATGTTCCGCACCGGTCCCTTCGAGATCAGCACGTTGCCGGGCTGGAAGTGTGCGAGCGCCGCGCGCTTCTCATCACTCGCCGGGGAGAAGGGTTCGGGGGACATGTCCAGCACGGTGTCCACGTGGCCCGGTGCGAGGATCACGGCCTGGTGGCGCACGGGCAGGCGCAGGAGCAGCGGACCCTCGGGATGCTTGTCGGAGAGCCGGCGCACCACGCGAATAGCGCGGTCGTCGAGCCGGAAGCGCTCCGCGAACCCGACGACCCGGGGCCGCCGGATGATCGGGCCCTTGGCGAGGGTGGGAAGGAGGACCGCTCCGATGAACATTGCCGTATCCGGCACGGAGGCCGTCGGCAGCCTGGGGATGCTCATGCGTGTACCGCCTGTCGGGAAGTAGGGAGGTTACGTTTTCCACCCTGCCAAGGGATGCCATCCAGCACAATGGAAAGGTGCCGGGAATGGCTTCCGCCCCGATCGGGTTCTACCGGCTGACAGAGCAGCACACCCCACCCGCCTCGGAGGAACCATGAATGCCAGTCCCGATGCCCGGGCGGAGCGCTGGAGCCGTTTCCGGGAGGCCCGCAACAGGGACCTTGCGGCCGAGCACGGCTGGCTGACGCTCACGTCGTTCGAGTGGCTGGAGACCCGGCCCGGCGCCGTCGGATCCCTTCCCGGCTCATGGTCCTCGGACGGTACGACGGCGCTGCTGACCGCGGCGGCGGAGGACGGACTCACATTCGTGGGAACGGGCCGACCCGTGACCGGGACGGTTCCTGCGACGCTGGCCGACGAGGAATCGCTGATGTGGGTCCAGTACGGGGGCGATGACGGCACACAGGTGGTGGTGGAGCTTGCCCGGCGGGCCAACCGGTACGCCCTCCGCACGAGGGATTCGGAATCACCGGTGCGCACGGCGTTCGACGGCGTTCCCACCTTCGAGTATCGCCCGGACCTCGTGATCGAAGCCCGCTACGAGGCATATCCCGAGCCGGTGGACGAACCGATCAGCACCGCCAACCCCCTGGTGCGTGGAGTGCACCGAGCAGCGGGTGAGGTGGTCTTTCGGCTCCCCCGTATGGATTCCGAGTACCGCTTGCAGGCGGCGGCGGACCAGCAGGGTGCGCTGACCGTCACCTTCTCCGACGCCACCAACGGGAACACCACCGCCGGATGGCGGAGGGTCTCCACGGGGAAGCCCCATCCCGACGGAACAGTCATCCTGGATTTCAATCGTGCCGTCAACTACCCGAGCGCTTTCACCCCGTACGGCACGTGCCCCATGCCGGTGAAGGGGAACAGCCTCGGCGGAGGGATCGAGGCCGGCGAGAAGCGGCCCGCCGGGGCGGAAGGAACCGGGCAGCCCTGATTCCGAACCTGATATAGATAGGGAAGGCGTTCCCCTCAGGAGCGGCTTTCATCGTGCAAGCGGATCGGACAACGCGGCAATGGCATTCCTCCCTCCAGACGTGCTCGCGGTCCGGCGGCGATCGACGACAGATGCGGACTGGGCATCGTTCGAGGCGCGCTTCGAGACGGAGTTCCCCCGCCTGCAGTCGTTGTTTTCCCGTATTTACGGGCCGGACACGGACGGGGAGCTGCTGCAGGTGGTCCTGGACGCCGCGGCGTCGTGGCAGGACCGGCCCGCCGACCTCAAGGCCATCGACGCGGCACGCACGCAGAACCCCGCCTGGTTTTCCTCGAACAGGATGCTCGGTGGTGTCTGCTACGTGGACCTGTACGCCGGGGACCTGGCCGGGTTGCGGGACCGGATCCCGTACTTCCGGGAGCTGGGTCTGACGTATCTGCACCTGATGCCGCTGTTCCGGGCGCCGTTGGAGAATTCCGACGGCGGGTATGCCGTGTCGAGCTACCGCGAGGTCGACCCGGTACTGGGCACCATGGACGAACTCGCGGACCTTGCCCGGGAACTGCGGGAGAACGGCATCTCCCTGGTGGTCGACTTCATCTTCAACCACACCTCCAACGAGCACGAGTGGGCCCGGAAAGCGGCCGCGGGGGACCCGGAGTACGAGGATTTTTACCTGATCTACCCCGACCGGGAGATGCCCGATGCCTATGAGCGGACCGTGCGCGAGATCTTCCCCGATGACCACCCCGGCTCCTTCGTGCAGCTCGAGGACGGCCGGTGGGTCTGGGCGACGTTCTATTCGTTCCAGTGGGACCTCAACTACCGCAACCCGGCGGTTTTCCGTGCCATGGCGGGCGAGATGCTGTTCCTCGCCAACCAGGGAATCGACATCGTCCGGATGGACGCCGTGGCGTTCATCTGGAAGCGGCTCGGCACCTCGTGCGAGAGCCTTCCCGAAGCGCACCTGCTCCTGCAGGCGTTCAACGCGGTCTGCCGTCTCGCGGCGCCGTCGCTGCTGTTCAAGTCCGAGGCCATCGTCCACCCCGACGAGGTGGCGGAATACATTCACCCGGGGGAGTGCCAGCTCAGCTACAACCCCCTGCAGATGGCCCTGATCTGGAACTCGCTGGCCACCCGCGACGTCGCCCTGCTGGCCCAGGCGCTCGAGCGCCGGCACGCCACCCCCGATGGCACGGCGTGGGTGAACTATGTGCGCAGCCACGACGACATCGGCTGGACCTTCTCCGACGAGGACGCCGCGGAGCTCGGCATTCGCGGGCACGATCATCGGCGCTTCCTCAACGCGTTCTACGTCGACCGGTTCCCCGGCAGCTTCGCCCGCGGTGTTCCCTTCCAGGACAACCCGCGCACCGGCGACTGCCGGATCTCCGGCACCACGGCGTCGCTGGCCGGTCTGGAGGCAGGCGATCCCGGTGCCGTCGGGCGGATCCTCCTGGCGCACTCGATCATCCTCAGCACCGGAGGGATTCCGCTGCTCTACCTCGGGGACGAGGTCGGCCAGCTCAACGACTACTCGTACCTCGAGGACCCCGCCAAGGCCGGTGACTCCCGATGGGTGGGACGGCCCTCCTACCCGGCCGACCGGTATGCGGCGAAGGACGACCCGGCAACCGATGCAGGAGCCATTTCCACCCGGCTGCGCCGGCTCATCGACGTGCGGAAGCTGACACCCGAGTTCGCCGGCGGCAGGCTCGTCCCCTTCTCCACCAACAATCCGCAGGTCCTCGGCTACCAACGCCCCGGTCCGACCGAGGACTCAAGAATTCTTATCCTCGCGAACTTCGCCGACACGCCCCAGGAAATCTCCGCCGAGACGCTCTCCGGACTGCCTAACTCGGCGCTTGAACTCATCAGCGGCGAGCAGGCGGTCCTCGCCGACGGGATAACCCTCGACGCCCACGGCGTCGTCTGGCTCCGCTGCCAGGGTGGGAAGGCAAGTTCTTAGCGGAGAAATCCAGGCGCGTAGGGCAGCGCCTTTCGACAAGCAATTATCCGGACGGCTAGACTTGGCAGATCAGCATCGACCCGGCCATCACCGGAGAGCTTCCGGAAGAACGGCACGCCGGCCCGCAGAGGGCCGCCGGCCCAGTAGAACCGGACGGGGAAGCCCGTTACAGCCGAAAATGAGTGGCAGCCCGGGCGGTCTCGCTCCCCAGGGGAGCGGCACCGACGACGGCGGCAAGTGAGGTGGTACCGCGGGTTCAGCTCCCGGCAACCGGAGAGGCAACCGGTATCCGAGGGCAGCGTCCGTCCTCGCAGCAGGATCACCACCCGTTGCTCCGACCGCCGCCACCACAGGATGACTACATGCCGCAGATCTACCCCAAAGCAGTTTCAAGCGACGCCCAGCCGGCCGCCGGAGCCCCTGCGTCGGCTTCCGCAACCGCATCGCCGAAGTTCCCCTCCATCGAGGAGCGGATCCTCAGATACTGGGACGAGGACGGCACCTTCCAGGCCTCCATCGACGCCCGCGACGCCGGCGCCGACGGCTCCAACGAATTCGTGTTCTACGACGGACCTCCCTTCGCGAATGGTCTGCCGCACTACGGCCACCTATTGACCGGATACGCGAAGGACCTCGTGGGCCGCTACCAGACGCAGCGCGGCCGCCGCGTGGAGCGCCGTTTCGGCTGGGACACCCACGGATTGCCCGCCGAACTCGAGGCCATGAAGCAGCTCGGCATGACGGACAAGCAGCAGATCGTCGCGATGGGCATCGACAAGTTCAATGACGCCTCCAGGGCCTCCGTGATGAAGTACGCGGGGGAGTGGAAGAGCTACGTCACGCGCCAGGCCCGGTGGGTGGACTTCGACAACGACTACAAGACCCTCAACCCCGAATACATGGAATCGGTGCTCTGGGCGTTCAAGACGCTGCACGACAAGGGCCTGACCTACAACGGCTACCGCGTGCTCCCGTACTGCTGGAACGACGAAACACCCCTCTCGAACCATGAGCTCCGCATGGACGAGGACGTCTACCAGGACCGCCAGGACCAGACCGTGACCGTCACCTTCCCCATCCTCGCCGGCGGCTCTGCCCTTTCCCGCGATCTAGCGGGCGTGCAGGCCCTCGCGTGGACCACCACGCCCTGGACGCTGCCCACCAACGCGGCGCTCGCCGTCGGACCCGACATCACCTATGTGGTCGTCGAGGCCGAGCGCGACGGCGTTCCCGGCCGCTATCTGATCGCCGAGGACCTCCTCGGCAACTACGCGAAGGACCTCGGCTTCGCCGATGCCGCGGCCGCGCGGGCCGGAATCACCTCGACACACCTCGGCGCGGACCTCGAGGGCCTCACCTACGAGCCGCTCTGGGACTACCTTGCGGACGCCGAGGAGGGCGGCTACCGCAACGCCTTCCGATTCCTCGTCGCCGACTACGTCACGACGACCGACGGCACCGGCCTGGTCCACCAGTCCCCGGCCTACGGCGAGGAGGACCAGAAGATCTGCGAGGCCGCGGGCATCCAGGTGATCCTCTCGGTCGATGAGGGTGCCCGCTTCCTGCCGGTGTTCTCCCGCGGACCACTCGCGGAGATCGCGGGACTGCAGGTCTTCGAGGCGAACAAACCCATCACCCGGATCCTGAAGGGCCAGGGCCGCCTGCTCCGCCAGGCCAGCTATGTGCACAGCTACCCGCATTGCTGGCGTTGCCGGAACCCGCTGATCTACCGCGCGGTGTCCTCGTGGTACGTCGAGGTGACGAAGTTCCGTGACCGGATGGTGGAACTCAACCAGGACATCAACTGGATCCCGGGCAACGTCAAGGACGGGCAGTTCGGCAAGTGGCTTTCCAACGCCCGGGACTGGTCCATCAGCCGCAACCGATTCTGGGGCAGCCCCATCCCGGTGTGGCAGTCCGACAACCCCGAATACCCCCGCACCGACGTGTACGGTTCGCTCGCCGAACTGCAGGAGGCGTTCGGCCGGCTTCCCGTCAACAAGCAGGGCGAGGTGGACCTCCACCGCCCCTTCATCGACGAGCTGACCCGGCCGAACCCCGACGATCCCACCGGGCAGTCGACCATGCGCCGCGTCGAGGACGTGCTGGACGTCTGGTTCGACTCCGGATCGATGCCCTACGGCCAGGTCCATTACCCGTTCGAGAACAGTCAGTGGTTCGACACCCACAACCCCTCGGACTTCATCGTCGAGTACATCGGCCAGACCCGCGGCTGGTTCTACATGCTCCACATCCTCTCCACTGCACTGTTCGACCGCCCGGCCTTCCGCAACGTCATCAGCCACGGCATCGTGCTCGGCTCTGATGGACAGAAGATGTCCAAGAGCCTGAGGAACTACCCCGACGTCTCGGAGGTGTTCGACCGCGACGGTTCGGACGCCATGCGCTGGTTCCTGATGGCCTCGCCGATCCTGCGGGGCGGCAACCTCGTGGTGACCGAGCAGGGAATCCGGGAGGGCGTGCGCCAGGTCCTGCTGCCGCTCTGGAACGTATGGCACTTCTTCAGCCTCTACACCAACGCGGCGGACGGCGGGAAGGGGTACGACGCGAAAACGGTGTCCGCAGAAGCCGCTGCAGGACTCCGCGAGCCGATCGATCGCTACCTCCTGGCCAACACCGGCAACGTGGTGCGCGATCTCACCGTCTCCCTCGATGCTTTCAACATCAGCGACGCCTGCGAATCGCTCCGGCGCTACCTCGACACGCTGACCAACTGGTACGTCCGGCGCAGCAGGCAGCGTTTCTTCGACGAGGACACCGACGCCTTCGACGTCCTCTACACCTGCCTCGAAGCGGTGTGCCGGGTCGCGGCGCCGCTGCTGCCCCTGGTCACCGAGGAGATCTGGCGGGGACTGACCGGCGGACGTTCCGTGCACCTCACCGACTGGCCTGCCGCCGAGCTGTTCCCGGGAGCTCCGGACCTCGTGGAGCAGATGGACCGGACACGCCAGGTCTGCTCGGCCGGGTCGAGCCTGCGCAAGGCGGCGAACCTGCGGGTCCGCCTGCCGCTGCAGGAGTTGACCGTCGTCGCCCCTGGTGCCGGGCAGCTGGCCGGTCAATACCAGTCCATCATCGCCGACGAGCTGAACCTCAAGGCCGTACGGCTGGTCGATTCGGCGGACGCGGAGCCCGCCGAATTCGGTATCACGCAGAAGCTGTCCGTCAATGCGCGCGCCGCAGGGCCGCGCCTCGGCAAGCAGGTCCAGACAGTCATCAAGGCGTCGAAGTCGGGGGACTGGTTCATCGGCGACGACGGCGCAGTCACCGCGGGCGGACTCGCCCTCGAAGCCCACGAGTACACGCTCGAGACGGTCGTGGCCGGTTCCGATGCCGGACACCGGGCGGTGACGGTGCTTCCGGACGGCGGATTCCTCGTCCTGAACACCGAGGTCACCCCCGCCCTCGCGGCAGAGGGAACCGCCCGCGATGCCATCCGGGCCATCCAGCAGGCACGCCGCGATGCCGATCTCGACATCAGCGACCGCATCACCGCGACGGTGACGGTGGCCCCCGGGAACGTGGCCGCGCTCGAGGCGAACGCCGACCTCATCAAGGACGAAACACTGACGCGCGTCCTGCGCGTCGTCGGGAACGACGTTGAGGACGATTTCAGCGTCGCAGTGGAAAGGCACCAATGAGCACCGAAGACACCGCCGGCACAGGCCCCCTCGACCGGTTCTCGGTGGAAAGCGTGTATGCCGAGCTGCTGAGCCGAGCCCCTGAGAACAGGATGGAGCCACGAATGGCACCGCTGGTCCGGGCCATGGAGATCCTGGGCGAGCCGAACCGCGCATTCCCGATCATCCACATCACGGGCACCAACGGCAAGACGTCGACGGCCCGCATGATCGAGAGCATCCTGCTGGCACATGACCTCCGGACCGGGCGCTTCACGAGCCCCCACCTGTCCCGTGTCACCGAACGCATCAGCATCGACGGGGAGCCCGTGCGGGACGAAACCTTCGTGCGCGTCTGGGATGAGGTCAAGCCCTACCTCGACATCGTGGACGGTGAACTGCTGGTTGCCGGTGAACCCCGCCTCACCTACTTCGAGTGCGTCACCATCCTCGCGTTCGCCGTCTTCGCGGACGAACCCGTCGACGTCGCCGTTCTCGAGGTGGGCCTCGGCGGCATCACCGACGCCACCAACGTGGGGGACGGACAGGTCGCGGTGATCACGCCCATCTCGCTCGACCACACCGAGCTGCTCGGCGATACCCTGGAGGACATCGCCCGCGAGAAGGCCGGCATCATCAAGCCCGGCAGCTTCCTCGTCAGCGCCGCCCAGCCGCGTGAGGCCGCGCAGGTGCTTCTGGAGACGGCCCGGGAAACCGGCGTCGACTTCCGCTTCGAGGGCGTCGAGTTCGGCGTCGAATCCCGCACCGTCGCGGTGGGCGGCCAGGTGGTATCACTGACCGGGCTGGCCGGCCGGTACGGTGAACTCCTGGTCCCGCTGCACGGCGAGCACCAGGCCCAGAACGCCGCAGTGGCGGTTGCCGCCGTCGAGGCATTCCTGGGCGGCGGGACGCGGCAGCTGGAGACCGGGCTGATCCGCGACGGCCTGCGGTCGGTGACCTCACCCGGCAGGCTGGAGGTGGTGCGCACCGCCCCGAGCATCATCGTGGACGCCGCCCATAACCCCGCGGGTGCGCGGGCGGCAGCGAAAGGCATCAAGGAAGCGTTCGACTTCTCCCGGCTCGTCCTGGTCATCGGGATACTGCAGGACAAGGACGCCGCCGGCATCTTCGCCGAACTGTACGAGGAACTCGGCGGCATCCTCGAGGACGTCTGCCTGACGCAGTCCACGTCGCCGCGCTCCATTCCCGCAACCGACCTGCTGCAGGCGGCGCTCGCCGCGGGCTTCGCCGAGGAGAACATCAATATCGTCGATCGGCTCGACGACGCCCTCGAATGGGCTGTTCTGAAGGCGGAAGAGAACAACGACCTCGCAGGGGGAATCCTCGTCACCGGTTCGATCACCATGGTGGGCGAAGCGCGAACCCTTCTTGGAAAGTAGGTACCCATGGCACGGATGACCAAGGCCCAGCGCGAATGGCGCCCCGGCATGCCGAAGAAGCGCCGTTCGGTGAAGGTGATGTTCGCCTCGGTGGTGCTCCTCCTCGAGGCGTTCGCGGTGTTCTTCGGAACACTCACCATTTTCGGACTGCGCCGCGACGAACTGCCGGGTGGCCTGATCCTCGGACTCGGGGTAGCGCTGAGCGTGCTCCTGGTGCTGAACTGTGCCGTACTGACGAAGCGCTGGGGGATCGCGATCGCGTGGATCCTGCAGTTCGTCATGATCGCCACCGGCTTCCTCGAACCGGCCATGTTCTTCGTCGGAATCGCCTTCACCCTGACGTGGCTCTATGGAGTTCGGACCGGGGCGCGCCTGGACAGGGAGAACATCGAGCGGGACCGGCTTCAGGCGCAGTGGGAGAAGGAGCACCCCCAATCCACCGACGGCCGACCGATGGCCGGCTAGTAGAGTCGAAGGGGACAACCCGGCACTACTGAGGAGAATTCATGAGCGTTGAACGCACACTCGTACTGATCAAGCCCGACGGCGTTTCCCGGAACCTCACCGGGGTGATCCTGGGCCGCATCGAGGCCAAGGGCTACACTGTGGCGGACCTCAAACTGGTCTCTGCCACGCGCGCGCTGCTCGAGGAGCACTACGCCGAGCACGTCGGCAAGCCGTTCTACGAGCCGTTGGTCGAGTTCATGTTGAGCGGCCCCGTGGTCGCCGCAGTGTTCGAAGGCCAGCGCGTCATCGAAGGCTTCCGCTCCCTCGCCGGAACCACCGATCCGACGACGGCGGCGCCCGGGACCATTCGCGGGGATTTCGGCCGGGACTGGGGAGAGAAGGTCCAGCAGAACCTCGTCCATGGCTCGGACTCCGCCGAGTCAGCCCGGCGAGAGATCGAGATCTGGTTCTCCTGACGAAGCCGGATCGGTTGCTCGGGGTGCCGTCCGGTACCCCGAGCAACCTTCTTGATAGCGTGGGGTCATGACCGACTATCGAAGATTAGGCAATTCCGGGCTCAGTGTCTCCACAGTGGGCCTGGGGTGCAACAACCTGGGTCGCGCTGGAACCCCCACCGAGACCCAGGACGGCACCAACGCCGTCATCGGCGCAGCAATCGACGCGGGAATCAATTTCTTCGACGTCGCTGACATCTACGGCAAGGCACCCGGAACCAGTGAGGAGATGCTGGGCAGGGCGCTGGGCGGCCGGCGGGACGACGTAGTCCTGGCCACGAAGTTCGGTGCGGACATGGGCGGAGCCAACGGACCCGACTGGGGAGCCAGAGGATCGCGCCGCTACATCGTCCGCGCTGTCGAATCGTCCCTCCGCCGACTCGGCACGGACTGGATCGATCTCTACCAGCTTCATGTCCCGGATCGCCTGACACCCATCGAGGAAACGCTTTCGGCGCTGGATGACCTGGTTCACAGCGGCAAGGTCCGGTACCTCGGCCACTCCAACTTCGCAGGGTGGCAGGTCGCCGCGGCGGAGCTGACCGCCAGCGCGAGCGGTTTCACCCCCTTCATCTCGGCCCAGAACCACTACAACCTGCTCGACCGCCGGACGGAGAACGAAGTGATCCCTGCCGCCGAGGCCTACGGCCTGGGCGTGCTTCCCTACTTCCCGCTCGCCAACGGGCTGCTCACCGGAAAATACCGGCAGGGTGCAGTGCCTGAGGGCAGCCGGCTGACCCACTCCCGCACGAGCATCCTCGAGAAGGCGGACTGGGAGCAACTGTCGGTGTTCCGGGCCTTCGCCGATTCCCGCGGCCTCACCGAAGTGCAGGTCGCTTTCTCCTGGCTCGCCGCCCAACCCGCAGTGGCGTCCGTGATCGCCGGCGCCACCACACCGAAGCAGGTGGTGCAGAATGCCTCGGCCGTTTCCTGGGCCCCGACGGTGGAGGACCTTGATGAGCTGGACCGGATCTTCCCCCGCCAGCCGAAGTCGCTGCTCGTCTAGTGCGCGCCCCGGGCGCACCCGACAAGCATTCACGGGCCGCTGTGTAAACTCCCGGATCCGACAGCGACACCAGGGGGATGGCAAGTAGACTTACCTTTCTGCAGGCTTCGGCAGACGGGGCTGCGCAAAAACCGTACGGATCAGGTGTCAGCCAGCCAGGGAGAAAAAATGAATTCCACGTACCGTCCCCTCACGCTCGTTCTCGGGTCAGTTGCCGCCGTGGCCTTGCTGACCGGATGCAACGCCGAACCGGCTCCGCAGCCCGGGGCCGCCACGACCGTCGCAAGCGAGCTTGCGACGACCGCCCCGACCGCCGGTGAATCCTCCGAATCCACCTCCAGCGATCCCTCTGGGAGCGAATCTGCTTCCGCCGGTGCCTCCGGAACCGGGAGTGCCTCCGCCAGCGCGTCGGCGTCGGAATCGGCGAGTTCCTCAAGCACTGCGTCGGCGTCGGGAACGGCAAGTTCCTCGAGCACTGCGTCGGCGTCCGGGGGCCCGGGTGCCACCACGGCCATCGCGCTGACCGCGGGCGGGGAATACAAGATCACGAGCCCGGATACAGCGGTGACCATCGAGTGCAGCGGCGGCGGGGACATCGACGTCGAGGCCGACGACACCGTACTCGAATTCACCGGCGACTGCCAGGACATCGAGGTGGACGGCGACAACAACACGATCACCGGTGACAACGCGGAGAAGGCCGACATCGAAGGAAACAACAACACCGTGACAGCCGCTACGATCGGCGAGATCGATGTGGACGGCGACAGTAACACGGTCGAGGTCGAAGAGACGCGGAGCATCGATGTCGAGGGGGACGACAACACCGTCACCTACATGTCGGGCGAACCGGTCATCGAGACCGAAGGCAATAACTCGGTGTCGGCCGCATAGTTCGCCGCAACGGTTCGACGGACCGCTTTGCCGGCCCAGCACCTGCGGCGCGGGGAACCGTTTGCGACGGCAGGAATCGACGGCCGGACGGGCTGCTGGTGTGGGTCAGCGGGCAGATCCCAGGCGTCTGCTGCCGGCGGCGACGGCGATGAGTGTGAGCATCGCCGCGCAGGCCGTTGCCAGCAGGGCGACCGGGTAGCCGATCGAGGGCGCTGCGAGGGCGAGTAGGTAGGGTATCGCAAGACCCGCATAGGCAAGGCTGTAGTACAGCGCCACCACCCCACCCAGCTCTTCGCGTGAGGCGAGTTCCTCGACCTCGGCCAGTCCCACGATCAGGCACAGCCCGTACCCGGCACCCAGCAGCAGCGCCGCGGCAGCCGCGCTCCAGAGGGAAGGCCAGGCGGTGGCGCCCGCGGCCGCGAGGCACCCGGTAGCGACCACCGCCAATCCGACAGCCGCTGCACCGCCCGGGCTCCTCGTTGCGGAGGACAGGCGCCGGCCCGTCGGCTGGATCAGTGCGCCGGCGGCCAGTGCGAAAGCGGCCAGTAGGCCTGAGAAGGCCACCGCGAGGGAGTTGTCGCGCGGCACTGCGTGCTCGCCCAGGGTGGTGAAGACGAGGGTGACGCTGCCGAAGACCCAGGGCGCCATCGGGACGATGATCAGCCGGAATGCCGGGGTGGCCGCTGCTGCTGGAAGCAACTGCGGGGGCCGTGCCGGCGCTGGGCCGGGGAATCGGGTTTCGGGGGCGCGGAAGAGCAGCACGAGTGCCACCGCTGCGATGACGAGGTGCACCAGGTAGGGCAGTACCTGCGGAGCGGGAGCCCACTGGGCAAGGAGTCCTGCTATCAGGGGTCCGATTCCAAGCCCGGCTGTCAGCGCCAGCGCTGCTCGCCGGGCGCCGGCTCCCTCGGCGGCCGTTTCGGAGAGCTCCTTGATCCAGGCCGTACCGATGCTGAAAATCGCCCCGGAGACAACACCCGTCAGGAAGCGGCCCGCATACAGACCGCTGACACCCCACTGACCGCTGATCAGCACCATGGTGGCGACCAGCGACAGGGCGGCGAAGGCGAGCATCAGACGGCGACGACCCTGCCGGTCGCTGATCCTGCCGCCCACGAGCAGGCCGGGAATCAGGCCGACGGCGTACACGACGAAAACCGCTGTCGCCTCGGCGTCGGAAAGACCCAGCGTCCGGCGGTAGACCGCCAGGAGCGGAACGAATTGATTGGCCCCGTAACCCACGGTGAACATAGCCAGCGCCGGCCGGCGCCACGACTTCGGTCCGACTCCGGCCACCGGGCCGGTGGCCGTCACCGACAGGACCGCGAACTCTGCAGCACGCGGTCGCCTAGTGGAAGGTCCTGCCGTTGACCCGTTCCGAGGCGCCCGTGCGGTCCAGGTAAGGGGTGATCCCGCCGAGGTGCAGGGGCCAGCCGGCGCCCAGGATGACGCACAGGTCGATGTCCTCGGGAGCAGCGACAACCCCTTCGTCGAGCATGCGGCCGATCTCGTCCGCGAGGGCATCTTGCGTCCGTCGCAGCACTTCCGCACCCGACGACGGCGAATCCCCGCGCTCGAGGAGTGCAAGGGTTGATCCCGGAACCGTCGAGGTGCCGTCGTCGTGCTTCTCCCACAGGCCCTTGACCCCCGCGTCGATCAGCTTCTGCTGGTTGGCCGAGACGTGGAAGCGGCTCCCGAACGCTGCGCGCAACGACTCCTGGACGTGCTGCCCGACGGGGAGGCCGACGAGCGCGAGGAGCCGGAAGGGGGTCATGGGAAGGCCCATCGGGCGGAGCGCGTTGTCGGCGATCTCGGCATCGGTCCCCTCGTCGAAGACCCTGGTGATCTCGCCGAACATGCGGCCGAGGATCCGGTTCACCACGAACGCCGGCGCATCCTGGACCAGGACGGCATTCTTCTTGAGATCCCTGGCGAGGGCGAAGGCGGTCGCGAGGACGGCGTCGTCGGTCCTGGGAGCCCTGACGATCTCGAGCAGCGGCATTGCCGCCACCGGGTTGAAGAAGTGGAAGCCCACCACGCGCTCGGGGTGCTGGAGGTCGGCGGCCATCTCCGCCACTGACAGCGAGGACGTGTTGGTGGCCAGGATGCACTCCGGGGTGACCACGGCCTCGACTTCGGCGAAGACCTGCTTCTTGACGGACAGCTCCTCGAAGACGGCCTCGATGACGAAGTCCGCATCAGCGAAGACGTTCTTCGACACGGAGCCGGAGACCAGCGCCCTGGTGCGATTGGCGGCGTCCAGGGACAGTCGCTTTTTGCCCAGCAGTTTGTCCACTTCGGCGTGCACGTACGCCACGCCCTTGTCCACGCGGGCCTGGTCGATGTCAGTGAGCACCACGGGAACCTTGAGATTGCGGGCGAACAGCAGCGCGAGCTGACTGGCCATCAGGCCGGCGCCCACGATGCCCACCTTCGTCACGGGCCGGGCCAGCTTCCGGTCCGGCGCGCCGACAGGGCGCTTGGCACGCTTCTGCACGAGGTCGAGGAAGGCATACACCGTCGAGTGGAACTCGGGGGTCTGCATGAGGTCGCTGAGCGCTTTGCACTCGGCGACGGCCGATTCCTCCCTGGAATAGTTCTTCCCGGCTTCGAAGAGGTCGAGGACCCTGGACGGCGCCGGGGCGGCGTTGCGGGTCTTCGCCTCGACGAAGGCCCGACCGGCGGCGACGGCGGCGTCCCAGGTGGCGTCGTCGTAGGATCCGAGCCGCGAGCGCCGCTCCTGCTGCGTCCGGATGGCAGCAGCATCCCCGGCGACGATCGTCGCCGCCCACAAAAGCGACTGCTCCAGGAAATCCGCCGGCTCGAAGAGCCGGTCGGCGATCCCGAGCTCGAACGCCGCCGCGCCGCCCAGCATCCGGTTGTTGCTCAGTGGATTCTCGATCATGACCTTCACTGCTGCGGCAGGCCCGATGAGACGGGGCAACCGATACACGCCGCCCCAGCCGGGAACGAGCCCGATGAAGGCTTCCGGGAGACCGATGCCGTTGGCACCCGTTGACACCGTGCGGTAATCGGCGGCGAGAGCGATCTCCAGCCCGCCGCCCAGGGCGACACCGTTGATGAAAGCGAAGCTCGGAACGCCCAGGCTTCCGAAGAGGTTGTAGGCCTCGTGGCCCAGCTCGGCCATCAGGAGCCCGTACTGCTCGGACTTCAGCGACTTCACGGTCGAGAGATCGGCACCGGCCACCAGGAAGTACGGCTTGCCCGTCACGGCGACGGCCTGGATCTCGCCACGTCCGGCACGCTCCTTGAGGCCTTCGAGGGTTCGGCCGTATTCGATCAGCGTGTTCGGGCCCAGGGTGGTGGGCTTCGCGGAGTCGAGGTCGTTGTCGAGCGTGATCAGCGCCAACACCCCGGCCCCGAACGGGAGGTCGATGTCCTGAACATAGGAATGGGTGACGATTTCGGTGGGAACCAGCGCGGCAAGTTCCTCGAAGCGGTCGAAGCTCATGCTGCGTCCTGTCCATAGTCGGCGTGGTGGGGGTTCTCCCAGATGACGGTGGCGCCCATTCCGAGGCCGATGCACATTGTCGTCATTCCGTAGCGCACGGCCGGGTCCTTCTCGAACTGGCGTGCAAGCTGGTTCATGAGGCGGACGCCGGAGGACGCGAGCGGATGCCCGACGGCGATGGCGCCGCCGTAGCGATTGACGCGCGGGTCCTCGTCGTCGATGCCGAAGGAGTCGAGGAAGGTCAGCACCTGCACGGCGAAGGCCTCGTTGATCTCGAACAGCCCGATATCGGATATGTCCAGCCCTGCCTGGCGCAGGGCCTTCTCGGTGGCCGGGACCGGGCCGATTCCCATGACCTCGGGTTCGACGCCGGCGAAGGCGTAGGCCACGAGGCGCATCCGGACGGGAAGGCCCAGCTCCGCTGCGGCGTCGGCAGAGGCGAGCAGTGCCGCCGTCGCGCCGTCGTTCAGTCCTGCCGCGTTGCCGGCGGTCACCCTGCCGTGCGGACGGAACGGCGTGCGGAGCTGTGCGAGGTCCTCGACGGTGGTGTCGGGACGGGGCGGCTCATCAGCGGTGTTGAGGGTCCAGCCGGCTCCGGCCTTCTTGCCCGCGACGGGCACGAGGTCGGGCTGGATGTGCCCGGCTTCAAGCGCTGCGGCGAACCTCGCCTGACTCCGGGCCGCGTAGGCGTCGGTGCGCTCCTTGGTGATCGCGGGGAATCGGTCGTGGAGATTCTCCGCGGTATTCCCCATATTGAGGGCGGCGGGGTCCACGAGGCGCTCGGACAGGAACCGGGGGTTGGGGTCCGTTCCGGCACCCATTGGGTGGTTGCCCATGTGCTCGACACCACCGGCGATGACGACGTCGTAGGCGCCGAAGGCGATGCCCGAGGCAGTGGTGGTCACGGCCGTCAGGGCGCCGGCGCACATGCGGTCGATCGCGAATCCGGGCACGCTCCGCGGCAGGCCCGCGAGCAGCGCGGCGGTCCGCCCGATCGTCAGGCCCTGATCGCCGGTCTGGGTGGTCGCGGCGATGGCGACGTCGTCGATACGCTCCGGCGGAAGCGAGGGGTTCCGGCGCATGAGCTCGCGGATGCATTTCACGACGAGGTCATCGGCCCGTGTTCCGGCGTGGATTCCCTTGCTTCCGGCCTTGCCGAAAGGAGTGCGTACCCCGTCGACGAAGACGACGTCCCGGACGCGGCGCGATGCTCCGCGGGCAGGGCTGGTCTCGATTTCTGCGCTCACCTGTTGCTCCTCTTTGAGATGTTGGTCCGCGACTAGGTTACTGACCGGTAACTTAGGGTGGCAAGTCAGCCGGCAGAGGCATCGAGCCGGAGAATGTTTTCCGTGCCGGACGCCGTGCCGGATCCTCCGCCGGAATTCTTGGCGGGGAGCGGATCAGGATCGAGGAAGGCCACGGTGATGATTGCCGCGACCTGCTCGATCTGCCATTGCCGCGCTCCCAGTGCTGCAAGCGCCGAGCTGACTGTTTCGAGAGTGATGTCCGCGGGCGGGCGCCAGGCGATCCGCCGGAGGAAATCAGGGGTCAGGAGATTCTCCAGGGGCAGGTTGAGTTTCTCCGCCTGGGCTGCCACCCTGGGTCGAGCCGTTCCGAGCCGTGCAGCAGCCTCCGGGTCCTTCTCCGCCCAGATACGCGGAGGAGGCGGCGCGTTGCTCGGAACATGCAGGGGCGGCAGGTCGGTGGCCTTCCGGGCGTCGTTGATGCTCTTGATCCACCGGGGCGCCTCCTTCTGCGCGGCTCGGCCGTTGAAGCCTTTGGTGGAGAGCAGTTGCGGGACGGTCGACGGCATCGCCTTCGCCGCGGCCACGATGGCCGAGTCCGGGATCAGGCGACCCGGGGCGACGTCACGGCGCTGTGCGAGATCCTCGCGCTCGAGCCACATCTGGCGCACCGCTTCGAGCTGGCGGCGGTCACGCAGTTGGTGGAGCCCGGAGGTGCGGCGCCATGGGTCGGTCTTCGGTTCTGCCAGGGGGGACGTGCGGATGTGCTCGAATTCCTCTTCGGCAAGGGCGAGCTTGCCGCTTTCGGCGAGGCGCTCCACCAGCTTGTCCCGCAGTTCCGTGAGGACCTCGACATCGAGGGCCGCGTAGCGCAGCCACGGCTCGGGCAGCGGGCGCTTGGACCAGTCGGCTGCCGAGTGTTCCTTCGCCAACGAGAAGCCGAGCTGGGATTCGATGACGGCGGCGAGACCCACCCGCGGCAGTCCGGCGAGCCGTGCCGCAAGCTCGGTGTCGAACAACTTGTCCGGCCACATGCCCAGTTCCGAAAGGCACGGCAGATCCTGGCTGGCCGCATGCAGGATCCACTCGACCCCCTCGAGGGCGTCATCGAGGATTTTCAGGTCCCGGAAGGGTTCGGGGTCAATGAGCCAGGTCCCTGCCCCTTCCCGCCGGATCTGTACGAGGAAGGCCCGTTGCCCGTAGCGGAACCCCGATGCCCGTTCGGCGTCCACTCCCGCGGGACCGGTTCCGGCAGCGAGGGCCGCCGCTGCCCGCTCCAGCCCGGGAAGCGTATCGATGACGAGGGGTACGCCGTCGCGCGGGTCGGTCAGCACGGCGAGCGGCGGACCGTTTTCGGGGAATTCGTTCGGGGGGAGTGTTTCAGGAGCGGGAATGTTGCCCGCTTGCTCGGAAGTCTGGGAACTCATGGTGATTTCAGTCTATCCCCGCGGTGATTGCCGTTCGAGCTGCGGGTGCCGGGGCTGGTGGACGCTCGGCCGGGGCTCGTGGGCACTAGCTCCGCCGGTGCGGCAGCGGAAGGACGCCCTCGGGCAGCGGCGGGATCCCCGCGAAGGTGCAGACCATGTCCGACCATGCCTCCAGGTGGCTGCGCACGTCCCCACTCGCGGGTGTCCAGGAGGCGCGAAGCTCGATGTCGATGGTGTCGCCCCGTTCCGCGAGGGTGCCGTAACTCTCCGAGAGGATCCGGGTCGCCGTACCACCCGCGCTGTGGTGATGCGCACCGTGGTTCTCCAGGGCTTCGACGAGCCACGTCCAGGCGACGGAGCCCAACAGGGCGTCGTTGCCCATGTCCGCGTCGAGCTGCGCGCGGATGTAGGTCACCACGCGGAACGTCCCGTTCCACACTTCCGGGCGCCCGGGATCATGAAGGAGGATGAAGCGCCCCGTGGCGCGCTCCTCGGGTTCCCGGGGAACCGGACCGAGCCGGGCAGGGCCATGGCCGAAAGCTGCGGAAGCCCTTTGCGTGGGAACTGCATACAGCGGAGGGAAGACCTCTGCGCCCAGGGCGACGGCGAAGGGAGCCAGGCGCGACGGCGCGGGGAGCTCTTCGAGGCGCAGCTCACTGCGGCAGGTGGCCTCCCGGAGTCCGGACAGGGCACTCAGGAATTCCTGGGGGACCTCTTGCAGGCCGCCGATTGCGCTCACTACCGCAGGCTATGCCCTGCAGTAGTGAGAACAGCACAGCGACGCGCCGGGGGCCCGGTGTGCAGGCCGGCGGTTTCCGGCTGGTATTACGTTCCCAGTTCGCGCCGGATCGCGGCGGCGAAGGCGTCGACGTCTTCCTCGGTGGTGTCGAAGGAGCACATCCAGCGCACTTCGCGCGTCTGCTGATCCCAGTCGTAGAACCGGAAGTGCTTCCGGATACGGTCGGCAGCCCCGGGAGGCAGGATGGCGAAGACCGCGTTGGCCCGGGTTTCCTGGGTGAGCTGGACGCCGTCGATTCCCCTCACCGCCTCGGTGAGGCGTGCCGCCATGGCATTGGCGTGGGAAGCCGATCGGAGCCACAGGTCGCCCTCGAGCAGCGCGATGAGCTGAGCTGAGACGAACCGCATCTTGGAGGCGAGCTGCATGTTCATCTTCCTCAGGAACTCGAGCCCCGTCGACGCCTGCTCGTTGAGTACCACCACGCATTCGCCGAAGATGAGTCCGTTCTTCGTGCCGCCGAAGGACAGGATGTCGACGCCGGCGTCGCGCGTGAACGCCCGCAGCGGGACGCCGAGTGCGGCTGCGGCGTTCGCCAGGCGGGCGCCGTCCATGTGGAGGTGCATGCCACGTGCATGGCAGTGGTCGGCGATCGCCCGGATCTCCTCGATCGAATACAGCGTGCCGAGCTCGGTGGTCTGGGTGATGGATACGGCCAGCGGCTGCGCCCGGTGCGGGTCGCCCCAGCCCCATGCCTCGCGGTCGATGAGCTCAGGGGTGAGCTTCCCGTCCGGGGTGGCTACTGGCAGGAGCTTGATGCCTCCCACGCGCTCGGGGGCGGCGTTCTCGTCGACATTGATATGGGCTGTCCGCGGGCAGACGACGGCGCCCCAGCGGGGCAGGATCGACTGCAGCGACAGGACGTTGGCGCCGGTGCCGTTGAAAACGGGGAACACGGAGATGCCCTCGCCGAAGTGGCTCTCCATCACCTGCTGGAGGTGCCGGGTGTAGACGTCGTCACCGTAGGCGCCCTGGTGTCCGCCGTTGGCTGCCGCGAGGGCGGCAAGGACCTCGGGGTGGACGCCCGAATAGTTGTCGGACGCGAATCCGCGTACCGAGGCGTCATGGAGCGGCTGGAGGGTCGAGAGAGTTTCAGTCACCGTGCCATTATCCACCAGCAAGCCCTGCGTCCGGGCCTGCCGGTGCGAGGAGCTCGGCGGGGAGGAATCGCTTGCCGTTCACCGCCGCCGCGGGGGCCGACATCAGCGCGGCGACGGCGTCGGCCAGCTGCTCCACCGGGGTGAAGCCCGGGAACTTCCGCTCGGGCTGCGCAAGGCGCATCTCCTCGTCCACGAGGGCCTTGACCACCAGCGCCGTGGAGGCGGCCGATGTTCCGTCCTTCGCGAACCCGTCGGCCACCGCCCGCAACCAGGTCTCGACGGCTGACTTGACGGCTGCGTAGGAAGCATTCGACGCCGTGGGATGCTCGACGGCGGTTGCGGAGACCGCCACCAGACGCCCGTTGTTCGCGGCCAGCTGGTCATAGAAGGCCCGGCTGGTGTTGAAGAGTGTGCCGAAGACGGAGGAGTGGAGGAAGGCGAAGTCCTCGTCCGTCTGCGTGGGAATTCCCTGCCCGCCGCGCCAACCGCCCACCAGATGCACCAGGGTCGAGGCGCCGCCGTCGTTCTCCTGTGCGATCCGCGCGGCCAGGGACCGGACTGCCGCGGCATCTGCGAGGTCGCATACGCTCACTTCGACGCCGGGAATATCCCCCAGCGCGGCATTGAGCCGCCCTGCATCGGATCCGACGCCTATCACCCGCGCCCCACCGGCAGCGAGGCGGCGGGCAACCGCGACGCCCGCCGCGCTCGTGGCACCCGCTACGACAACGGTTCTCCCGGCAAGGGATCCACTGGTGCTTTCTCCCGGATCGGCGTTCACTCGGCAGCCCCGGTGATGCCGGCCGTCGATTCGATGACGGGTTTCATCTTGCGCTCGAGTGCCTCGAAGAACATCGACAGGGGGAACTCGTCGTCGAGCACGGCGTCGGTCAGCCCGCGCGGCGGCCCGGTCAGCGCGAGTGCGTCGGGCCCTTTCGCCCAGACGGACGCGGGATGCGGGGTGACGGTCTTCGACACCAACTGGTACGCGGCGAGCCAGTGCGCCGTCTTGGGGCGGTCGATGGAGCACCAGTACAGCTGCTCGATCTCCTCGCCGAGGGCCACGACGACGCCGGCGGCCTCGTCCCAGTCGATCGTCAGTTTGGTGTCGGTCCAGTGGAGGACGCGGTGCTGGTGCAGCCAGGCGAACAACAGCTGCCCGCCCAGGCCGTCGTAGTTGCGCACACGGGTTCCCGTGATGGAGAAGCGGAAGATGCGATCGAAGATGACGGCGTACTGCACGAGCCTGGCATGCCTGCGTGCCTCGGGGGAGGCGTCGTCGTCCTTCGCGATCTTCACCGATTCGCGGAAGGCGGTGAGGTCGCACCGCAGTTCCTCGAGCGAGTAGAGGAAGAAGGGCATGCGCTGCTTGATCATGAAGGGGTCGAAGGGCAGGTCGCCGCGCATGTGGGTGCGGTCGTGGATCAGGTCCCACATCACGAAGGTTTCCTCGGTGAGTTTCTGGTCATCGAGGAGCTCGCGGGCATCCTCCGGCAGGTCCAGGCGGGTGGTCTCGGCTGCCGCCCGCACCACCCGGCGGAAGCGGGCAGCTTCGCGGTCGGCGAAGATTGCGCCCCAGGTGAAGGTGGGGGTCTGGCGTACGGCAACGGTTTCGGGAAAGAGGACCGCCGAGTTGGTGTCGTATCCCGCGGTGAAGTCGAGGAAGCGGATGGGCACGAAGAGGCCGTTCGAGTAGTCGCCGGCCTCGAGTTCGGCGATGAATTCAGGCCAGAGCACCTCGATCAGTACGGCCTCCACCAGGCGGCTCGAGCTGCCGTTCTGGGTGTACATGGGGAACAGGACCAGGTGGTGCAGCCCGTCGATGCGGCTCTGCTGCGGCTGGAATGCCAGCAGCGAGTCGAGGAAATCGGGAACCTCGAAGCCCTTGGCCTCCCAGGCCTGGAAGTCCGCGATCACCAGCTCCAGGTATGGGGCGTCGAAGGGAAACAACGGCAGAAGTTGCCGGACCGACCCGGTGAGGATGTCCGTCAGTCCCGAGGCGCGGGCATGGTCGTCCGGCTCGGGGATCGAACCGTCCTTGGCCTGAAGGCCCTGCAGTTCGGTGGCTGCCGCCTTGAGGGCCAGCCATGCCGGGTGGTGCTGCGGGGCTGTGGTGCCGAGGATTGCTGGTGCCACTGATGTCGCGGTCATGTTGCCTGCTTTCGGTGCCGGCCCGGGGTTCGTCCGGGGACTGAGCGGAGGATTGGCACGAGCGTAGCAATAAAAAAGCGTTTCTTATGCTGGGATGATCCGAGCATAAGAAACGCTTTTGCTATGTGGAGAACTCCCCGCGGCAAGCACCAGCGGCCCTGCGCCTGCTACGGGACTCGACGCAGGCGGCACCGGAGCTGCCGCCTCCGTTCACCCACCCGTCTGCTCAGCCGCCACTGAGGGAACGAGCTTCATCGAGATCGAGTTGATGCAGAAGCGCTGGTCCACCGGGGTCTGGAATCCCTCACCCTTGAACAGATGTCCGAGGTGGGAATCGCACCGGCCGCAACGAACCTCGATGCGTTCCATTCCGAGTGAACGGTCGTGGAGGTAGCGGACCCGGTCCTCGGCGAGCGGCGCCCAGAACGACGGCCACCCGCAGGAGGAGTCGAACTTCTCATTGCTGGTGAACAGGTCCTGCCCGCAGGCACGGCACTGGTAGACCCCCTCGGTATGCGAGTCGTAGTACTCGCCCGTGTAGGGACGCTCGGTGCCGGCTTTCCGGAGCACCTGGAATTCCTGGGGCGTCAGTTCCTGGCGCCACTCGTCGTCGCTCTTGGAAACCTCGGGCTGGTGGGCATTCTTCGCGGAAGTCATATCCTGGTCAACGCCTACGAGCCACCAATAAATCCCGAGCCGGAATAGAGGTGGAGCACCGCGATACCGAGTTGGTCCTGGGCCTGGTTCGCCCAGTCCCGATGGAACGTGTCGGCCACGGCGTGCGGCCGCGTGATCACGACCGCCTGGGACGCGTCGGTCTCCTTCGCTGTTGCCACGAGGGCTTTCACCGCGTTTCCAGCCACAGTCTCCCCGCGTGCGGCAAGTCCGTGCCGCGTTACCACCTCCAGCGAGATCTGCAGCGCGGTGGCAGGAGCCGGCGCGTCTGCCGCAGGCTCGTCCTTCGAGAGGCCGCGGAAGGCTTCCGCAAGCTCCAGCAGGCTCAGGTGATGAAGGAATTCACCCACCACCGAGGTATTGCGGTCCTCAGGAACCAGAAGCAGGAATTCCGTGGCGTCGTCGCCCTGCAGCGCCTGCAGATTCAGCGCGTCGGCATCGGTGAGTGCTTCCTCGGTCAGTACCACGATTGTCTGGTTCATGCTCAAAACATTAGCCGGGTATCGTCCGCGAATCAGCCCCGCCCAGGAGTGGCTCTCAGGCCAGAATCGACGCTCCGCATCCCTGCAGGTAAGAATGTGGGTATGTCACCGAAGCAAGCAGGGTCCGCCGCAGCGGAACCCACCACCTCTCCGTGGATCAAGTGGACCGCGCTCGGCGTGGGAATCGGAGCCGTCCTCACCTCGTCGGCCGCGGGAGCCGCCTCCGGCCTCGCCGCGTACTTCGCCCGCCAGATCGTGACTCCGGCGCGATACCGGGAGGAGAACCTCGACATTCTCGCCGTCGTCAACACGGGCACCGGACAGCAGGTCATCCTTCCGGCGAACGACGACACCACGGTCGAGGGAACCTACAGCCTCTATTTCGCCAAAGGAACCGGGCACGCGCGCATCGGTGCGATCCGCTCCTATGTCCCCCGGGAAGGCACGGTGCAGCGCGACGTCGAGAAGGTCTACGCGGGAGACCTCGCTGCCGCGACCCGCGGATGGTGGAGCGGCGCCGTCTACGCTGTGCCCTCGGATCTCGGACTAGCGGATGAGGAAGTGAGGATACCCGTCGACGGCGGTGGAGCTCCGGCATGGCTGGTGCGCGCTGAGGTTCCCTCCGAGACCTGGGCGATCCTGATCCATGGCAGGGGCGCCAACCGCTCGGAAACGCTGCGGGCGCTGCATCCCGCGCGGAACCTCGGCCTGACCAGCCTGGTGATCTCCTACCGGAACGACGGCGAAGCGCCCTCCGCTCCGGACGGCCGCTACGGCCTCGGTATGACCGAGTGGCGCGACGTCGAGGCGGCCATCGATTATGCGGTGTCGCACGGCGCGCGGCAGGTGGTGCTGTTCGGATGGTCGATGGGCGGCGCGATCGCCCTTCAGACAGCTGACCTCTCGCGCCACCGCCGCAGGATCAGCGCACTGGTGCTGAACGGTCCGGTCATCAACTGGATCGAGGTACTGGCGCACCACGCCGAACTCAACAGGATTCCGGCCCCCGTCGGGAGGCTCGGCCAGTGGCTCCTGGCCAGCGACGCCGCGAAGCGGGTCACCGGCCTCGCAGCTCCGCTGGACCTCAAGAGCATGGACTGGATAGCCCGCGCCGAGCAGCTGACCATCCCCACCCTGATCCTGCACAGCGAGGACGACGAGTTCGTTCCGGTCGGTGCCTCGGCGCAGCTCGCCGAGCGGAACCGGGCTTTTGTGACCTTCGAGCGGTTCCACCGTGCCCGCCACACCAAGGAGTGGAACGTGGCTCCCGAGCGTTGGGAGCAGACGGTCACCGGGTGGCTGAACGGGCTGCTGTACGAAAAGGCGATGCCGGGGGGACGAATCCCCCCGGCAGGTTCCGCCTAGGCTCCCCTGCCGGTGCGGGGCATCATCCGTCCGATTCCCGGATCTTCCGCTTGATCTTGCCCAGCATGGCCGTCATGCCCCTCATTCGCAGGGGAGTGATCGCACGGGTGAGACCGAGCCGGTCGGGGACGTCGTCGGGCACTGCGAGGATCGCGGCGGCGGGAAGACCGTCAAGGCCCTCGAGCAGTACGCCCGCGAAGCCGCGCGTGGTCGGCGCTTCCGGGGGAGCGGAGAAGAACAGGTGCACGGGCCGCTCGGGTGCCTCCCCGATTTCGAGGGAGAGGAAGAGCGGGCTCTGGCACTCGACCACCTGCTCCAGGAGTTCCGGGTGCTCCTTGAGTCGGGCCGGCAGTTCCGGGAGCCCGCGCGAGAAGTCGAGCAACAGCTGGAGCCGGTCCGGTTCGGTCAGGTCCTGGAAGTCGTCCACGATCTCGGCGAGCTGGCGAGGCAGTGTCTCGTTGGTCATGGCTATCTGCCCGACACGGCGTTCGCGCGATCCGGAGCCGAGCCGCGCTCGGTGCCCTTGACGATCGGCACGCGGACCGCGTTGCCCCACTCGGTCCAGGAGCCGTCATAGTTCCGGACCTTGTCGAAGCCCAGCAGGTACGCGAGAACGAACCAGGTGTGGCTCGAGCGCTCGCCGATGCGGCAGTAGGCCACGACGTCGTCGCCGGTCTCCAGTCCGGCCTCGCCCCGGTAGATCGCATCGAGTTCATCGCGCGGCCGGAACGTGCCGTCCTCTGCCGCGGCGCGACCCCATGGGACTGATGCGGCGGTGGGAATGTGCCCGCCGCGCATGGCGCCCTCCTCCGGGTAGGCCGGCATGTGGGTGCGGACGCCGGTGTACTCGTCGGGAGAGCGTACATCGATCAGCGGGCTGCCGAAGTGGTCGAGGACTTCGCCCAGGAACGCCCGAATTGGAGCGTCGTTGCGCTCGACGACGGGGTAGTCGGTGGGAGAGACGACCGGACGGTCGGTGGTCAGGGCGCGGTCCTCGGCAATCCACTTGTCCCGTCCACCGTCCAGGAGCCTTACGTCCTCGTGTCCGAAGAGAGCGAATACCCAGAGGGCATAGGCCGCCCACCAGTTGCTCTTGTCGCCGTAGATCACCACGGTGGTGCCGCAGGAGATTCCCTTGGCGGACATCAGCGCCGCGAAACCGGCGCCGTCCACGTAGTCGCGCGTCACCTCGTCATTGAGCTCGCTGTGCCAGTCGATCTTCGACGCTCCGGGGATATGGCCGGTCTCATAGAGCAGGACATCCTCGTCGGACTCCAGAACCACCAGTCCCTCGGCTCCGAGGTGTTGCTCGAGCCACTGCGTCGACACGAGGCGCTCGGGGTGGGCGTAGGCGGCGAACTTTTCCTGGGGGTCGTTCCCGATGGTCATGGCGACCTTTCTCCTGGCGGTTGGTTTCCTTCTAGCCTAACCACGCGGGAGCCCGAATGCTTCCACCTCCGCCCTTCCCGGGCACCACAGCCCGGTGCTGGGCGCAAGCTTCGTCCCGGGAGCGGTAGCGCCGTGGAAGTGCCGTATTCTTGCGTAGCGTGACGGCCTCCGGGCTCAGCACACCACCCTTCCCGGCATAAGAAAGCGGTCCGAACCTGTGGCAAACATAGAGCACCTGACGCACCGGGTGCCCAAGGTCTCCGTCGATGAGCTCCTTGACGGTTTCTACCCGTCGCTCCGATTCGGGGATGTGTCCTTCGACAGTTACCGCCCCGACCCGCAACAGCCTTCGCAGTCCGCAGCGGTGCGGGCGCTCCGTGGATTCGCGGCCTCGGTGAATGAGCCGGAGCCCTCGGGGTTCCGGAAGTTCTTCGGTGCCAGAAAGGCCCCGGCCCGCGCGGGCATCTACCTCGACGGCGGCTTCGGAGTCGGCAAGACCCACCTGCTGGCGTCGCTGTGGCACGCATCCGTCGGTCCCAAGGCCTTCGGTACCTTCGTCGAATACACCAACCTGGTAGGGGCGTTGTCCTTCCGGAAGACGGTCGACGCCCTCAGCGGCTACCGGCTGGTCTGCATCGACGAGTTCGAGCTCGACGATCCCGGCGACACGGTGCTGATGTCCCGGCTGATGCGCGAACTCGCCGACGCCGGCGTCAAGCTCGCGGCGACGTCGAACACCCTTCCCGGCTCGCTCGGTGACGGCCGGTTCGCCGCCGTCGACTTCCAGCGCGAGATCCAGGTGCTCGCCGATCAGTTCGACGTGTCACGGATCGACGGCGAGGACTACCGCCACCGGGGTCTGCCGGAGGCACCGCAGCCCCTGACCGAGACCGGGCTGCGTGACCGCATCCGGAGCTTCAGCGGCGGCACGCTGGCCGAGGACGGCTTCGCCGAACTCATCAACCATCTGGCCGGAGTTCACCCGAGCAGGTACCGGCAGCTTCTCGACGGCGTCGACGCCGTGGCCTGGCACAACGTCCAGACCATCACCGAGCAGGCGGTGGCGCTGCGCTTCGTGGTCCTGGCGGATCGGCTCTACGACCGGGACGTGCCGATCCTGGCCAGCGGAGCGACATTCGACAAGCTGTTCACCGATGAGATGATGCATGGCGGTTACATGAAGAAGTACTACCGCGCGGTGTCCCGCCTCACGGCCCTGGCCCGCCAGGGGAGCGACGCGAGCTGACCGACTGGCCGGAACACGCAAAAGCGCCGGCTCCGCCTCACGGCGGGACCGGCGCTCCTTTTGTCGTGCTGCAGGCGTCTAAGCCGGGGTGGAAGGACCCGTGGTTCCGGTGCCTTCGTCGCGGATGACGTCTCGATTGATCCCGTTGGACTTATGGGTCTTCTCGACGTTGTCCACCAGCGTGGAGGCCTTGGCCTGGACTCCGGTGATGTGCTTGGAATACTTGCCACCGGTGCGGCCATTGACGAAGTGGCCGGCCTTTCCGATGCCGTTTTTCACTTTTCCGGAGTTCGAGCCAACCAGCGCGGTCGCCTTTTCCTTCAATCCACCGGCTTTGCCTTTAAGCCCGTCAAATAAAGACAACAGGCACCTCCTTTCATCCGTGGGAACGGAATTTCGTCCCCTTCGCTGTCGATCGTAGCCCACTTCCCTGACGTTTTGCTGGCTGTTCGCTACCAGGAATACCGGCGAGAATGCCGTGCCGGTTCATCCGTGGGCCAGACGGGAAAGCTTCCTGCAACGGTTGGAAAAGGTCGGCTGAGCGGCCGGACGGGACGCACTACCCGGTGATGTCCCATGGACGGAAGCCTGCTTGTGAAGTGAAGGGGAAACGGGAATGGCAGGGCTTGCATCGGCTCGGCGAACGCTGCCCGCGGGAACGCATCCGAGCTCGATGTCATCGAAGGAAGGGTCACCGGATCAGGCCGACCTGCACCTCGGATGAGGCGGATCAACGGGGAAACGACGGCGTGGAGCGGACGACGGGATTCGAACCCGCGACATCCACCTTGGCAAGGTGGTGCTCTAGCCAGCTGAGCTACGTCCGCAAAAAAAGCGTCCCCGACAGGGACGCTCTCGTGGGCGATACTGGGATCGAACCAGTGACCTCTTCCGTGTCAGGGAAGCGCGCTACCGCTGCGCCAATCGCCCATGGATATGGGTACTCGTACTGTACTGGAGGTGGGGACGGGATTCGAACCCGCGTGGACGGCTTTGCAGGCCGCTGCCTCGCCTCTCGGCCACCCCACCGTGACCCGAACGAGCGGTCGCCGGTCAACTCTGGAACAAACCCGGCAGTACAGTGACTTGCGAGCGGACGACGGGATTCGAACCCGCGACATCCACCTTGGCAAGGTGGTGCTCTAGCCAGCTGAGCTACGTCCGCAGAAGGAATTTCGAAGAGTTGACCGTTCGGATGCAGGGCATTCGGCCGGTTTCTTCGCTTTCCAACGAGAGAAAACTCTATAGGACGCCAGGGGGTTCGTCCAATCCGCACCTTCCCGCCCTCGGCGGACCTGCCCTACGGAAGTGTCGGAGCGGGATGACAGACTTGATCCATGACAGAGCCGCTCCTAGCCCACCCGACTGCCAACGGCCGGATGTATGCCCGGTCGACGACGGAACAGCCCACCGTCCCGTCCATCACCACCGTCATCTCGCAGTTGCCCTCCTCCCTCAGCGGCTGGTTCGGCCATATGGCAGCGACGGCATTGTCGAAGGACCCACGCCTCGCCGGTTCGGCGGGAAAGCCGGCTGAACTGCGGGCTGCAGTGCAGGACGCCTCGAAGGCCGCTGAGCGCTATCGGGACCAGGCGGCGGAGCGGGGCACCCGTGTGCACCACTACTGCGAGCAGGTTTCGCTTCGGGCCCTCGACCGCCCGCACGAGCTCGATGCAGCCCGGACCGCCCTGGCGCAGAACGGCGAGGAAGGTTTCGCCCAGCGGTTCGATGAGTGGTGGGACCTCTACGACGTCCGCCCGATTGCCCCGGAGCTCACGGTATGGAATTCCGAGCTCGGCTATGCCGGAACGCTCGACCTCGTCGCCACCATCGGTGGGCGGATCTGCCTGATCGACTACAAGACGAAGAACACCGACCGCGAGGGCTTCGTCAAGGCACTCGACGACAAGGTCGTGATGCAGCTGGTGGCCGGCATGAAAGCGCAGGAGTCGCTCGTCGACCCGCACGCGGGGCAGTGGGAGGCCTGGAAGTACGGGAAGGAACCGCTGCTCCTGGGAGTGGCCGTGGGCCAGACCGAAGTTCGCGCGATGCGCGCGAACCCCGCGGTCCTCAAGGAACACTGGCTCCGGTTCTGCGCGCTGCGGCGGGCATGGGAAGCAGGTCTTGCGGCGGACGGCGCGGGCCGGGCGCTGCTCCCGATCGGACCTCCGCCTTCGCGCAGCGCCGCCCAACCGGTCGCCGTCGCCGCCCTAGACTAGGGAGGTCATTATTTCGTTCCGCCTCCCCAGAAGGATCCCTAGATGGCTGTCCTGAGTATCCGGATCATCGGAGATCCCATCCTTCGAACACCCGCCGCCAGGGTCACGGACTTCGGGCCCGAGCTGTCGAAACTCATCACCGACATGGAAGAGACGATGATCAATGTCCAGGGTGCGGGCCTCGCCGCACCGCAGGTCGGCATCGGGCTCCAGGTCTTCACCTACCGGATCGACGGCTTCGAGGGGCACGTCGTGAACCCTGTGCTCGAGGTGGGTCAGGAGCAGCAGGAGGACGGCGACGTCGAAGGCTGCCTTTCAGTGCCGGGCCTCGGGAACTTCCTGGCGCGCAGCCAATGGGCGCGGGTACGCGGACAGGATCGGCACGGGAATCCGCTGGAAATCGAAGGCACGGGCATGCTTGCGCGCTGCCTCCAGCACGAAACAGACCATCTTCGCGGCAAGCTCTACATCGACCGGCTCGAAGGAGAAGAAAAACGGGAGGCAATGCGGGCGATCCGCAGTGCCGGCTTCAACTCGGTCACCCAGCAGACAGCCCTTCAGCGGGCCAGGTCCTTGGGGTCGAGCTTCAGCAGGGCGGAGCAGCCCGGAGCCGCGGCATTCGCCCCCACCGGAGCGCGGCGGAAACCCCGCCCATGAGGATACTTTTCGCCGGAACGCCACTTGTGGCCGTGCCCTCGCTCCAGGCGCTCTCCGACGCCGGCTTCGATATCGCTGCAGTGCTCACCAGGGTGGACGCCCCCCTCGGCCGGAAGAAGGTGTCAACGCCAAGCCCGGTTGCCAGCCGCGCCGAAGAGCTCGGGCTTCCGGTGATCAAAGCCAACCGTTTCGACGACACGGTGATCGCCGAACTCGACGCGCTGGCCCTTGATGCTGCAGCGATCGTCGCCTACGGCGGCCTCGTCCCTGAGCAGGCCCTCACCATTCCAATGCACGGGTGGATCAATCTGCACTTCTCCCTGCTTCCCGCCTGGCGCGGAGCAGCGCCCGTCCAGCATGCCGTGCTGAACGGCGACGACATCACCGGAGCGTCGACGTTCCGCCTCGAGGAGGGGCTGGACACCGGCCCCGTCTTCGGATCGATGACCGAGACGCTTCATCCGGCTGACACGAGCGGCGAAGTGCTTGACCGGCTCTCGGTCAGCGGAGCGGTGCTGCTGGTGCAGACGCTGTCGGCAATCGACGCCGGCGGGGTCGAAGCGCAGCCGCAGCAGGGCGGCATCACCCTTGCCCCCAAAATCACTATTGCCGATGCACGGATCGACTGGAACCAGCCCGCCGTCGCCGTTCGCCGGCGGATCAATGCCGTCACTCCGGAGCCGGGGGCGTGGACCATCGCTGGAGGCCAACGGATCAAGCTGGGACCGGTGACTCCGTCAGCGGAGACAACCGACCACAGCCAGCAGGCCGTACCGCCCGGTCGCGTCCTGGTGCAGGGGAACGACGTCGTCGTCGGCACCGGGACCGTGCCCGTCCTGCTCCGCTGGGTCCAGCCGGCCGGCAAGAAAATGATGGATGCGCCCGCCTGGGCGCGGGGAGCGTTGGCGCACGGAGGGTTGGTATTCGAATGAGTACATCGGAGAGCCCCGGAGGGGGCAACACCAGAGGCGGCAACACCAGTCGGGGCAGCGACAAGGGGAGCGGCGACGCCGGAACCCGCAGGCGCAACGAGCAGGGGCGGGAGCGCAACCGGGGTGGTGAGCGAAAATTCTCCGAGTCCGCTCCGTCGCAGCGCACCCGGCGTGCAGATCCGGCACGGCTGGTGGCGTTCGAAGTGCTGCGCGCCGTCGCATCGGAGGACGCCTATGCGAACCTCGTGCTGCCGGGAAGCATCAAGAAGCACCGTCTTGACCGGCGCGACGCCGGTTTCGCCACCGAACTGGCATACGGAGCCCTCCGGGGACAGGGCACCTACGACGCCGTGCTCGCCCGCTGCGTGGACCGGCCTCTCGACCAGCTCGACCCCGCGATCCTCGATGCCCTGCGTCTCGGCGTCCATCAGCTCCTCGCGATGCGGGTTCCCGCCCATGCCGCGCTGGACCAGACGGTGGGACTCGTGCGCGCCGTCGTGGGAGCCGGGCCCAGTGGCCTGGTCAACGCCGTGCTGCGGAAAGTTTCAGCGAAGGACTCCGCGGCCTGGGTGGCGGAGCTCGTGGCAGGGCAGAGCGACGCGACGAAGATCGCGGCGCTGACCCACAGCCACCCGGAGTGGATCGTGCGGGCGCTCCGGCAGTCGCTCGTGGCCCACGGCAGGGAAGCGACCGAGATCGACGCCCTGCTCGAGGCCGACAACGCTGCCCCGGTGGTCAATCTGATTGCCCTGCCCGGGCTCGGATCGCTCGGGGAAGCCGAGGCGGAAGGGGCTGAGCCGGGCAGGTTCGCTGAGGGATCGGCCTACTTCGCAGGAGGCCACCTCACCCAGCTCAGCGGGATCCGGAACGGCACGGTAAGGGTTCAGGACGAGGGCTCGCAGCTCGTGGCCCGTGCACTGGCCGCTGTCGTCCTCGAGCCGGTGCAGCCCGACGCCGGCGAACCGCGGGAGCGGTGGCTCGATCTCTGCGCCGGCCCCGGCGGGAAGTCGGCCCTGCTTGCCGCCCTTGCCCAGCCCCGGGGCCATACCCTGGTGGCCAACGAGCCGGTGCCGCACCGGGCGCAGCTGGTCCGCCAGGCGCTCAACCCCATCGACGCAGGCACCTGGAGCGTGCGCGTGGGGGACGGGCGCGAGCTCGGGCGGGAGGAGCCCGGGGAGTTCGACCGCGTGCTGGTGGACGCGCCCTGTACAGGCCTGGGTGCCCTGCGGCGGCGGCCGGAGTCGAGGTGGCGGCGGCAGCCGTCCGACCTCGTGGATCTGGCACCCCTGCAGCGGGAGCTCCTCTACTCTGCGCTCGACGCCGTGCGGCCCGGCGGCGTGGTGGCCTATGCCACCTGCTCGCCGCACCACGCCGAAACGCTAGCCGTCGTCGAGGACTGCCTGCGGAAGCGCCCCGGCATGGAACTGCTGGACTCGGGCACCGTCCTCGATTCAGTGAGCATCGGGGGTCCCCTCAACGCGGGCTCCGGCTCCACCGCCCAGCTGTGGCCCCACGTACACGGGACCGACGCCATGTTCCTCGCACTGATCCGCAAGCCCGTCGCCGGCCCACCAGCAGCCTGACGCCGCCCGCAGAACACCTATCCACACGCATCCTGAAGGACAGCCATGGCAGCCTGCTGCATTCACCCGAGTATCCTCTCCGCCGACTTCGCCAACCTCCAGGCGGAGCTCGAGCGCATCCGGTCGGCCGACGCAGTCCATGTCGATGTCATGGACAACCATTTCGTGCCGAATCTGACCCTGGGGCTTCCCGTCGTGAAGCGGATCCAGGAGGTAAGTCCACTGCCGCTCGACGTCCACCTGATGATCGACGACGCCGACCGCTGGGCGCCGGCCTATGCGGAACTGGGAGCCGCGTCGGTGACCTTCCACGCCGAGGCGTCCGCGGCGCCGGTTCGACTTGCACGCGAGTTGAGGGCAACCGGCGCCAAGGCAGGGATGGCCCTTCGTCCCGCCACGCCGGTGGAGCCCTACCTCGACATGCTGGGGGAGCTTGACCTGCTGCTCGTGATGACGGTCGAGCCCGGTTTCGGCGGGCAGTCCTTCCTCGACCTGACGCTGCCCAAGATCCGGCGTGCGGCCGCAGCGGTCCGCGGCGCGTCACTGCCCCTGGCCATCCAGGTGGACGGCGGGATCACCGAGGAGACCATCCTCCGTGCAGCCGACGCCGGTGCCACCGTCTTCGTTGCAGGTTCCTCCGTGTACGGAGCGGCTGATGCGTCGGCTGCCATCGACCGGCTGCGCCGCGCCGCGATGCATTCCTGAAGCTGCTGCTAGCCCGGCGGGTCGGTGATCGTGATCCGCACCGCCGTCGTCTCCATAGCGACCCTCTGGAGGATGACAAGCCGTGGATCGGGAACCGTCGCGAACGGCAATTGGGGCAACGCCCGGTACTTTCCCAGCGACGGCTGCTCGAACACTTCCGCCGCCAGTACGCGGTCGCCGCCGCGCTGGATGCACTCGACGGGATGTCCGCCGAAAATGGCCGCTGCACGTTCGGCAGCCTCGAGGACCAGGGACGACGCCTGGTTGGCGCGGCGCCGTGCGAACCGCTGCTGCGACCACCCGCCGGCCGCGGTGCGGGACTGGACGTAGCGAGTGCCGGTCTTCGACGCGATGAGCATTCCGCTGCGGGCCACGCCCACCGAGTAGCCGCCGCGCCGGATGAGGACGACGCCGGCGGTGCGGGGCGAACCCGCGGCGGTTCGAATGGCATCGATCACCTCGGCCTCGACCGGGGGCCCCTCTTTCAGAGCCAGGGGCAGCGGGGGAGTGATCACCGCACGGCACTGGTTGGCGCCGGTGAGAACGGCCGCTCCGGGTTCGGCCGCAAAGGTATAGCCGCCGTTGCGGGCGGCGAAGCGTTCGATCCAGCCCGTAAGACGGCCGGCAGCGACCAGCACGGTCCTCGTGTCCGTCATGAATGTGCTCCTCCGCCCGGAACAGCCCGGCCGCTGCGCTGTCCGTGCTACACAGTAGCCTTGGCGGTGTGAATGATCTATTCAGCATGGACGCGGACGCGGATGCCGATGCGGACGACGACGGCGTCGTCGTGGTGGGCGCCGGACGTGTTCCGGGAATGGGTGTTCCCTCCGGAGGGCAGCGCCCACGGAGTCCCCTCGCTGTCCGGATGCGGCCCCGGACCCTTGACGAGGTAGTGGGCCAGCAGCATCTGCTCGGACCGGGTTCCCCGCTGCGGACCCTCGCCGGGGATGCCGATTCCGGCGGTCCGGCCGGGCCGTCGTCCGTCATCCTGTGGGGCCCGCCGGGAACGGGGAAGACAACCCTGGCGCATGTCATCGCGCGCGGGCAGGGCCGCCAGTTCGTGGAGCTTTCCGCCATCACCGCGGGCGTCAAGGATGTGCGCCGGGTCATGGATGAGGCGCTCACGGCCCGGGACCTGCACCGTCGGACCACCATCCTCTTCCTCGATGAGATCCACCGGTTCAACAAGGCCCAGCAGGACGCCCTGTTGCCGGGCGTGGAGAACCGCTGGGTGGTCCTGATCGCGGCGACCACCGAAAACCCCTCCTTCTCCGTGGTGTCACCCCTGCTGTCGAGGTCACTCCTCCAGACCCTCAGACCCCTGACCGAGGCCGACATCGGGGGGCTGCTCCAGCGCGCCGTCGACGACGAACGCGGCCTCGCCGGATCCGTCCGCCTCACCGAGGAGGCACTCGCCCACCTGGTGCGGCTGGCGGCGGGAGATGCGCGGCGCGGGCTCACAGCCCTCGAAGCGGCGGCGGGTGTGGCCCAATCCGTGCAGGGCCACCCCGCGGGCACCGTCGACGTGGAACTCTCCCATGCGGAGAAAGCCGTCGACGTGGCAGCGCTGCGCTACGACCGCGCGGGCGACCAGCACTACGACGTTGCAAGCGCGTTCATCAAGTCGCTTCGCGGCTCCGACGTCGACGCAGCGCTGCACTACCTCGCGCGGATGCTCGAAGCAGGCGAGGACCCCCGTTTCGTGGCGCGGCGGCTCATGATCTCCGCTTCCGAGGACGTGGGCATGGCCGATCCCTCGGCCCTGCAGACGACGGTCGCGGCCGCGCATGCCGTGCAGCTCGTAGGAATGCCGGAGGCGCGGATCATCCTCGCCGAGGCAGTAGTGCATGTCGCCACCGCACCTAAATCGAATGCGGCCTACAACGGCATCAATGCTGCCGTTGCCGATGTCCGGGCCGGCCGTGGCCAGGGTATCCCGGCACATCTCCGGGATGCCCACTACCCCGGCGCGGGCCAGTTGGGGCACGGCAAGGGGTACGTCTATTCCCACGACGAACCGCACGGCATCGCGTTCCAGCAATACGCTCCGGACGACCTCGTGGGACGCGACTACTACACTCCCACTGATCGGGGTGCCGAACGCGATATCGGCACCCGGCTCGGCCGCCTTCGGCGGATCATCCGCGGAAAGTGAACGGGCCGAGTCCCTCCCGGGGCCCGCTCCTGCGGCGGAGATTCAGCGCACCGGCGCGGAACTGCTAACATTGCAGGTTGACTGGCAAGTCGCCGATCCCTCCTGATCCTCTCCGCACGTTTTGCGTGCTGTGGATGAACGGACGGCGGACTGTAGCACCGGGAAGCGGCCAATCCCGGCTCTCCTCACTGGAGGCCAGCAACATAGAGGAAGTGCCGCGCAGCTTCGAAGGCTGCGCCGGCTCTTCGCCGCAGAAATAGTGAAAGGTAGACGTGGCTAACAACACACGTGCCCGCCGTAAGGTCCGCATTTCGCGGGCCCTCGGCATTGCTCTGACTCCCAAGGCCGAGAAGTACCTCGAGCGTCGGCCCTACGCGCCCGGCCAGCACGGCCGCGCACGCCGCAAGCAGGACAGTGACTACGCCGTACGCCTGCGCGAAAAGCAGCGTCTGCGCGCCCAGTACGGTATCCGCGAGGCGCAGATGACCCGCGTCTTCGAGGAAGCCCGCCGCACGGCAGGCCTGACCGGTGAGAACCTCATCGAACTGCTCGAGATGCGTCTCGACGCCCTCGTACTCCGCTCCGGCTTCGCCCGCACGATCGCCCAGGCCCGCCAGCTCGTGGTTCACCGCCACATCATGGTCGACGGCGCCCGCGTGGACCGTCCCTCGTTCCGCGTCGCCGAAGGCCAGCTGATCCACGTCCACACCCGCAGCGAAACCATGGTTCCGCTGCAGGTTGCGGCAGCCGGTGCACACCGCGATGTCCTTCCCGCAGTTCCCGGGTACCTCGAAGTGCAGCTCGACAAGCTCCAGGCCCGCCTGGTGCGTCGCCCCAAGCGCTCCGAGGTGCCTGTCACCTGCGAAGAGCAGCTCGTGGTCGAGTACTACGCACGCTAGCCGTGCCTCCCGGTGGCACCGCCCCCGGGAATAACTGAAGAGCCCTACCCAATAGCCCGCGGCACACGCCGCGGGCTATTGGGTAGGTAAGGTAGGAAGAAACCCGCCGTTCGGCGGCCCCGCAGAGAAATCGCGTAAAAGGAGACTGCCCATGACCGGTGGAGATATTGCCGGCCTGATTGCGGCCGGTGTGTTCGCTGTCCTGGTCGCATTGCTGGCTGTTCCGATCTGGAAGCTCGGCAAGGTGTTCGACGAGTTGCGCGCCTCCATCCGCACCGTCACCGACGAAACCACGCCGCTGATCGAGGAAGTCACCAGTACGGTCAGCACCACGCACCAGCAGTTGAAGACCGTCGACGGCATCACCTCGCACGTCTCGGACGCGTCAGCCAACCTGTCCGCGTTGTCCTCGCTCGCAGCGGCAACCCTCGGAGCGCCGCTCATCAAGGTCGCCGCGTTCTCCTACGGCGTCCGCTCCGCGTTCGCGGGCCGCCAAGTTCCAGCACGTCGCCGTCGCAGCCGCTAGCTCCGAAGAAGCAGGAGATCGACCATGATTCGAAGAGTCTTTTGGATGGCAGCAGGCGTCGCCATCGGAGTGATCGCAGTACGAAAGGTGTCCCGGGTGAAGTCGACCCTGGGCCCGGAGGGACTGAACCGCGCGGTGGGCCAGGTCGGTGACAGCATCTCCGATTTCGCGGACGCCTTCCGTTCCGGCATGCGCGAACGCGAGGCCGACCTCAAAGCCGCCCTCGGCGTCGAGGTGCCCGCTGCCTCGTCGGGCGCGGCTGACGTGCAGCCCGTCGTCGCCGGGCGCCGCGCAGCTCTCTAGCCGGCGCAGTTCACTCCCCAACCTCCGGGCATGCACCCCTGATTTCTCCACGCCCGAGACACACGCCTGAGACAAAGGATTCAGTCCGATGAAATCCCAAGAAATTGCAGACCGCTGGCTGAGCTATTTCGAGAAGAACGGGCACACCGCGGTGCCCTCGGCTTCCCTGGTGTCGAGTGATCCGTCGCTGCTTTTCACCGTCGCCGGTATGGTGCCCTTCATCCCCTACCTGACGGCGCGCGAACAGGCCCCCTACGACCGTGCGGTCAGTGTGCAGAAATGCATCCGCACGGGGGACATCGAAGAAGTCGGCAAGACGGCACGGCATGGCACGTTCTTCCAGATGTGTGGCAATTTCTCCTTCGGCGACTACTTCAAGAGCGATGCGATCCGCATGGCCTGGGAGCTACTGACCACCGGTGTGGAACAGGGCGGTTACGGACTCCCGGCCGAGAAATTGTGGGTCACGGTCTACTCCGACGACGACGAGGCGCTCGAGATCTGGCGCGACCAGGTGGGCGTGCCCGCCGGGCGGATCCAGCGAATGGGCCGGGCCGACAACTACTGGTCCACCGGACAGCCCGGCCCGGCCGGCCCCTGCTCCGAGATCTTCTACGACCGCGGGCCCGCCTACGGCATCGACGGTGGCCCGGAGGCCGACGATTCACGGTATGTGGAAATCTGGAACCTCGTCTTCATGCAGTACCAGCGTGGCGAGGGAACGGGCAAGGACGACTTCGAGATCCTCGGTGAACTGCCCAAGAAGAACATCGACACGGGCCTCGGCCTGGAGCGCCTCGCGATGATCCTCCAGGGTGTCGAGAACATGTACGAGACCGACCAGGTGCGGCCCGTCCTCGACCGCGCAGCCGCGCTCAGCGGCCGGGAGTACACGAGCGCCGAATCACCGGATGATCCCCACCACACCGACGACGTCCGCATGCGGGTGGTCGCGGACCACATCCGGTCCTCACTCATGCTGATCGCCGACGGCGTGTCGCCGTCGAACGAAGGCCGCGGCTACGTGCTCCGCCGGCTCATCCGGCGCGCCGTGCGCGCCATGCGACTTCTCGGCGTGGAGAGAGCCTGCCTCCCGGAGCTGCTCCCCGCCTCGCGGGACGCCATGAAGGGCGTGTACCCGATCGTCGAGGAGGATTTCGCCCGGATCAGCCGGATCGCCTACGCCGAGGAGAAGGCGTTCCTCAGGACCATCGCCTCCGGCACGGCCCGGCTCGAGGACGCGGTTCGGGAATCCAAGGCAGCCGACCGCCCGTTGTCCGGCCAGGACGCCTTCGCCCTGCATGACACCTACGGGTTCCCCATCGACCTCACGCTGGAGATGGCGGAGGAGGCGGGTCTCGCCGTCGACGCCGACGGGTTCCGCGCCCTGATGCTCGAGCAACGCCAGCGCGCCCAGGCCGACGCCAAGGGCAAGAAGACCGGTCACGCCGATCTCTCGGTCTTCACCGAGTTGCTCAGCGGCGGCTCGACCATTTTCACCGGCTATGACGAACTGACGGACGAGGGCACCGTCCGCGGCATTGTGATCAGCGGGCGGGCAGTGCCGGTCGCATCCCAGGGGGACGAAGTGGAGCTGATCCTCGACCGCACCCCGTTCTATGCCGAAGCTGGCGGTCAGGCCGCCGACGTCGGGATGATCACCGGGAACGGCTTCGTCGTCGAGGTGCTCGACGTGCAGCGACCAGTGAAGGGTCTCAGCGTCCACCGTGCAGTGGTCCGGGAAGGAGAGCTCACCGTTGGTGCGACAGCTACCGCCGCCGTCGACCGCCAGCGCCGGCACGCCGGGGAGCAGGCCCACTCCGGAACCCACATCGTCCACGCGGCGCTCCACCAGATCCTCGGTCCGGAAGCACTGCAGCGCGGCTCGTTCAACAAGGCCGGCTATCTGCGGTTCGACTTCGCCTGGGGCGAGGGCATCAGCCCGGCAGCCCGTTCCGAAATCGAAGAAGTGTCGAATATCGCCATCCGCAACAATCACCAGGTCGAGACGAAGATCATGTCCCTCGACGACGCGAGGGCACAGGGCGCCACCGCACTCTTCGGCGAGGCATACGGGGACACCGTCCGGGTCGTCGAGATGAACGGCGACTGGTCAAGGGAGCTGTGCGGCGGCACGCACGTGGCATCGACGTCGCTCATCGGCAGCCTGACGCTGCTGGGCGAGCAGTCCGTCGGGTCGGGGAACCGCCGGGTCGAGGCCCTCGTCGGGATGGACGCGTTCCGTCATCTCGCTGCAGAGCGGGCGCTCGTCACCCAGCTGTCGGACCTGCTCAAGGTGCCCTCCAATCAGTTGCCCGAAAGGATCTCGGCGACGCTCGGTAAGCTCAAGGCTGCCGAGAAGGAGCTCGAGAGGCTGCGCAAGGGCCAGTTGACGGCGGCAGCGGCGTCGTTGACCGGCACGGCCGAGGATATCGACGGCGTACGCCTCATCGCGCACGACGCCGGTGCTGTCGGCGGTGCCGATGAGCTGCGGACCCTCGCCCTGGACCTTCGCGCGAGGCTCGGTTCCGGTGCCGCAGTGGTTGCCGCTGCAGGCACGGCCAACAACCGGCCGCTCGTGCTCGTGGCCACCAACGAAGCGGCCCGTGCCGCGGGCGTCAAGGCCGGAGCCCTCGTCCGGCAGGCCGCAGGCGTGCTCGGCGGCGGTGGCGGCGGCAAGGACGACGTCGCGCAGGGCGGCGGCGCTGACCCCGCCAGGGTGCCCCAGGCGCTCGACGCCATCCGAACCGCTGTGGCTTCACGCTGAACCGCCGACGATGATGACAGGCCCGGGTTCGCATCCGGTACTCGGCTATCCCACCGGTCCGAAGCTCGGCGTCGACGTCGGACTGGTGCGGGTGGGACTTGCCGGCAGTGGCTGGGACTCGTCGCTGGCAATGCCCATCCGCACCCTGGCACGGGATGCCAAGAGGAACAGTGACATCCGGGTGGTGGTGGGCGAAGCGGCGGAGCGCGGAGCCGTGCAGGTCTTCGTCGGTCTTCCGAAGAATCTCAGCGGTCGCGAATCGGAGTCGGCGGCCATGGCGAGAAGCTATGCCGACCTCCTCGCGGCGGCCCTGCAGAGGGCGGGCCTGGAAATTCCGGTCCGCCTGATTGACGAGCGGCTCACCACCGTGTCGGCACACCGTGCACTGCATTCGGCTGGCGTCGGCAGCCGTGGGCATCGTAAGCTGGTGGATCAGGTGGCGGCCGTTGGAATACTCCAGCACGCCATCGACATGCAACGTTCGCTTGATCGGGATGTAGGGGACCCCGTTCCAGCGCGTCAGATGGATGGCGATCCAAGCCCTTCATTGACCTTCAACGAGGAGTCGGCAATTTCCGCTAACACGTCAACGGAGGGGGATCGGGAGTCATGAGCAATCGATCCGCCCCGCCCCCAGCGCCCCACGACCGGGAGCAGCCCTCCGACGCTGACGCCGGCGACTACGACGGCGACTACGACGACGGCCCGGTGCACCCGGAACCGATCGAGCAGTTCTTCGACACGACGGATGCCGAGGCACCGAAACCCAAGAGCCAGGCATCGAAGGCCCGACAGCGTCGCCGACGCCGACGCACGGTTGTCATGGTCGTTGTCCTGCTGGTCTTCGCCGGCGTCGTTTTCGGGGTGGCGATGATGCTGCGGGACCTTCTTGGCCTCGATGACGTCACCGACTACGCCGGCCCCGGCGGCGAGAGCGTCGTCTTCACAGTGCCGGAGGGGGCCGGTTCCCTCGCCATCGGTACGGGACTTGAGTCCGAGGACATCATTGCGGACTCCGAGGTCTTTCTGTCCTCGCTTGCCGCCATCGCCGGCGGACGCGAAGTCCAGCCTGGCGAATACGAGATGCGCCGCCAGATGTCCTCCGACGGCGCCGCGGAGGCGCTGCTCGGCGAGGACCCCACCCAGGTGTACTATGCGGCAGTTGCGCGTGACCTGCGCCAGGGGGAGGTCTTCGCTGTCCTCTCCGAATCCACGGGAATCCCCGTCGCCGAATTCGAGGCGCTTGGCGCCGCTCCTGCGCAGTTCGGATTGCCTGAACAGGCCCTAAGCCTCGAGGGCTACCTGCACCCGGGCGAATACCGCTTCGACGTCGCCTCGACGGCAACGGAGATCGTCCGGCAGATGGTGGACAACACCCTTGAGCAGCTCGAGGCGGACGGCATCACCGACCCCGCCGAGCAGTACCGCATCCTGACCGTCGCAAGTATCGTGCAGGCGGAAGCCGGCGAGGGCGACTACGCCTCGGTGGCGGGAGCGATCATGAACAGGCTCGGGCCCGACAACGTCGAGACAAGTGGGCTCATCCAGTCCGACGCGACCGTCACCTACGGTCTGGGCAGGAAGAGCTACGACCTCACTCCCGAGGAGAAAGCCGACACCAGCAACCCCTACAACACCTACGCGAACCCCGGGCTGCCTGTGGGGCCCATCGGATCGCCGAGCGAAGAGGCGATCGACGCCGCAGCCGAACCGGCGGATGTACCCTTCTTCTACTGGGTCACCGTGAATCTCGACACCGGGGAAACCAAGTTCTCCGAGACCCTTGCCGAGCATGCCCGCTACGTGGCCGAATACCAGGCGTGGTGCGCTGATAACGCCGGCCGGTGCCTCTAGGTGAGCCAAGCGGACGGTACCGCCCTTCATCCGGCGGTACCGGGACCCGCTACGCCCGCGCACGCTGCGGGTACCCGTGCAGCGGTCATCGGGCACCCGATCGCCCATTCGAAGTCGCCCGCCCTGCACAACGCCGCCTACCGCCTGCTGGGCGTTGATTGCCGGTATTCCGCGGAGGAGGTCCTCCCGGGGGAGCTCGAGCAATTCCTCGCCCGGATCCGGCAGCAGGAGGACTGGCGCGGACTGTCCGTGACGATGCCGCACAAGGCCACCGTGACCCGCCTCACGACCAGCAACACGCCCCTGGTGGAGGCACTCGGCGTGCTCAACACGGTCACCTTCGACCGTAAGGGCGCCGGCGTGCACCTCACCGGGCACAATACCGATGCCGCGGGTGTGGCCGGCGCTCTCTCCCATAGTGGGATGCGGGCTCCGACCCGTGCGGCGATCCTCGGGGGCGGCGGAACTGCCGCGGCTGCCGTCGCCGGACTGCACCTGCTCGGTGCGGACAGCGCCGACGTCTTCGTCCGCTCGCCCGGGCGAGCGCGCGGCTTGACCGACGTCGGAGCCCGGCTCGGCATCGCCGTCACGGTCCAGCCCTGGAGCGGGGCCCGGCATGCGCTGGCCGCCGCCGACGTCGTCGTGTCCACGCTCCCGCCGCACGCGGCCGATTCGCTCGCGGCAGAGTGGTCCGCAGCAGCGGAGCAGCGACGCCGCGCCACTCCCGGCACGCTCCTCGACGTGGCGTACGACCCCTGGCCGAGCGCACTGGCCACTGCCTGGGCCGACGCCGGAGGGACGGTGGTGCCCGGGCTCGAGATGCTGCTGTACCAGGCCGTCGAACAGATCCGGCTGTTCTTCCCGGAGGCACCGGAGCCCGGGCGCGAGGTCATAAATGTGATGTGTGACGCAGTGGGGGCACCGCGGCGCTGATCCGGTCCCGGCAGCGTGGCAGTATTGAAACCATGCTGCGTTGGTTAACTGCCGGAGAGTCCCATGGCCCTGCCGTGGTCGGAATCATCGAGGGGCTTCCTGCCGGGGTGTCGGTGACCACCGCCGACATCCAGGCCGCGCTGGCCCGCCGGAGGCTCGGCTACGGCCGCGGAGCCCGCATGAAGTTCGAGTTGGACACGGTGCGGATCCTCGGCGGCGTCCGGCACGGCCTGACGCAGGGCGGGCCCGTCGCGATCGAGGTCGCCAACACCGAGTGGCCCAAATGGGAGAGCATCATGGCCGCGGACCCGGTGGCTCCGGAGGAACTCGATTCGCTCGCCCGGAACGCGCCGCTCACCCGCCCCCGGCCCGGGCATGCCGACTTCACCGGTATGCAGAAGTACGGCTTCGACGAGGCACGCCCCGTCCTCGAACGCGCGAGCGCGAGGGAGACCGCAACCCGGGTGGCACTCGGAACGGTGGCCTCCCAGTTCCTCGCGGCTCTCGGCATCCGCCTCGTCAGCCACACCGTGTCGATCGCTTCGGTATCGGTCCCGGAGGACGCGCCCCTGCCCACCCCGGCCGACGTGATCGCGCTCGACGCCGATCCCCTGAGGTGCTTCCACCGCGACACCTCCGACGCCATGGTGGCCGAGGTGGACGCCGCGCACAAGGAAGGCGAGACCCTGGGAGGGGTGGTCGAGGTGGTGGCCTACGGCCTGCCCCCGGGCCTCGGTAGCTACGTGCACTGGGACCGCCGGCTCGATTCGCGCCTCGCCGCAGCCCTGATGGGGATCCAGGCCATCAAGGGCGTGGAGGTGGGTGACGGCTTCGCGACCGCGGCCCGGCGGGGCACCGCCGCGCACGACGAGATCGTGCGCAACGACGCCGGCAAGATCGTCCGGACCAGCAATCGAGCCGGGGGTATCGAGGGCGGAATGAGTATCGGCGACGCACTGCGGGTCCGGGCTGCGATGAAACCCATCGCCACGGTGCCGCGCGCCCTGAGGACCATCGACGTCAGCACCGGTGCCGCCGCCCGCGCCCACCACCAGCGGTCCGATGTCTGTGCCGTTCCAGCGGCCGGCGTGGTGGCCGAGGCGATGACTGCACTGGTGCTGGCGGAGGCCGTCACCGAGAAGTTCGGCGGCGATTCGGTCGGCGAGACGCTGCGGAATCTGCAGGGCTACCTCGCCAACATCCCCGGGTCCCTGGACTCGGCCGGACACTGATGCGGCAGCACCCTGTCCCACTCGTGCTCGTCGGGCCGATGGCGGCAGGCAAGACGGCGCTGGGGCGGACCCTCGCAACACGCCGGGGTGCGGCCTTCGTCGACACCGACCGCCGCATCGTTGAGCGCCACGGCGCGATCGCACGAATCTTCGCGTCGCGGGGCGAAACCGGTTTCCGGAAACTGGAGGCCGCCGTCGTACGGAAAGCCCTCGCCTCGGACGACAGCGCTGTGGTGGCCCTCGGCGGAGGCGCCGTGCTCGACGCCGGTACACGGGCCGCGCTGCGGAGCGCCTTCGTCATCTTCCTCGACACCGACCTCCCCACAGTTCTCCCGCGCATCCTGTCCGACACCGGGCGGCCACTGCTGGCCGGCGACCCCGCGGCCCGCTGGCTCGAACTATACGAACAGCGCCGCCCGCTGTACGAGGAGGTGGCGGACCTCGTGATCGATACGCGCGGCCGCGCCCTCCAGGACGTGCTGGAGCAGGTCCTGCGCCGGCTCGATATCCCGACAGATCAGATTCAGCAGGCCGGCGAGATCCAGCCCACCGACGAAAGTAGGACACCCGGCCATGACCACTGAAGCCACCGTCATTCCCGTCACGGGAAGCACCCCTGAGCACAACTACGACGTCGTGGTGGGCAGGGGACTGCTCGAACGGCTGCCTGCCCTTCTCGGGGAACGCGTCCGCCGGGTCCTCGTGATCCACCCCCGTGCGCTGCGGGCGACGGGGGACACCGTGCGGGCGGAGCTCGCCGACGCGGGTTTCACCGCCGTCACCGCTGAGATTCCCGATGCGGAGGAGGGCAAGCACATCCAGGTCGCCGCCTTCTGCTGGCAGGTGCTGGGGCAAAATGACTTCACCCGGTCCGACGCCGTCGTCACCGTGGGTGGGGGAGCGGTCAGTGACCTTGGCGGCTTCGTGGCGGCGACATGGCTGCGCGGGGTGAAAGTGGTCCACCTGCCGACGAGCCTGCTCGGCATGGTGGATGCCGCGGTGGGCGGCAAGACCGGCATCAACACCGCCGAGGGCAAGAATTTGGTGGGCGCGTTCCATCCACCGGCCGGCGTCCTGGTTGACCTCGACGCCCTTGCCACGCTGCCGAAGAATGAACTCGTGACCGGAATGGCGGAGGTGGTGAAATGCGGTTTCATCGCCGACCCGCAGATCCTCACCCGAATCGAGGACAATCCGGGGGCGGTGTCCGAGGCGGACTCGGCGGTAGTGCGCGAACTCGTCGAACGTTCCATCGCGGTCAAGGCGGCAGCGGTGTCCGAGGACCTCCGCGACACCGGACGCCGGGAGTTCCTCAACTACGGCCACACGCTCGGCCACGCCATCGAACTCGCCGAGCGGTACTCCTGGCGCCACGGTGCGGCCGTCTCAGTGGGCCTGGTCTTCGCGGCCGAACTCTCCCGCATGGTGGGGCGCCTCAGCGATGCCGAAGCGGACCGGCACCGTAGCATCCTCGAATCACTCGGCCTTCCCGTCACCTACCGGCGTGACCGGTGGGCTGCACTGCTCGACGGCATGAGGCGCGACAAGAAGGCGCGGGGAGATCTCCTGAGGTTCGTGGTGCTCGACGGAGTCGCACGCCCCGGCATCCTCGAGGTTCCCGACACATCGCTGCTGTTCGCCGCATACCAGGAAATAGCCTCGTAGTGACGCCGGCTCCCGCCGGGGAGCGGGAATGGCCTGGCGGCAACAGGGTAGACTTACCGGTGGACTTTCCCGGCGCTGCCCCATGCCCCCTTGAGGCTGGGTGGCCGGTTGTAACAAGTTCTTCCAGTTCGTCGACGAAAGTGAACCCGTGGCCACCACGAATGACATCAAGAACGGCACTGTGCTGAAGCTTGAAGGAAACCTCTGGAACGTGCTCGAGTTCCAGCACGTCAAGCCAGGCAAGGGCGGTGCCTTCGTGCGCACCAAGCTGCGCAACATCCTCTCGGGCAAAGTGGTGGACAAGACGTTCAATGCCGGCCTGAAGATCGAGACGGCCACGGTCGACCGCCGCGACTACCAGTACCTGTACAAGGACGGCGAGGACTTCGTGTTCATGGACACGAGCGATTACGACCAGATCACCGTACCCGGCAAGACCGTCGGATCCGCCGAGAACTTCATGCTCGAGAGCCTGATGGTCACGATCGCCATGCATGAGGGCTCGGCGCTCTACGTCGAGTTGCCGCCGTCGGTGGTTCTCGAGATCACCTACACGGAGCCCGGACTCCAGGGCGACCGCTCCACGGGTGGCACCAAGCCCGCGACGGTCGAAACCGGCTACGAGATCGCAGTACCGCTCTTCCTCGGTACCGGAACCAAGGTCAAGGTGGACACCCGCACCGGCGATTACCTGGGACGCGTCAACGAGTGAGTGCCCGCAGCAAGGCCCGACGCCGGGCACTGGACATCCTTTTCGAAGCCGAGCAGCGCGCGGTGACGCCGCTCGAGGTCATCAAGGCCCGCCGCGAGAAGACCGACATGATCATTGCCGACTACTCGGTGGACGTGGTCGAGGGAGTCCTCGCCCACAGCGAGCAGATCGACGAGTACCTGAGCACCTACTCGCAGGGCTGGACTTTGGACCGCATGCCCGCCGTGGACCGCATGATCCTGCGGATCGGGAGCTGGGAACTGTTGTACAACGACGACGTTCCCGACGGCGTCGCGGTCAGCGAAGCCGTGGAACTCGCCAAGATGCTGTCCACCGACGAATCCCCGGTTTTCATCAACGGCCTTCTCGGCCGATTGCAGCAGCTCAAGCCGACACTGCTGGCCTGAATCCGGCCGCGGCGGGCTACCTACTGACCAGCGGTGGTTTCTCGCCGGGATCAGCAGCAGTTGCTGGAAGGAACCTTCGGGTCCCCAGGAAAAGTACCACCGCCAGGCCGACGGTCACCGCAACGAAGGTCATGGTGGTGTCCCCGGAGGCCATCCCACGGCCGAAGCTGTACAGCAGGGTGAACAGACCGCCCAGCATGATGCCGTTGGTGATCACGCGATTCCGTTTACCGAGGAGCATGCTGGTCCCCAGGAGGGCGACGGCCGCGACCAGGGAGATGGTCGAGACGTTGCGGTTGTAGACCTCGGACTTCTGCTCGTGGTCGCGGTAGGCCGCCTCGTCGGCCTTCTGCTGTTCGAGCAGCTCCTGGTCCGAAGCGCCCTCCGGCACGTGTTGCACGGCCTCGGTCGATCGGGGGAAGTCGGGCGACGGGTAGAAGGTCTGGATCCCGAACCCGAAAAAAAGCGCAATGGTCACACCCAGGAAAAGGGTGTAGACGAGTCTCGACAGCTTGTCTTCCATGCACGAATGATAAGCCCGCAGGGCTGCGGAAGCGCCCTCCACTGTGACACGATCCAGTATCCATTTCTACGGATCGATCAGCAGCTCGAGCCGACACTGCCGGCCTGAATCCGACGCCGGCAGCCGCCAGCGGTGCACAGGTCGCGAAGGAGCAGGCCGTCCTCGCGCGTCGTTCCGACAGCCGACCGACTAGGGGGCCATCGAGACGACGACGTCACCGGGGCGTACTCCTGCGTCGTCAGCAGGGCTGCCGTTCTGGACGGACAGCACGACTGCACCCTCGGGCTTTCCAGGCCGAGCTGCTGCGCAATTTGTGCGGTGATTGCTCCCGGCACGAGCCCCAGGAAGGCGTGCTCGGCCGTGCCGTCCTCGAGCAGCTGCTCGGCCACCTCCACGGCAGTTGCAGCGGGGATGGCGAAACCCAGGGCCACGGCTCCGGACTGGGGAGGTATGTATGCCTCACTGATACCGATGATCTTCCCCTGCCCGTTCACTACAGCACCTCCGGAATTACCGGGGCTGATGGGGGCATCGGTCTGGATCAGATCGACGAGCGACTGGCTCGTGCGGGCGGACCCCGGAATCTCCCGGTGAAGACCCGAGATGATTCCCGCCGTCACGGTGTTCTCGAAGCCGAGGGGAGAGCCGATGACGATGGCGGTCTCGCCGGTCCGCGGCAGGTCGGTCTCGAATTCGGCGGCAGGCAGACCGGTCCGATCGGCCCGTACCAGGGCCAGATCGGAGACGACATCCGTCGCCTCGACCGTGCCACTCACGCGCTGCCCGTCGGCGAACGCGAACTCGCTATCCGCGGGGACCGTGACGACCACCTCGTGGTCCGCATCGGACAGGGTGACGTCCATGGGGAAAGCCGACTGGTTGATGAGGGTGCCGAGGAACCGGGCAGGCTCTCCCTCCTCCAGTGCCACCAGATAGAGGTCCTCCATCTCAACCACATTCACCTGGGCATCGGCCCCGTTCAGTTCGGCGCTTCCGGTGCTGTCTGCGGAGGAACAACCCGCCACCAGGAGGGTCGCCAGTGCGGCCCCGGCCATGGCTGGTAACCGCGCATCGACGCTGCGTGCGTCCTCGATGGTCATCGTCGAAACTCCTTCGAATTCTCGGAGAGAAGGCAGGCGTGCCCACGCCCCGGAAATCCGGAGCAGCGGCTCCACGTCGCTGCCGGAGCTGATCAGATGATCAGCACACTTACTACCACGCTAGGTGTTCAGGCATTGCGGGAACAACCGCCGCAATGCGATTGTGACTCGCGGCGGCTCATCCAGCGGTCCGTGCTGCGTTCTGAGCAGTTCGATCCGGAATCCTGACTTCGCCCGAGGCCGACGACGGTTTCTCGGCCGCGTCGTCGCTTCATCCGCCGTTCGGTGCACCATTCCGGGTTCGGTGGACGACGATCCGACCACAAGGGATATGGCCGGCGACCGTGACTTTCGCACCGTCGGGCGGTCCTCGGCACGCTTACGCTAGGCATGGCGGTTCCCGGCGATCTGCAGGATGCGCGACCGCCTCCGGGTTGCTTCGTCGAGCAGGAACCGTTCCTCCGCCGCGTCGCCGGCGTCGTGCCGTCCGCCGAGCATCCGCTGGCGCGTGTAGGCGATGCGTGACGCCGTCCGGATGAAAGCCGCCATGTCTGTCTTCGCCCCCACGCTTCGCGCCCAGGCCCGCGCCTGCTGGCGTCCGGGGCGGGTTGCGAGCATGGCGACTTCCTGCGGTGTGAACCAGCCCGCCCTGGCATAGTCGCCAAGACGCGCCTCGGTCAGTCGGCGTTCCGATCGGCGCAGCAGGATCACGCACAGGACAGCGGCAAGGAAGAGCGGCACCTGCACGTAGAAGTAGAAGGAGAAGAAGTCGCTGAACAGGATCACTGTGCCACCGTTCCACAGCATGTGCCCGGCGATCGCGGGGACCAGGCCGACGACGAAGGCCGGAAGGACGCGTCGGCTCCCGCCGCCGCGGCTGACCGCCAGTCCGAGGACGAAGCCGAGCGCCGCCGTGAACATCACGTGCGCGAAGGGCGAGAACAGGCCACGGAGGATGAATACGCTGACCAGTGCGCCGGTGCTGCCGGTGTCGATCACGGCCGTACCGAAGTAGAGGATGTTCTCGGTGAAAGCGAAGCCGGCCGCGACGGTCCCGGCATAGACGATGCCGTCCACGGGGCCATCGAAGTGGCTTCGGCGCGTGTACACGAGTATCAGGACACCGAATCCCTTGGCAATCTCCTCGAGGAGGGGCGCCTGCAGCACCGGCCCGATGACGTCGTCGGGTGTGGTGGTCAGCGCCGCCCCGAGCAACTCGACCACGTAGTTCCCGAGCAGCAGGGTGACCACCACCGAGACGCCTGCACCCCACAGGAAGGCGAACAGCAGCGCACCCCGCGGCTCCGGATCCCAGCGGTCGATCCAGCGGATGCCGAGCAGGCAGATGGCCAGGGGAATCAGCGCAAGGACGCCGCACAGCACCAGCGCGGAGGGACCAAGGGACACGGAAAGGAACAGCAGCACCAGCGCGGTGATTCCGGCCGCTGCGATGGCGAGGATGATATTCAGCGCGCCCGCGCCACGGGCGCGGGGCTGCTCCCACACGGGAGGGAAGGGAGCGGACAGGCTCACGGGAGGTGCCACCTGGGCGTTCCGCGTGGTCGAAGTCTCCCACCAACCGGAGTCCGGCGGCCGGAATGTGCCGGGCAGGGGGCGATGCGGGTCGTTGCTGGCCATGGCTTCACCCTAAGGGCAGATGCGCCTGTGGTAGTTTTGTCAACGCAACCACCCTTTAAGTTCCGTCCAGTGAGGCGGGGAAGGAGGAAGCGTGTTATGACCGTGCCTGCACCGTATTCCGGAGCCAAACAGCGCGTTGTTCTCGCCGAAGCCGATATCGACCGGGCCCTGACCCGCATCGCCCACGAAATCCTCGAAGCCAACCGGGGTACCACCGATCTGGTACTGCTCGGGATCCCCCGCCGCGGATTTCCGCTGGCGCAGCGCCTCGCGCGGAAGATCGCCGACGTCGATCCCACAGTGGACCCGGACGCGATCACTGGGCAGCTGGACGTCACCATGTACCGCGACGACCTCCGGCGGAACCCAACGAGATCCCCCCGGGCCACCCAGCTCCCCGCCACCGGCATCGATGACAAGGTGGTGGTCCTCGTGGACGATGTCCTCTATTCCGGCCGGACCATCCGCTCCGCGCTCGATGCCCTCGTGGATCTCGGCAGGCCCCGGATCGTCCGCCTCGCCGTCCTCGTGGACCGCGGCCACCGTGAACTTCCCATCCGGGCCGACCATGTGGGGAAGAACCTCCCGACGTCGTCGTCCGAACGGGTGCGCGTGCATCTGCGCGAGGTCGACGCCGCCGGTGTGGCAGCCAGCGGTGGGCCCGGCGACGAGGTCGTCATCGAGGGCGGCGCATGAAGCACCTGCTCTCCACCTCCGACCTGTCGGCCGTCAATGCCCTCCACCTGCTGGACGTCGCCGAGGAGATGGCAGCGGTGGGGGAGCGGGAGATCAAGAAGCTGCCAGCCCTGCGCGGCCGCACGGTGGTCAACCTGTTCTTCGAGGACTCCACCCGCACCCGGATCTCCTTCGAGGCCGCAGCCAAGCGCCTGTCAGCCGACGTCATCAACTTCGCGGTCAAGGGTTCGTCGGTTTCCAAGGGTGAATCGCTGAAGGACACCGCGCAGACCCTCGAGGCCATGAGCGCCGACGCCGTCGTGATCCGCCACCCGGCTTCGGGAGCTCCGGCGCGCCTCGCGGCGTCGGGGTGGATCGACGCCGCCGTGGTCAACGCGGGCGACGGGACCCACGAACACCCCACCCAGGCGCTCCTGGACGCCTTCACCCTCCGCCGGCACTGGGCCAGGATCGCGGGGACCCGGTCCTCCGGAACGGACCTGACCGGCATGCGCATCCTGATCGTCGGCGATATCCTCCACTCACGGGTCGCTCGCTCCAACGTGTGGCTCCTGACGACCCTCGGCGCGCACATCACGCTGGTCGGCCCGCCCACCCTGCTGCCGGTCGGCGTCGGGTCCTGGCCCTGCGAGGTCCGGTACAACCTCGACGACGCCCTGGCGACCCGGCCCGACGCCGTCATGATGCTGCGGCTTCAGGCCGAACGCATGAACGCCGCGTTCTTTCCCTCGACCCGTGAGTATTCACGGAACTGGGGCTTCGACGACGCGCGGCTCGCGCTGCTCGACGTCATGGGCCTCGACGACACCGTCATCATGCACCCCGGTCCCATGAATCGTGGGCTGGAGATCTCCTCAGCGGCAGCCGACTCGCCCCGCTCGACGGTGCTCGCGCAGGTGCGCAACGGCGTGTCGGTCCGGATGGCAGCGCTGTACCTGCTGCTGTCCGGCCAGGGTCATTCCGACGAAGTGCCGGACCCGGGCGGCGCTACCCCGGCAACCGCCACCCCGACAACCGCGAACCGGACAACGCAGGAGCCAGCATGAGCAAGCACAGCACCCAGTACCTCATCCGGGGCGCCTCGATCCTCGGAGGCCGGACCGCGGACCTGCTGATCGCCGACGGCATCATCGCCGCCGTCGGCCCGGACGCGACGGACGGCGCCGGATCAGCTGCATCCATCATCGACGCCGACGGGCTCATCGCCCTCCCCGGCATGGTCGACCTCCACACCCACCTCCGCGAACCGGGCCGCGAGGATGCCGAAACGGTGGAGACCGGTTCCCGCGCGGCGGCCCTCGGCGGGTTCACCGCCATCCACGCCATGGCGAACAGCTCGCCCGTGGCCGATACCGCCGGCGTGGTGGAGCAGGTGTACAGCCTCGGCCGGACATCGGGTTGGGTCGAGGTCCGCCCGGTCGGCGCCGTGACCGTGGGGCTCGCCGGTCTGCGCATGGCGGAACTGGGGGCCATGGCAGAGTCACGGGCCAACGTGCGGGTGTTCTCCGACGACGGCATCTGCGTCTCCGACCCCGTTCTGATGCGGCGCGCCCTCGAGTACGTCAAGGCGTTCGACGGCGTCATCGCCCAGCACGCCCAGGAACCCCGCCTGACCGAGGGTGCCCAGATGAACGAGGGCGATGTCTCCGCCGTGCTCGGGCTCACCGGCTGGCCCGCCGTGGCGGAGGAGAGCATCATCGCCCGCGATGTGCTCCTGGCCCAGCACGTCGACTCCCGGCTCCACGTGTGCCATGTCTCCACTGCCGGTTCCGTCGACATCCTCCGCTGGGCCAAGTCGCGCGGCATCCGCGTCACTGCGGAAGTCACACCCCACCACCTCCTCCTGACCGAGGAACTCGTCCGCAGCTACAACCCCGTCTACAAGGTGAACCCGCCGCTGCGCACCTCCACGGATGTCCAGGCGCTGCGCGAAGCGCTCGCGGACGGCACCATCGACGTCGTCGGAACCGACCACGCGCCCCACCCGAGCGAACACAAGGAGTGCGAGTGGGCACAGGCCGCCATGGGCATGACGGGGCTCGAAACCGCACTCTCGGTGGTCCAGCACGCCATGATCGAAACGGGACTCATGGACTGGGAGGGCTTCGCGCGCGTCACCTCGACCGCCCCGGCGCGCATCGGACGGCTGGAATCCCAGGGCAGGCCGCTCGGGAAGGGCGAACCCGCAAACGTCCTGCTCGTCGATCCCGCGGCCCGGTGGACCGTCGAGCCGCATAAAATGGCGACCAAGGGACGCAACAGTCCCTTCGCCGGGACGGTCCTTCCCGGCCGGGTCATCGCAACGTTCTACCGCGGTCACCCCACGGTGCTCGGCGGCGCGCTCAACAGCCCGCTCCTTTTCGACGCAGAGGAACCGGCGTGGAATATCTAGGCATCATCGCCACGACCTTGGGGATGATCGCCCTCATCGTCGCCCTCATCGCCCTCGGCTGGCGCGGCCGGCTTCGGCGCCAGTCAGGAATCGGCGCACCGCCCGCAACGCCGTCGGACCTCGGGCCGGTCCTGTACGAGGCCGAGGGCCAGTATGTCGCCACGACGACGGCAGGCGACTGGCTGGACCGCGTGGCGGTCCATGGGATGGGCATCCGCTCCAACGCCGTGGCGACCGTGCACCCGGAGGGCGTGCTCCTCGCACGCGCCGGTGCCCCGGACATCTTCATCCCCCGGGACGATCTCGACTCGGTCCGGCTCGAAGGCGGCATGGCGGGCAAGTTCGTCGAGAAGGACGGGCTCGTCGTCCTCACCTGGCGGCTGACGGACAAGCGCGTCGATACGGGCTTCCGCACCCGCCATGCCGCACACAAACCGCAGCTGCTGGCGGCAGCCGCCGCGCTGACACCAGACACGACACCACCGCAAGACTCCACAGGCAGGGAATCCCAGTGAACACATCCACCCCAATCGCAGCCGTGCTGATGCTGGAGGACGGCCGATGCTTCCGCGGGCGCAGCTACGGCGCCACCGGCACGGCGTTCGGCGAAGCAGTCTTCGCCACCGGAATGACCGGATACCAGGAAACCATCACCGACCCCTCCTACGCGCGGCAGCTCGTGGTGCAGACCGCCCCCCACATCGGCAACACCGGCGTCAACGCCGACGACGCCGAATCGCGCCGGATCTGGGTCGCGGGCTACATCGTCCGCGATGCAGCACGGCGCCCCTCGAACTGGCGGTCCGAGCAGAGCCTGGACGACCAGCTGCGCAGCCAGGGCGTGGTCGGCATCGAGGGGGTGGATACCCGCGCCATCACTCGTCACCTCCGCGAGCGCGGCGCGATGCGGGCCGGGATCTTCTCCGGAGCCGATGCCGTCCTGGCCGAGTCCGAGCTGCGGAACCGGGTGCTGGCCCAGGATCCGATGGAGGGCGCCCGGCTCGCTGAGGAAGTAAGTGTGACCGAGCAGTACACAGTGGACCCGTCGGACCACGGCTGGGAAGGCGAGCCGCTGTTCACCGTCGCCGCGCTCGACCTCGGCATCAAGGCCATGACCCCTCGACACTTCGCACAGCGCGGCGTCCGCACCGTAGTGTTTCCCGCGGCGGCAACCCTCGAGGAGATCCGGGCGGTGGAGCCGGACGGCGTCTTCCTGTCCAACGGACCAGGTGACCCCTCGACCGCTGATACGCAGGTGGCGCTGCTGCGCGAGGTCCTCTCAGCACGCATCCCCTTCTTCGGCATCTGCTTCGGAAACCAGATCCTGGGCAGGGCCCTCGGGTTCGGAACCTACAAACTCCGTTACGGACACCGCGGCATCAACCAGCCGGTCATGGACCGCCGCACGCGCAAGGTGGAAATCACCTCCCACAACCACGGGTTCGCCGTCGATGCACCCCTGGACGGTCCCGTCGACGCGCCGCACGGCGGCTTCGGCCGTGTGGAGGTCAGCCACGTCTGCCTCAACGACGACGTCGTCGAGGGCCTTGCCTGCCTCGACATGCCCGCCTTCTCCGTGCAGTACCACCCCGAAGCGGCAGCCGGTCCCCACGACTCCGCGTACCTCTTCGACCGTTTCATCGACCTCATGACGGCGGAGAAGAACTTCCCGGGCGGAACCGATGCCAGCACGGTCTCGCTCGCCACCACCAGCACCCACCAGCTCCCCGCCCAGGAAGACAACTGATGCCCCGCAGAACCGACCTCAAAAGTGTCCTGGTGATCGGCTCCGGTCCCATCGTGATCGGCCAGGCCGCCGAATTCGATTACTCGGGAACGCAGGCGCTGCGCGTCCTGAAGGAGGAGGGCCTGAGGGTCATCCTCGTCAACTCCAACCCGGCCACGATCATGACCGATCCGGAGTTCGCCGACGCCACCTATGTGGAGCCGATCACCCCCGAGGTGGTGGCGAAGATCATCGAGAAGGAGCGACCCGACGCGCTGCTCCCCACCCTCGGCGGGCAGACCGCGCTGAACACCGCCATCGCCCTCGACAAGAACGGCGTCCTGGAGGAATTCGGCGTGGAACTCATCGGGGCGAACATCGCCGCGATCGAGCTCGGCGAGGACCGCGAGAAGTTCAAGGGCGTGGTGGAGCGCTGCGGTGCGGAGTCGGCCCGTTCCATGATCATCCACACCCTGGCCGAGGCCTTCATCGCCGCCGAGGACCTCGGATACCCGATGGTGGTCCGGCCATCCTTCACCATGGGCGGGCTCGGCTCCGGTCTTGCCTACAACGAGGGCGACCTCCGTCGCATCGTCGGCCAGGGCCTCCAGTACAGTCCCACCAGCGAAGTGCTCCTCGAGGAGAGCATCCTCGGCTGGAAGGAGTACGAACTGGAGATGATGCGGGACAAGAACGACAACGTGGTGGTGGTCTGCTCCATCGAGAACTTCGACCCGGTGGGTGTCCACACCGGTGACTCCATCACGGTGGCCCCCGCGCTGACCCTCACGGACCGCGAGTACCAGCGGCTGCGGGACATCTCCATCGCCGTCATCCGCGAGGTCGGCGTCGATACCGGCGGCTGCAACATCCAGTTCGCCATCGAACCGGACACCGGTCGCGTCGTCGTCATCGAGATGAACCCGCGTGTCTCGCGGTCCTCGGCCCTCGCATCGAAGGCGACCGGCTTCGCGATCGCGAAGATCGCCACGAAGCTCTCCCTCGGCTATACGCTCGACGAGATCCCCAACGACATCACGCAGAAGACGCCGGCCTCGTTCGAGCCGACCCTGGACTATGTGGTGGTCAAGGTTCCGCGCTTCGCCTTCGAGAAGTTCCCCGCCGCGGACCCCACGCTGACCACCACCATGAAGTCGGTGGGCGAGGCGATGGCCATGGGACGGAACTTCACCGAGGCCCTGCAGAAAGCGCTGCGATCACTCGAGCAGAAGGGCTCGCAGCTGGTCTTCGAGCCGGTCGCCGAGGGCGACGTCGCAGCCCTCGTCGAAGCGGCCAGGCGTCCCACCACTGAACGCCTGTCACAGGTCCAGCAGGCGCTGCTCGGCGGAGCGAGCGTGGAACAGCTCTACGACGCCACCGGCATCGACCCCTGGTTCCTCGACCAGCTGGTGCTCCTCAACGAGGTCGCCGAAGAGGTGCGGAACGCTGGCGCGCTGACGGAGGACGTCCTCCGCTCCGCCAAGCGCCACGGTTTCTCCGACGAGCAGATCGGCGCTATCCGGCGCATGCCGGAAGCCGTGGTGCGGGGTGTACGCCACGCGCTCGGCGTCCGGCCGGTCTTCAAGACCGTCGACACCTGCGCCGCCGAGTTCGCCGCCTACACGCCCTACCACTACTCGTCCTATGACGAGGAGGACGAGGTTGCGCAGCACGAGAAGCCGTCGATTCTCATTCTCGGCTCCGGACCGAACCGGATCGGCCAGGGCATCGAGTTCGACTACTCGTGCGTCCACGCGACCCTGGCGCTCCGCAAGGCCGGGTACGAGACCGTCATGGTCAACTGCAACCCCGAAACGGTGTCCACCGACTACGACATCTCCACCCGGCTCTACTTCGAACCGCTGACCCTCGAGGACGTGCTCGAGGTCATCGCCGCGGAGGAGCGCACGGGCGGGGTGCTGGGCGTGTTCGTGCAGCTCGGCGGCCAGACCCCGCTCAAGCTGGCACAGGAGCTCGCGGACGCAGGCATCCCGATCCTCGGCACCTCGCCCGAGGCCATCGACCTCGCGGAGCACCGTGGTGCCTTCAGCAGGGTGCTCGACGCCGCCGGGCTGATCGCGCCGAAGAACGGCACCGCGGTGTCCTTCGAGGACTCCAAGAAGATTGCCGACGAGATCGGGTACCCCGTGCTGGTCCGGCCGTCCTACGTCCTCGGCGGACGCGGCATGGAGATCGTCTACGACGAGGCGAACCTGTCGCGCTACATCGCCAACGCCACCGAAATCACCGAGGCCCACCCCGTCCTGATCGACCGCTTCCTCGAGGACGCCATCGAGATCGACGTCGACGCCCTCTACGACGGCACCGAGATGTATCTCGGCGGCATCATGGAGCACATCGAGGAGGCCGGCATCCACTCCGGCGACTCCGCGTGCGTGCTTCCGCCCATTACGCTCGGCGCGGACGTCCTGCAGCGGGTCCGCACGGCCACGCTGGCCATCGCCGAGGGCGTGGGAGTGCGAGGGCTCATCAACATCCAGTTCGCCCTCGCCTCCGACGTCCTCTACGTCCTTGAGGCGAACCCGCGTGCCTCCCGCACCGTGCCATTCGTCTCGAAGGCGACCGGCGTCCAGCTCGCCAAGGGAGCAGCCCTGATCGGAACCGGAGTGAGCATCGCCGAGCTCCGCGCCGTGCACCACCTGCTGCCGGCCCAGGGCGACGGCGGATCGCTTCCGTTCGACGCCCCCGTCTCGGTCAAGGAGGCAGTGCTCCCGTTCAGCCGGTTCCGCACCGTCGACGGCACCGTCGTCGACTCCCTGCTGGGGCCGGAGATGCGCTCCACGGGCGAGGTGATGGGCATCGACAAGTATTTCGACACAGCCTTCGCCAAGAGCCAGGCCGCTGCCAACGCGGCGCTGCCCGTCGAGGGGAAGGTCTTCGTGTCGGTCGCAAACCGGGACAAGCGCGCCATCATCCTGCCCGTCAAACGCCTCGTGGACCTCGGGTTCGAGATCGTGTCCACCGGGGGAACAGCCGATGTCCTGCGACGCAACGGCATCCAGGCCACCACGGTGCGCAAGGTGGCAGAGGGAACCGGCGAGCACGGTGAAGGCACCGTGGTGGACCTCATCACCGACGGCGGCATCGACATGATCATCAACACGCCTTCCGGGGGCCAGGCTCGCGGTGACGGCTACGAAATCCGTGCCGCGGCGACGTCCTACGGACTGCCGGTCATCACCACGATCCCCGAGGTCGGCGCCGCAGTCCAGGCCATCGAGGCCATGCGGTCCTTCGAATGGTCGGTGACGAGCCTGCAGGAGCATGCGGCGAACCTTCGGGAATCGACGCTGCGCGCGTTCGCGGAGGCCGGGAATGCCGGCTAGCGGTGCGGCATCCCGGCCCGGAACCGGTGTGGCGCCTCCGCCTGCCCAGCCCGGGAACAGCGCCACGGCCGAGCCCGGACGTACTCCCGGCCGCGAGCCCTTCGGGGTCCGCCTAGCGCGTGCGAGGGTTGCCCGGAGCAGCCTCTGCGTGGGCATCGACCCGCATCCGGCGCTGCTGGCGGCCTGGGGGCTGAACGACTCGGCGGCCGGGCTCGAGCGCTTCTCGCTGAGCGTGCTCGACGCCGTCGGGCCGGTGGCCGCCGCGGTCAAGCCGCAGGTCGCGCTCTACGAAAGGCACGGCTCCCGCGGCATCGCCGTCCTCGAGACGGTGCTGGCGCGTGCCGCCGATCAGGGCACGCTGACGATCGCCGACGCCAAGCGCGGCGACATCGGGTCCACCATGACGGCGTATGCCGAAGCATGGCTTGCTGATGGGTCACCGCTCGCGGCGGACGCGGTGACGCTCAACCCGTACCTCGGGTTCGAGTCACTGCGTCCTGCCCTTGACCTCGCCCGCTCCACCGGGCGGGGTGTCTTCGTCCTCGCGCTGACATCGAACCCCGAGGGTGCTTCGGTCCAGCATGCAGGGGGAGCGGCCTCGGTTGCCCTCGCGATCACGCGGGCTGCGGCCGCGGAGAATTCCATCCCGCACGAAGCGTCGATCACGCCCGGTTCGGTGGGCCTGGTGGTCGGTGCGACGGCCGGTTCCGCGGTGAAGGCGCTCGGTCTGGACCTCGCTGCCCTGAACGGCCCGATCCTCGCTCCGGGTGTCGGCGCGCAGGGTGCGGGCGCACGGGAGCTCGCCGCGACGTTCGGGAAAGCCCTCGCCCTGGTGGTGCCGACGTCGAGCCGTGCAGTACTGGCTGCGGGTCCCACCATCGAGGCACTGCGGGCTGCTGCCAGGGAGGCCGCGCACGAGTTGGAAACCCTCCCGTCCGCGGATTGATTTGGGATACCCGAACCGATAGGTTCAGTTCAAGCCCATTCCACTCGATCAGCGGTCCTGCGGTGCCCACCGACGGTCCGCTTACTGCAGGGAGCACTCGTGACCCTCAAGCCCCTCACCGACTCCGAACGGATGCAGGCGCGCGAGAAGGCGGCGGCCGCACGTGCCGTCCGGGCGGAACTGAAGGTCCGGCTCAAAACGGGTAAAGTGACAGTCGCGGAGGTCATCGCCAGCAGTTCGGGGGATGACGCCGTCGGACGCCTGAAGGTGCTCGATCTCCTCAAGGCCCTGCCCGGTGTAGGGGACGTGCGTGCGCTCGCCATCATGAACGACGTCGGCATCGCCGCCACGCGCCGGGTGCGCGGGCTCGGCATCCACCAGCGCAAGGCACTGGTCAATCATCTCGAACAACAGCACCCTGGCCCGGCCAGTAAGTAAGGAACTCTTCGTGACGCAGCCCCGGCTGACAGTACTGGCCGGCCCGACTGCCGTCGGCAAGGGCACGGTATCCACCTACATCCGGGACAACTACCCCGAGGTGTGGCTGTCGGTTTCGGCCACCACCCGGCCCCCGCGGCCCGGTGAAGTCCATGGGCTGCACTACTTCTTCGTCTCCGCGGACGAATTCGACGCCCTCGCCCGCAACGGCGAGCTTCTCGAGTGGGCGGTCGTCCACGGCCGCAACCGCTATGGAACCCTGCGCCGCACGGTGCAGGAAGCCATGGACGAGGGCAGGACCGTGCTGCTGGAGATCGATCTCCAGGGCGCCCGCCAGGTCAAGGAGAGCATGCCCGAGGCGAATTTCGTCTTCCTGGCACCTCCCACGTGGGATGAGATGGTCCGCCGGCTCGTGGGTCGGGGCACCGAAACGCCCGATGAACAACGGCAGCGCCTGGAAACCGCTAAACTGGAACTTGCCGCCGAACCTGAATTCGACCACACCGTGGTCAACGACAGTGTCGAGCATGCGGCGGACGAGCTCGTTTCATTGATGGGACTACGCCCTCTCCAGCGCTAAACCGCAGGTCAGGGACCGGTAACAGCTATTTTTTGGAGATTTTGTGTCAACTCAGCCTGAAGGCATCATCAACCCGTCGATCGACTCCCTCCTTGAGGTCTCGGACTCGAAGTATGCCCTGGTGATTTATGGTGCGAAGCGCGCGCGCCAGATCAACGCCTACTACTCACAGCTCCACGAGGGCCTGTTCGAGTACGTCGGTCCCCTCGTGGACACCAAGCTGAACGAGAAGCCACTGTCGATCGCACTGCGTGAAATCAATGAGGGCATGCTCGTCTCGGCCCCCCTGGACGCGGCGGAGTAGTACGGGCAGCGTCGAACCGGGAGAACAGACGCCAGTGCGGATAGTCCTCGGCGTTGGAGGAGGGATCGCGGCCTACAAGGCTGCGTCCCTCCTTCGTTTGTTGACCGAGGCAGGGCACAGCGTCACCGTCATCCCCACGGAGGCGGCAACCCGCTTCGTCGGGACGGCCACCTGGGAGGCGCTGTCCGGCAACCCGGTCAGCAACAGCGTCTGGGACGACGTCGACAGGGTCAATCACGTGCGCCTCGGCCACGAAGCCGACCTCATCATCGTCGCCCCGGCCACCGCCGACGTCCTGGCCCGTGCCGCCGCCGGCCTGGCGAACGACCTGCTGACCGGCACGCTGCTGATGGCGAGTGGCCCTGTGTTCTTCGCCCCCGCGATGCACACCGAGATGTGGCGGCATACGGCGACACAGGCCAATGTGGCAACCCTGCGATCCCGCGGTGTCACAGTGATGGAACCGGCGTCGGGCCGGTTGACCGGTGCCGATTCAGGGCCTGGACGGCTACCCGAACCGGCGGAGATCTTCGCAGCCGCCCTGGGGGTGTGCGGTGCCTCCCACGCCGCTACCGACGAACTCACAGGCCGCACCGTGACCATTACCGCCGGTGGTACCCGGGAACCGCTGGACCCGGTGCGGTTCCTCGGCAACCGGTCCTCCGGGAAACAGGGGATCGCCCTCGCCCAGGCAGCTCGCGCCGCCGGCGCCGAGGTACACCTGATCGCAGCCCACCTCGAGGTGCCGGTGCCGGCAGACCTGCAGGTGACCCGGGTCAGCACCGCACATGAACTGAGGTCTGCAGTCCTCGCCGCGCTACCGGCTTCCGACGTCCTCATCATGGCCGCGGCGGTTGCCGATTTCCGGCCGGCCGACGTCATGACCTCGAAGATCAAGAAGGGCGACGACGGCGTCGACCCCGTCATTTCGTTGGTGCGCAATCCCGACATCCTCAAGGAGTCGGTGGAGCGCCGCCGGGCTGCCGGCGGGCCCGCCGTGATCGTGGGCTTCGCTGCCGAAACAGGTGACGCCGACGGCGATCCCCTTGCCCACGCGCGCGCCAAGCTTCTGCGGAAGGGTTGCGACCTCCTGGTGCTCAACGACGTCGGGCAGGGCCGGGTTTTCGGCGAGGACGCCAGCGCTGTCGTGATCCTCGGCTCCGACGGCAGCGAATCGGCGCCGGTGAGCGGCTCGAAGCGGGATGTCGCCGACGCCGTCGTGGCGCGGATCACCCGGATCCTCGTCGGCTGAGACCGCCCCGTAACAGTTGCCTCCCGCAGGCACCACGGCCCGGAACCGCTCCTCCAACCAAGTAGAGTGGGCACGTGAATCCAGCAACGCCCATCCCCGCCCTGCGGCTTTTCACCTCCGAATCCGTGACCGAGGGTCACCCCGACAAGATCTGCGACCAGATCAGCGACGCCATCCTCGACGGGCTGCTGAAACAGGACCCCGATTCCCGGGTCGCCGTAGAAACCCTCGTCACCACGGGGCTCGTCCACGTTGCGGGCGAGGTGACCACCGAGGCCTACGTCGAGATCCCGGAAATCGTCCGGCAGACCATTCTCGGCATCGGCTACGACTCATCGGCCAACGGTTTCGACGGTGCACGCTGCGGGGTCTCCGTCTCCATCGGACAGCAGTCCCCTGAAATTGCCTCCGGAGTGTTCCGGTCACTCGAAACCCGCGAAGGAACGGGATCTGACCCGTACGACGCCCAGGGTGCAGGGGACCAGGGCATCATGTTCGGCTACGCCAGTGACGAAACACCCGTCTTGATGCCCACCCCCATCTGGCTTGCACACCGCCTCTCGGAGCGGCTGACCGCGGTACGGAAGGACGGCACGTTGCCGGACCTGCGGCCCGACGGCAAAACCCAGGTCACCATCGGCTACGACGGCGATATCCCCGTGTCGGTCGACTCCATCGTCATCTCCTCCCAGCACGCGGCCGGGGTATCACTCGAACAGCTGCGAGCCGACCTCGTCACCTTCGTCATCGAGCCCGTCCTGCAGACGACGGACCTCGATACCTCGAGTGTCCGGCACATCCTCAACCCGGGCGGCGAGTTCGTGATCGGTGGCCCCGTGGGGGACGCGGGCCTGACCGGGCGGAAGATCATCGTGGACACCTACGGTGGAATGGCGCGTCACGGCGGAGGGGCCTTCAGCGGCAAGGACCCCTCGAAGGTCGACCGGTCGGCTGCGTACGCGATGCGCTGGGTAGCGAAGAACGTGGTGGCAGCCGGGTTGGCGCGCCGCGCCGAGATCCAGATCGCCTATGCGATCGGCATGGCCCAGCCAGTGGGGATCTACGTCGAGACCTTCGGCACGGAGACGGTCGATCCGGCAGCGATCGGAACCGCCGTCCGGGAGATCTTCGACCTCCGGCCGCTCGGCATCATCGACGCGCTCGACCTCAAGCGCCCCATCTACCAGAAGACGGCAGCCCACGGGCACTTCGGACGCGAGGACGAAGGCTTTCGCTGGGAGCTGACCGACCGCGTCGACAAGCTTCGGAGCTATTTCAACGCTTGACAGGCCAGCCCGACCGGCCGGTCGTCCCCGAGGAGCGCAGGGTGAGCAGGACATGAGCGGCAGTGCGGACACCGGGGGGATGCAGCTGTCCCTGCTGCACGGCTTCGGGGTCCCCAAACTTCCGCAGGGCGTTCCCGGTGCTGCCGCGGTGAATCCGATCGCGCAGGTCATCCTCGACTCGCCGTTGCCACACCTGGACCGGCTTTTCGATTACTTCGTGCCGGCCGACCTCGATGCCGTGGCCCGCCCCGGAGTCCGAGTGAAGGTCCGCTTCGCCGGGCGCGAGCACACGGGCTACGTGGCGCAGCGGTCCGCCTCCTCCTCCACCAGCGCCACCCTCCAGCCGCTGGGCTCGGTGGTGTCCGGCCAGCCGGTCCTGACGCCGGAGATCCTCACGCTGGCCCGCGCTGTCGCCGCGCGTTCGGCCGGGCTGGTCAGCGACGTCCTTCGGCTGGCCATCCCGCCGCGGGCCGCGCGGGTGGACCAGGAATTCGACCCCGACCAGTTCGCCCCGGCCGGTCCTGAAGTATCCGGCGCGCACCCCGCCCCTGCGACCGCCGGCCGAAGGCCCGTCCCCGAAGGCGGGAGCCCCCCGAGCAGCCGGGCCGGATCGGGCAGTTTCAGCCGCTATGAGAACGGCGAGGCGTTCCTCCTGCACCTTGCGGCGGGGGAGTCACCGCGCGCTGTCCTCACATCGGTGGGAGGGTACGGGCCGCGGGCCTGGCCGGAGGAGGTGACCGACGCGGTCGCCGCGACGGTGACTTCAGGCCGCGGCGCCGTCGTCGTCGTTCCTGACCAGCGCGACCTGGCCCGCGTGGAAGCGGCGCTGGCGGACCGCTTCGGTCCCGACATCGTGGCGCGCCTGACCGGGGAGGACGGCCCCACGCCGCGCTACCGCAACTTCCTGCGACTGCTCCATGGGCAGGCCCGCGTGGCGGTGGGTACGCGATCGGCGGCCTACGCACCAGTGCCGGATCTCGGCCTCATCTGCCTGTGGGACGACGGCGACGACCTCCACCTCGAGCAGCGCGCCCCCTACCACCACGTACGGGACGTCGTGCTGCTGCGCGCCGAGCAGGAGCATGCGGCGGTACTCCTCGCCTCGGTGGCGCGGAGCACGGAGGCGCAGCGGCTGGTCGACGGCGGCTGGGCGCGGTCCATCCACCCCGGCCGCCCCGAGATACGGCGCAGCACCCCGCGCGTGCAGCATGCCACCGACGCCTTCCAGGTGGAGCGGGATCCCCTCGCAGCCCAGGCCCGCATCCCGCATGCCGCCTGGAAGGCAGCCCAGGAGGGGTTGAGGAAAGGGCCGGTGCTGCTGCAGGTCGCGCGGACGGGATTCTCGCCCGCCACCGCCTGCGAACAGTGCAGGAACCCTGCGCGATGCGCCGCGTGCACGGGTCCGCTGGCCCAGCTGAGCCGCGGCGGACCGTTGTCCTGCCGGTGGTGCGGACGCCCGGATCCTTCCTGGCGTTGCCCGCACTGCGGCAGTGGTCGGATCCGGGCCACCGTGTCGGGTGCCACGCGCACGGCGGAGGAACTGGGACGAGCCTTCCCCGGGGTTCCCGTGGTGTCCTCAGCGGGCGAGCACATCGTCGACACCGTGCCTGATGTGCCCGCCGTCGTCGTCGCGACGCCGGGTGCCGAGCCGCTTGCCGCCAACGGCTACTCGGCGGTGATCCTGCTCGACGGCACTGCGCTGCTGAGCCGCGAATCACTGCGCGCAGGCGAGGACGCACTCCGGAAATGGTTCACCGCGGCGGTCCTTGCCCGACCTGCCGACCAGGGCGGGCTCGTAGTGGCCACCGGGGACGACGACGCCACGATCGGCCACCTCGTCCGATGGGACCCGATGGGTGCTGCCTCGAGGGAGTTGACGCTCCGGAAGGAACTCGGGCTTCCACCGTCGGTGCGGTACGCGGCCCTGACGGGCAGCAGGGAGAGCCTCGCGGCGTTCGTGGAGGGAATCGATCTGCAGCTGTTCGTGCGCCGCGCCGGGCCTGTTCCGGTGCCGGCCGGAGGAGGGAGGCCGGTGGAGGCCGACCCGGGCTCCCTGTCGGGAACCGGCGGACACCGGCTGCTGCTCTTCTTCTCCTACCGGAACGCCGCGGCTGCCGTGGCCGGATTGCGGGCGCGGCGGGTCGAGCTGTCCGCCAAGCGCACGAGCGAGCCGGTGCACATCCGCTGCGATGCCGTCGACATCCTCTGACATCCCCTGACATCCCCTGATGCCTTCCGACATCCTCCATCGTCCCGGGCGGCCCTGCGGTCACCGCTCCCGATGCAGGCGGAGGGCCTCCTCAGCGGCATCGAGGAGCTGGCGTGCCGAGCGCTCCCAGGAGTAGGCCGCGGCGCGTGCCCTCCCCTCGGTCGCGGCGCGGTCCCACCGGTCATGGTCGCCGAGCGCCCGGATCGCGGCAGTGAACGCCGCAGGATCGTCCGGGTCGACCAGAATTGCTGCACTACCGCCCACCTCCCGGAAGATCGGCGTGTCCGCCGCGACGACGGGGGTTCCCGCGGCCATCGCCTCGATCACCGGCAGGCCGTAACCCTCCGCCCTGGACAGCGTCACGAGCGCAGTGGCCCTGGCGAGCAGGGCGTCGTATTCGTCGTCGCTCACGCCGTCATGGAAGACGACGGCGGCTCCCTGCGGGATCAGCTGCTCGAGTTCCGCCCTGCGGCCGGCTGAAACCCGGCTCAGCAGGTGCAGGGTGTAGCCCTGCAGCCCGGCCATACCCGCGATCACGGTCTCGACGTTCTTGTAGGGCATGAAGGATCCCATGTAGAGAAGGGACCTCTCAGGTTCTCCGCCCGGCGGCCGGGAGACGGCGGACGCCTGCGGAGCGTTTCCGACAACCCGGACGGGGCGTCGTGTGAGACGGTGACGGGCCATGAGTGAGGCCGTGGTGTCCGAGATGGTCGCCACGACGTCCGCACGGTTCAGCAGGAGGCGCTGTGGCCAGTACCCAAGGTGGTAGAGCCGCCACAGCACGCGTACGGGAAGAGGAAGGAATGACGGCGGGGTGCGGTTCTGGTAGTAGATGAGGTCGTGAAGCGTCAGGACCAGCGCATACTTCCGCCCCCACGACCCCATGGTCTGCATCGGACTGAAGACGACGTCGGGCGCCAGTCGGTTGATCTCCCGGGCGAGGAAGACCTCGGCGGGGGAGAGCGGACTTCCCATCAGGACATGGGGGACGTCGGGCAGCAGGGCGAGCTGCCGCTCGTCGCTGATGAGCATCGTCACGTCCGCGAGCCCGGCGACGGCGGCGATGAGGCTCGCTCCGTAACGGCTGATGCCGTCGTGGTGATCGGTCCGGGTGAACCGGGCATCGATCAGGATCCTCATTTGGCCGGCTCCGCGGGCGAGTGTGCCGGTGGACCGGGGGAAGGCCCGACGGCGTGGCCGGCGGAAGTGCTGGTGGCCCGTCCGGGATCCTGCTCAGCAGCCGGCCCTACGGCCGGGACACCCGCGAGGAATTCGGTGATGAGCTGAGCTGCCTCGCCGGGCTTCTCATAGTGGATGAGATGCCCCACACCGGGAAGGATCGACAGGGTCGAGGAGGGAATGAGGGCGGCGAGTCTGCGCTGGCCCTCGACGGAACCGATGTCGTCGAGCTCGGCGGCGATCAGGAGGACCGGCATTCGCAGGCCCGCCGCGCTGTCCCGGACGGTACCCGAGATGGAGGCACGGAACGCCTCGAGTACCACGCGCCGCGACGCGAAAGAGCTGAAGTGGGCGGAGTGCTGCGCGTGGATGTAGCGGCGCACCTCGGGAGCCCGGGTCTTGGCCAGAAAGACGCTCATGAGCCGCACGATCAGCGGATTGGCAAGGAGCGCCCTGCCCCCGGCCTCGGGCAGGTGCGCGGCTGCAACGTAGTAAAGCTCGGCGGCTTTGGACGCCAGGCGGCTGGGCCCCTCGAGGGCTGGAGCGCAGATGGGGTTGACCAGCACGAGGGCGGCAACTCTTCCGGGATGCCTCGCGGCGAAGTCGGCTGCCACGATCGAACCGAAGGAATGCCCGAGGAGCACTGTGGACGGCCCGAGCGCAAGCACGCCAAGGCTGTGCTCCACGAAACGCGAGTAGGCCTCGGTGGTGTGCGCGCCGTCGAGCTGCCCGGACTGACCGAAGCCGGGGAGATCCGGCACGATGATGCGGTTCCGTGGGAGGGCTTCGACAATGCGGAGCAGCCCGTGATGGTCCCCCCGGAATCCGTGGACCATAAAAATGGCCGGGGCGGTGCCGTCGGCCGCGGCGTCAGCCGGCGGGAAATCCCAGTAGCACTGGAGTACTCCGTTCCACGGGATGGTACGGACGACGGCGGGCCTTTCTGTGCGGACGGCGCCGTCGGCGGTGCCCGATCCGGCCGCCATCAATTCACCTGATCCGGATGGGAGCCGAACCGCTGGCCGCGGTCCAACTGCCCGATGGCGGCTCTGTGTCCGGCGTCGAGCTCGAAACCGAAGATGTCCAGGTTTCCCGCAATGCGGTCGGCACTGCTCGCCTTCGGGATGGTGAGGTTGCCGGTTTCGTAGTGCCAACGCAGGATCACCTGGGCGGGCGTGCGCCCGCACTCGGCGGCGATTCCCGAGATGACCGGATCCTCGAGGACGGCGCCCCGGCCGAGGGGGCTCCAGGCCTGCGTCGCGATCGAGTGGGCGTCGTGGAACTTCCGCAGCCCATGTTGTTGGAGGTAGGGGTGGAGCTCCACCTGGTTGACGGCCGGCACGACTGTTGCGTTCTCCAGCAGCCGCTCGAGGTGCGCCTGCTGGAAGTTCGACACACCGATTCCGCGCACGCGGCCGTCCCGGTGCAGCTGTTCGAGCGCGCGGTATGTCTCCCCGTACAGTGCGCGCTCCGGGCACGGCCAGTGGATGAGGTACAGGTCCACGTAGTCGAGCCCCAGACGGCTCAGGGATTCCTCGAAGGCACGCAGCGTTGCGTCGTAGCCGTGATCGCTGTTCCAGACCTTCGTCGTCACGAAGAGCTCCGGGCGTCCCACGGTGTCCGCTGCCTGCCGTACAGCCTGCCCGACGCCTACTTCGTTCCCGTAGAGCGCCGCGGTGTCCAGTGTGCGGTATCCGGCGTCGATCGCCGTCGTACACAGCACAGCGGTCTGATCCGGCGGCACCTTGTACACGCCGTAGCCGACGGCGTCGATCCCGGAGCCGTTGTTGAGCTTGATTTTCGGAGCGCGTTGCATAGTGGAACTCTACCGAGAAGCAGCTTCACCCTCTGCGTGGTCGGTTCGGTTGATTGGTCGATCCAGGGTGGGGTTCTGGCAGCGCCACAGCGCTCGATCCAGGGTTCGCCGATGCCATTCACCCCGTCGACTACGTCCAGAGAACCCTCGATCGGGCGCCCGCTTACGCACCGTTGACCGTCTCCCTCCTCGAAAGCGCCGGACATACCGCTCGGGCATACCGATCGGGCGTAGCTGCGCAACAGGGACGGTTCCATCGATGTCCTCAGCTGTACCGTCTCCGAGCGGGCGTCGCATCGAATTCTTTCCACCTGGCTTCACCCACTCGTACCTACCGACCTGTCACCGCGCCTACCCGCCGTATTCGAAGCGGCTGCTCCGGGACGATCGCCGGCTCAGCTCATCATCACAGGCGTACCGGGCACGGGGGAAAGCACCCTGGCCGAAGTCCTCGGTCGAGAACTCGGCATGCCGGTCTTCTCCATCCACTGGATCCTCGGGACTTTTACCCCGTTCGGCGGGCGGACCTTCGAGCACGCGTGGGACTCGACGCCGTCTGTCCGGTAACGGAGAACCTCGACGCCGTGCTGGATGCCCTGGGTAGCTCCAGTCCGTCTCCGGCGGCGGTGCCAGGAACGACGCCGGTTCGGTGAATCAGCGGAACTCTCCCGGCGCTCGCTCAGGAATGCATCAGCCGACGGGCCGAGCCCTCGTCAAGGATCAGGTCCGTTGCGAGTCCCGCGGCGAGCGCTCCCCGGAGTCCATGGATCTTCGATTCGCCGGACACGACGCAGATCCGCCGTTGGACCTTCTTCAGCAGCGTGAGGTCCGGCCCGGTGCTGCGCCCGTTGAGGAGGATGTCCCGGTGAGTGCCATCCGCCCGGTAGAACATGGTGGCGATATCGCCCACCACACGGTCCCGCTCGAGCTGCTCGAGGTCACCGGCGTCGAGGTAACCGCCGCTGTACACGTGGCTGGGGACGCCTGCGCCCATCGAGCCGACACCGAAGATGGCCATGGTCATGCGGCGCTGCAGGTCGAGGATGCGCCGGACGCTGCGCTCGTTCCACATGGCCGTCTTGGTCTCAGCATGGTCGAAGAAAGCGGGAACAGGGAACTGCTCGACGCGTGCACCGTACGCCTGACCGAACCGGCGCAGGATCTCACTGGCGTAGCTGATACCGGTGGTCTGCGTGTTTCCCGCGCCGTTCAGCTGCACGATTGCACTGTCATGCGTGAGTTTCCGGGTCAGGTGGTGGCTCACGGCGCTCAGTGTGGAGCCCCAGGCCACGCCGATGATGGCGTTGGAGTCGACGAGCGGCCCGATAGTCCGTGCTGCCTGGATGGCCACGCGCTCGAGCGCCTCGGAATCGCTCACAGTGTCTACGACCGGAACAACGTGCGCCTCGACACCGAACCGGCGCCGGATGTGCTGCTCAAGCACCGGTGCCCGCTCGGTCGGGTTATTGACCTGAATCTGCACCAGGCCCGTCTCCCTCGCCATCGACAGCAGCCTGGACACGGTGGAGCGCGAAGTCCCCAGCTCCCGGGCGATGGCGTTCATCGTCAGGTCCTGCAGGTAGTACATCTGCGCGGCACGGAGGGCATCCCGCGAGCGGTATCCGGAGGCAGCGGGGACCGGGGGTCCGGCGTCGTCGTCGGTGGCCGTCATTCTTCCAGTCTCCGCGCCTCTGCACGTTTGTGCAATTCGGTTGACTATTATTCCCACCGGTCAGAAGAATGGGCAACAGCCACGTGGTCCGATCAGTTATGGAGAAGTGCATTGAGGAATTCCGCCGACCGCACCAACGGGAATGGCGCTCCACCCCAGCCCCGCGCCGGGGTGCAGCGACTGAAGAACACCCCCCGTGCCTCGGTGCTCATCATCGGAGGCGGCATCAACGGAGTCGGAACCTTCCGGGACCTCGCGCTGCAGGGCATCGACGTCGCTCTCGTGGAGCGCGGCGACTACTGCCAGGGCGCATCCGGGGCATCGTCCCATATGATCCACGGTGGTATCCGCTACCTGGAGAACGGGGAATTCCGCCTCGTCCGCGAGTCCGTCGTCGAGCGCAACGCCCTGATGAAGATCGCACCGCACTACGTGAAGCCGCTCCAGACCACCATCCCCATCTACACGACGTTCTCGGGAATCCTCTCCGCCCCTCTGCGCTTCCTGACGCATCGGCAAGGCAAGCAGGTGGAGCGCGGTGCGGTCCTCATCAAGGCCGGCCTCACGATGTATGACTTCTTCTCGCGCGATGGCGGCAACGTGCCCCGGCACTCGTTCGTCGGGAGGAAAAAGGCCCTCGCAGCGATGCCCCAACTCCGCAAGGACGTCAAGTATGCGGCCACCTACTACGACGCATCGGTCCACAACCCCGAGCGGCTCACCCTGGACGTGCTGAGGGACGGCCAGATCGCGAATTCCGCTGCACGCGCCGCCAACTACGTGAGCGCCATCGGCAACGGCGAGGAGGGTGTCCTGCTCCGCGACGAACTGAGCGGCGAGACCTTTCCGTTCCAGGCCGACGTCGTCGTGAACGCCACGGGCGCCTGGACCGACGGCACAAATGCCGCGCTGGGCGCCGAGACCCTCTTCATGGGCGGCACCAAGGGCTCGCACATCGTGCTGGACCACCCCGAACTGCTCGAGGCGTGCAACGGAACCGAGATCTTCTTCGAGCACGTCGACGGGCGCATCGTGCTCATCTATCCGATGGGTGACCGCGTCCTCGTGGGTACCACCGACATCGACGTCGACATCAACGAGCAGGCGGTCTGTACCGACGAGGAGATCGCGTATTTCTTCGAGCTGATCGGGCATGTCTTCCCGGACATCAAGGTCGCCCAGGAGAACATCGTCTACAGCTTCTCCGGTGTCCGTCCGCTTCCCCGTCACGACGACACCCAGCCCGGCTTCGTCTCGCGGGACTACCGCATCGAGAAGCGCGAGGAGACGCGGGGGAGCCGGAAGGTCACCACGCTCAGCCTCGTCGGTGGCAAATGGACCACGTTCCGTGCCCTGTCGGAGCATCTGGCCGATGATGCACTCGCCGCACTCGGGAAACAGCGGTCCACATCGACAGCAGGTGTGGCGATCGGCGGAGGAAAGGACTTCCCGAGGAGCGGGGACGAGGAGCGCGACTGGATCCAAAAGGCCGTCCGTCCCGGAATCGACGAGGCAAGGGTCCAGGTCCTCCTGACCCGCTACGGTACCCGGGCGGATGAAGTTCTCGACTTCCTCGCCGTAGAGCCCGAAACGCTGTTCAGTTCCACCAGGGAACTCAGCGGGCGTGAGGTGGCCTACATGGTGGAGCGCGAGCAGGTCGGCCACCTCGTCGACATCCTGATCCGGCGCACCTCGCTCGCTTTCCGCGGGCTTGTAACGGCTGAGCTACTCACCGAACTCGCGCAGGCCCTCGCGCCGTTACTCGGCTGGGACGAAGCGGAGACAGCCGAGGAGATCCACCGGGCCGCAAGGGTCCTCGCCCAGTCGCACGGGGTGCAGGTGGAAAGTTTGATCGCGTAGGGCCTTCCCTTCGTGATCGGGCCGTTGATGCAAACAGCGGTCGCAGGGCCATCGGCAGTGCTTGCCGGGGGGAACCAACGGTGCCGTCGAGGCGGCGGTGCCGTCAATAAATGAATAGACAGAGGAGTCAAAGATGTCTCTTGAAGTATTTATCGCTGAAACGTTCGGTACGTTCCTGCTGTTGTTGCTGGGTACCGGCGTCGTCGCCAACGTTGCCCTGGCTCGAACCAAAGGCAACAACGGCGGCTTTCTGATGGTCAACTTCGGCTGGGGCCTTGCGGTCTTCGCCGGTGTCTATGTGGCGGCCCTGTCCGGTGCCCACCTGAACTTCGCGGTGACGGTAGGCCTCTGGGTCAACGGTGACACCGCCGAGTTCGCGGGCGGTGTCGACAAGTCCTTCATGAACGCCATGGGCTACCTTGCAGCGCAGATGCTGGGCTCCATCCTCGGAGCCGTTGCGTGCTGGCTGGCCTACAAACAGCACTTCGATGAAGAGCCGGATCCCGCGAACAAGCTGGGTGTCTTCGCCACGGGCCCGGCTATCCGCTCCGCAGGCTGGAACGTCGTCACGGAGGTCATCGGAACGTTCGTGCTGGTGTTCGTCATCCTGTCCTTCGGCAACACCCCCTCGGGGCTCGGGCCGCTCGCGGTTGCGCTGCTCGTCGTCGGAATCGGCGCGTCGCTCGGCGGGCCCACCGGGTACGCGATCAACCCGAACCGCGACCTCGGCCCGCGTATCGCCCACGCCTTCCTGCCCATCAAAGGCAAGGGCGGCAGCGATTGGGGCTACGCGTGGGTGCCGATCGTGGGACCGATCATCGGCGGCATCCTTGCCGGACTAGCCATCCAGCTCGTCGACTTCCCGCTTCCCGCCTAGTACCAGCCCAGCCAACGAAACGGCGCCGCAGGGCGCCTGCAGGACCACCGACATTCAACAAAGGAGTAGGACATGTCGCAGTACGTTATCGCCATCGACCAAGGAACCACGTCGAGCCGCGCCATCATCTTCGATCACCACGGGGACATCGTTTCCTCGGGCCAGAAGGAACACGAACAGATTTTCCCGCGGGCCGGCTGGGTCGAGCACGACCCCGCCGAGATCTGGAACAACACGCGTGAGGTGATCGGCAACGCCCTGTCCAAGGCGAACCTGACCCGCCACGACATTGCCGCCGTCGGCATCACGAACCAGCGTGAGACTGCCGTGGTGTGGGACAGGACCACCGGCAAGGCGGTCTACAACGCCATCGTCTGGCAGGACACCCGGACGCAGAACATCGTGGACGAGCTTGCGAAGGACGGCGGGGTCGAGCGTTACAAGGCCAAGGTAGGGCTGCCCCTCGCCACCTACTTCTCGGGAACGAAGATCAAGTGGATCCTCGACAACGTCGACGGCGCCCGGCAGAAAGCCGAAGCCGGTGACCTGCTCTTCGGCAACACCGATTCGTGGGTCACCTGGAACCTGACGGGAGGCACCGACGGCGGTGTCCACATCACCGATGTCACCAACGCCTCGCGCACGCTGTTCATGGACCTCGAAACACTGTCGTGGGACGAGGGCATCCTCGCGGACTTCGGCGTCCCGGTGTCGATGATGCCCGAGATCAAGTCCTCGTCCGAGGTCTACGGCACGGTTCACGGTTCACAGCTGCTGCGCGAAGTGCCGGTTGCCGGCATCCTCGGCGACCAGCAGGCAGCGACGTTCGGTCAGGCCGCGTTCGGTCAGGGTGGCGCCAAGAACACCTACGGCACGGGCTGCTTTCTCATCTTCAATACGGGCGAGGAGATCGTCCGCTCGGAGAACGGCCTGCTGACCACCGTGGCGTACCGCCTCGGGAACAACAAGCCGGTCTACGCCCTTGAAGGTTCGATCGCGGTCACCGGTTCACTGATCCAGTGGCTTCGAGACAACCTCGGCATCATCAAGAGTGCTCCCGAGGTCGAGGAACTGGCGCGCAGCGTGGAGGACAACGGCGGCGTGTACATCGTGCCGGCCTTCTCGGGCCTTTTCGCACCCTACTGGCGTCCCGACGCCCGGGGCGCCATCGTCGGAATGACACGGTTCGTCAACAAGGGCCACATCGCGCGGGCAGCACTGGAAGCCACGGCTTTCCAGACCCGCGAGGTGCTCGACGCCGTCAACGCCGATTCCGGTGTTCCGCTGAAGGACCTGAGGGTCGACGGCGGCATGGTCGCCAACGACGAGCTCATGCAGTTCCAGGCTGATATCCTCGGGGTCGACGTCGTCCGCCCCAAGGTGATCGAGACGACGGCCCTGGGAGCCGCGTACGCAGCGGGACTCGCCGTCGGATTCTGGAACGACCTCGGAGAGCTGACGTCGAACTGGTCCGAGGACAAGCGCTGGAGCCCCTCGATGGATGAAGGCGAACGGGACCGCCAGCTGCGCCTGTGGAAGAAGGCTGTCACGCGGACGTTCGACTGGGTCGACGAGGACGTCCAGTAACACGTACTGCCGCCGCGTCCCTCACCTGCCGGCTGCCCGGTTCGTTCCCTGCAGGGGAACGAACCGGGCGGCCTGGCGTAAGTGGCCTTGTCAGTGGCTGGTGTCAGTAACCTGGTCAGCGGCTGGCGTCATCGGCTCAGAAGGGTCCGGTCAGGGACACTGCTAAGGTGTTTCCATGCTTGTTTCTCTGCCGCACGAGCTCCTCCTTACCTAGCCGCCCGGTTCCAACCGTGCGGCGGCCCCTCCATGTGTGAGGGGCTTTTGTGTGTCCGGCCGGACTGTAATCCCGAACGCGCCCGCCGCAGCAACGGCGGCAAGCCGCACCACGCACTTTGAACGTTTCTTCGAACAGGACAGGGCGATACCCAGTGAGCACCCACCCCGAGGCCGCGCAGCCGAACGAGAACACCTACGACGCCGCTGCCATCGAAGCGCGATGGCCCGCAGTGTGGGAGGAACTCCAACCCTTCCGGCCGGCCGATGACGGCGTCCGGAAGCGCCGCTACGTGCTCGACATGTTTCCCTACCCTTCGGGGGATCTCCACATGGGCCACGCCGAGGCTTTCGCGATGGGGGACGTCGCGGCGCGTTACTACCGCCAGCAGGGCTTCGATGTCCTGCACCCCATCGGGTGGGACTCCTTCGGTCTGCCGGCCGAGAACGCGGCCATCAAGCGGAACGCCCACCCCGCCGAGTGGACCTACGCGAACATCGAGACGCAGGCCAACTCGTTTCGGCGCTATGCCATCAGCGTCGACTGGTCCCGGAGGATCCACACCTCGGACCCCGAGTACTACCGGTGGACGCAGTGGCTCTTCGTCCGGTTCTTCCAGAAGGGCCTCGCGTACCGCCGCAATTCACCGGTGAACTGGTGCCCGAAGGACCAGACCGTCCTGGCGAACGAGCAGGTCATCAACGGAGCCTGCGACCGCTGCGGGACCCTCGTGACCAAGAAGGACCTGAATCAGTGGTACTTCAAGATCACGGATTACGCGGACCGCCTGCTGGATGACATGGAGCAGCTCAAGGGCCACTGGCCCGAGCGCGTCCTGGCGATGCAGCGCAACTGGATCGGACGCTCCGAGGGCGCGCACGTCAGCTTCGCCATCGAGCCCGTGGACGGTCAGGTCGGCCACCAGGTGGAAGTCTTCACGACCCGCCCGGATACCCTGTACGGGGCAACCTTCTTCGTGGTGGCAGCCGATGCGCCGCTGGCGCTGGACCTGGTCACCCCGGACAAGCGCGGTGAGCTGGAGGCCTACCGCGAGGAGGTCAAGGCGCTGTCCGAGATCGAGCGCCAGGCCACCGAGCGGGAAAAGACCGGCGTCTTCACCGGCCGGTACGCCGTCAATCCATTGAATGGCGAGAAACTGCCCGTCTGGGCCGCGGACTACGTCCTGGCCGACTACGGCACGGGCGCCATCATGGCTGTTCCGGCGCATGACCAGCGCGACCTCGACTTCGCCCGCCGTTTCGACCTTCCTGTCCGCACCGTCGTCGACACCGGCGCAGAGGACGCGGCCGTGAGCGGTGTCGCGACCACCGGCGAGGGAACCCTCGTGAACTCCGGAGAACTGAGCGGCCTGGACAAGGACGCAGCGATCGCCAGGGCCATCGAGCTGGTGGCCGCGCAGGGTACGGGTGAGCGCACCATCAACTACCGCCTGCGCGACTGGCTGTTGTCCCGGCAGCGGTTCTGGGGTACGCCCATCCCGATCATCCACTGCCCGTCCTGCGGTGAGGTCCCGGTCCCCGATGACCAGCTGCCCGTCCGGTTGCCTGAGAATCTGCGCGGTGAGGACCTCTCCCCGAAGGGCACGTCCCCCCTGGCAGCGGTGGAGGAGTGGGTCAACGTTCCGTGCCCCTCGTGCGGCGGGGCGGCCAAGAGGGACACCGACACGATGGACACCTTCGTCGACTCGTCCTGGTACTACCTGCGCTTCCTTTCACCTGACCTCGAGACGGCACCCTTCGACACCGATGCCGTCAACAAGTGGCTGCCCGTCGGCCAGTACGTCGGCGGCGTGGAACACGCGATCCTGCACCTGCTGTACAGCAGGTTCTTCACCAAAGTTCTGTACGACCTGGGAATGGTCGACTTCACCGAGCCCTTCGCCGCGCTCCTGAACCAGGGTCAGGTGCTCAACGGGGGAAAGGCGATGAGCAAATCGCTGGGCAACGGTGTCGACCTGAGCGAGCAGCTCGACCGGTACGGTGTCGACGCCATCCGGCTCACCATGGTGTTCGCTTCCCCTCCCGAGGACGACGTCGACTGGGCGGATGTTTCGCCGTCGGGCTCGGCGAAGTTCCTCGCCCGCGCATGGCGCCTCGGAGCCGACGTGACGAGTGAGCCCGGAGCCGATCCCGCGTCCGGCAACCGGGAGCTCCGCTCCATCACCCACCGAACGGTGGCCGACGCCGCCGAACTCATGAATGCCAACAAGTTCAACGTGGTGGTCGCGAAGCTGATGGAACTGGTCAATGCCACGCGCAAGGCCATCGACTCCGGTCCCGGCGGCGCGGACCCTGCGGTCCGCGAAGCCGCTGAAGCCGTGGCCGTCCTGCTCAGTCTTTTCGCGCCGTACACGGCCGAGGACCTGTGGAGCCGGCTGGGCCGCAGCGCGACGGTCGCCACCGCCGGTTGGCCCGCCGTCGACGGGAACCTGCTGACCCAGAACACCGTAGTGGCAGTGGTCCAGGTGCAGGGCAAGGTCCGGGACCGGCTGGAAGTGTCTCCGGACATCTCCGAGGACGAGCTGCGGACCCTGGCTCTCGGGAGCGAACCGGTCACCAGGATCCTCGACGGACGGAGCATCCGCACGGTGATCGTGCGGGCACCCAAACTGGTCAACATCGTTCCGAACTGACCGTGCCTGCGACTCCGCCTCGCATCGCCGTGGTGACGGATTCCGCCGCGGGCTTTCCGCCCGGCTGGTTCGAGGGACCCGGGTCCGCCCGGGGAATCACCGTGGTGCCGGTTCCCGTCTCGATCGGCGGGGAGACTGTCGCCCAGGACGATGCCGCGCTGTTCCGGCCGCTCAGTGTGGCGCTCGCCCAGGGTACGGACGTCCGGACGTCCCGACCGTCCCCGGGCCGGTTCGAGCAGGTCTACCGGGCGCTGGAGACCGCAGGATTCGACGGCATCATCTCGGTGCACCTGTCGGGCCTGCTGTCGGGAACGGTTGATGCGGCACGCCTTGCAGCGGCGTCGGTGGACATCCCCGTCGAGGTCATCGACACCGGCACCACAGGAATGGCGCAGGGTTACGCCGCCCTGGAGGCTGCCGCCGCCCTCCGCGCAGGTCTCAACCTCGAGCGCAGCGCGGCGGCCGCAGCAATGGCCGGACGGGGGTCGGCCCTCTACGTCTACGTGCCGAACCTGGACCGGCTGCGCCGCGGGGGCAGGATCAGCGCCGCGGCGGGCTGGCTCGGCTCGGTGCTGTCCGTCAAGGTCCTGCTCAAGGTGCAGGAGGGGCGCTTGGTGCCGCTCGAGAAAGTCCGGACACCGAGGCGCGCCCTGGAACGCGTCGAGGAACTGGTGCGCGCGGACCTCGCAACCCGTGACCCTGCGGTTGAACTGACCGTCCACCACTACGGCAACGAGGATCAGGCTGCAGGTGTCGCCGGGCGTCTCGGTGCCGCGGCACCGGCGGCACGGATCTCGGTGGCACCCTGTCCCGCCGTGCTCGCTGCGCATGTCGGCCTCGGGGTCGTCGCCGTGGCAATCAGCGGAAGGGCGGCTCTCGGGTAGGTCGATGCAGGTAGGTCGTTGTCCACATAGCCTCCGCAGCAAGCTTCCGGAAGCTGGTGTCCTGCCTACCGTGGAACATGCCAAGACACCGGTGGGCTACCACGGACCCTCGCGGGCGGGTCCAGCAAATCTCGGGCTATCAGGCCGACGCCGTCGAGGGGCTTCCGGCGCCCGACGTGCTGCCGGGACAGGGCCCGGCCCGACGGCGCTGGGCAGCGACCAGGGCAGCCGCCCTGGTCTTCCTGGGAGTTGCGCTGGCAGTGGGCACTGCCCTGTTCTTCGTGCGCAGCAGCGAGCCGTCGTCGGCTGCCACCTCGGTTGAACTCGGCCAGGACCCCGCGGTCGAAGCGGAGGACCCCCCTTCTTCCGGCCCCGGCCCGGTCGGGATCGACCCGGGTAGCGGGCAGGGGGAGGGTGCTTCTCCGGAAGTCCTCCCGGAGACGGTACCGGAGGGCATACCGCCGGCTGCCCGCGCGGAAACGCTCTACGTGCACGTGACGGGAGCCGTCGCGCAGCCCGGCGTCGTCGAAGTGGCGCCCGGTTCGAGGATCTTCACCGTGCTGGAGAAGGCGGGAGGCGCACTGGGGGAGGCCGACCTCGCCGGGGTCAATCTCGCCGCGGTGGCACAGGACGGCGCGCAACTCCATGTCCCCGTCCAGGGCGAGCCACTGCGGCCGGCAGGACCAGTCCAGCCGGCACCTGCCGGCCCTGTTGAGGGGTCGCAGGCACCGGTCATCGACCTCAACACCGCCACGCTTGCCGAGCTCGACAGCCTGCCCCGTGTAGGGCCCGTCCTCGCGCAACGGATCCTTGAGTGGCGCACGCTGAATGGCAGCTTCGCCCAGCCGGGCGACCTGGACGCCGTACCCGGCATCGGGCCGGCCCTGCTCGAGGCGATCCTGCCTCTCGTCACCGCAACGTGACCTCGGACGAGGCAAGAGCAAGCGCTGCCCGTCGGCGGCGATTCCGGGATGCCGGTTTCCGCCCCGGGCCGGCAGTCCCTCCGCGAAGCACGCCGGACGCGAAGAAAGCGCCGACTCGGCTCGACGGACTGCGGCCCGGCAGGTGGTCCGGCGGGTGGTCGGGCGGACCGGGTAGGATGCGGGGGTCGACGCCGCGCCTGGCGCAGGGCGCACCGCGACGCGCGGGTACCGGGATGATCGCGTGGGTCAAATTCCGTGCGGCTCTGGATGCGTTGGTTCCCGACGCCGTGCGGGCCCCAGGGCAGTCAGTGCGGCTGGAACCATCAGCCCCCCTCGACCTTCGGCTCGGGCTGCCGGCCGTTGCAGCGTGGGCCGCGGCAGCAATATCGACGGAACTGGAACCCGGCATGGCCCTGTTCGCCGGGCTGCTCCTCGCGGGTGTGGCGCTGATCCTCGCCTGCGCCCACGCAATGTTCAGCAGCGCCCGGACGAACAGCGAACGGCCGGTTCACCTGATCCTGGCGTCGGTTCCCGGGACGTTGGTGGTACCCGCCGCGGCCGCGTGCCTCATCTGCCTGGCCGCTGCAGGCAGCCTGGTCCGCTACGCGGCAGGACCGGTAGCGGAAGCAGCCGTGCAGGGTGGCGGCCTCGCAGTGATCCTGAGCATCGACGGAGAACCCACTACTGTTACGCCGGACAGGTTCAGCGGCCAGGAGCGTGTGATGATCGACGCCACCGTGACCGGCGGTCAGTACCTGGGCGAGCCTTTCAGCTCAGCCTCTCCCGTGACGGTGCTTGCAGGTGGGGAGTGGCTCGAAATGACTCCCGGTGACACCGTGCGGGTTCTGGGAACCCTGGCGCCACCCCTCGGGCCGGGCAAGCAGATAGCCCTGTTCATCCCCACCGCCGGGCCTCGTATCGCACCGGCGCGGGGGTGGCAGGCGTATACCGCGAACCTACGGGACGGTTTCACCGACGCTGCGCTGGCTCGCGGAGCAAATGACGGCGGTCTCCTGCCGGGAATGGCAATCGGCGACCGCTCAGGCCTTGACCAGGCCCTCGCCGGGGCGATGAGGACCACCGGCCTCACCCACCTGACGGCAGTCAGCGGAGCCAACTGTTCCTACGTGCTGGCCTTCGTCTTCCTGGGAGCCCGATGTGCCAGGCTGCCACGGCTCTGGGCCGCTGGAGCGGCACTCGCCGCTCTGGTGTGTTTCGTCCTCCTTGTCCGGCCGGAACCGAGCGTTCTCCGCGCGGCTGTCATGGGATCGATCGGCGTTCTTGCCGTCCTGACCGGCCGCGGACGCCTATCGCTGTCACTGCTGTTCCTATCCATCATCGCCCTGCTCGCCGCGGATCCGTGGCTCCATTCGTCCTACGCGTTCATCCTGTCGGTGTGTGCCACGGGAGGGCTGGTGGTGGCCGGCCCCTATCTGGCAGCACGGCTCGGCAGCATCATGCCCACCTTCGCGGCACAGCTGCTTGCCGTGCCGGTCACGGCACAGCTCTTCTGCACACCCGTGCTGGTAATGCTGCAGCCATCGCTGCCGCTCTATTCGGTGCCCGCGAACGTCGCCGCGGCTCCGCTGGTACCGTTCATCACCATTGCGGGGATGCTGTCGATCGGCGCCCTAACCCTTTTCCCTCCCGCGGTGGTCCCTTTCCTTGTGTCCGGTCAGGTCGGTACGTCCTGGGTGGCAGCGGTGGCTCGAACCCTCGAGAATGCTCCCTACGCCTCGGTGCCCTGGTTGGGCGGACCGGCGGGTGCCGCCCTGACCGGTGGTCTGTGCCTCGCCGTCGTCCTCGGTTTCGTCTTCGCGCCGGCGCTCAGCCGCAACGGAAGGAGGGTGCGGCAGTTCATCCGGCCGCCTCCCTGGCTGGTTCTGATCTGTGCCGGCTGCGGAATCGGCGTCCTGCTCGTGGTGGTCCTGCCGCTGGACGAGTATGACGAGGCGGGCGGATGGTTGCTGGCCGCATGTGACGTAGGACAGGGTGATTCGTTCGTCCTGCGGACAGGGACCGGACGGGCGGTGGTGATCGACGCAGGTCCGGATGCCGCGGCGGTTGACCGTTGCCTGTCCGACCTCTCCATCGACGTAGTGGAGGTCCTGGTCCTCACACACCTCCATCTCGACCACTACGGAGGAATTGCGGGCGTTGCCGAGGGCCGCCGGCTCGACGCCGTCTTCTATTCCTCGGCGGAGCCCGAATTGCCGCGTGAGGTGGTGGATGTCGCCAGGGAGGCCGGAACTGAGCCCGTCCGGATCGGTACGGGGCACTCCTTCCGCGCAGGCGAGGTCGAGTTCGCCGTGCTCTGGCCGCAACCGGGCGCATTGCCGGGCGAGGAGAACGACGCCAGCGCCGTGGTGCAGGTCGAGATGGGCACAGCAGGGCGAGCGCTAAGCATCCTTTTCACCGGCGACATTGAGGAGGCTGCTGCCGCGCGGATGCTCGCCGCGAATCCCGCACTCACCCGACAGGGCATCGACGTCCTGAAAGTGGCTCATCATGGTGCTCGAAACGGAGGTTCCGCCATCATCGAGGAACTCCGGCCGAAGGTAGCACTGATCTCCGTCGGAGAGGGTAACGACTACGGCCACCCACATCCCGCCATCGTCACTACCCTGGACGCGGAGGGCATCGTCACTGCACGGACAGACCAGCTCGGCTCGTTCACCCTGACCCTGAACGGTTCGGTCCTCGATATCCGCAGCGCGCAGTGACCCATACTTGGCGGAGGATCCCCCACATGGCACAGTGAAGTGTCGCATCAACCAGCCGGAATGAAGGACTCGTGGCCACCAAAGGGAACACCAACCGCAACACGGCGAACAGCGCACCGGCATCCTGGCGGGAGGTCCAGCCGGCACCGGTGGTCCTGCTCATCGGGCCTGAGGACTACCTTGCAGCGAAGGCCTCCGAGTCCATCCGGCACCAGGTGCGCCGCGCCCAGCCTTCGGCGGAACTGGTAACCCTGGATGCCGCCACCTATGAACCGGGGAGCCTGACCATCCACGCCAGTCCATCCCTCTTCGGTGACTGGAAAGTCATCGAAGCCGGGGGACTCGCCCAGATGAATGACAGCTTCCTCGAGGATGCCCTGGCGTATCTCCGCGACCCTGCCCCGGATGTCGTGCTGGTGTTGCGGCACAGCGGAGGGAACAGGGGCAAAAAGCTTCTCGATGCCCTCCGGGCCGGGGGCGTGGTGCAGGTGGATTGCCAACCGCTCAAGAAGGATTCGGAGAAGGTCGACTTCGTGACCGCTGAATTCCGGCTGGCACACCGCAGAATCGACGGCGACGCCGTACGGGCACTGGTGGCCGCCGTCGGAACCCACCTGGCGGAGCTCGCCGCAGCATGCCAGCAGTTGATCTCCGACTCGGTGGGCGATGTCTCCGCCGTAACAGTCGAGAAATACCATGGCGGGCGGGTCGAGGCCACCGGATTCAAGGTCGCCGATGCGGCGCTCGCAGGCAGGACGGCTCAGGCGTTGTCCATGCTGCGGCACGCGCTGGCGACCGGCGCCGATCCGGTTCCGCTCGTCGCGGCCCTTGCCATGAAGGTGAGGGCAGTGGCCCGTGTGCACGGAGCCCGCGGCTCTTCTGCGCAGCTTGCCCGCGACCTCGGCATGGCCCCCTGGCAGGTTGACCAGGCGCGCCGTGAAGCACAGCGGTTCTCCTCATCGTCCCTTGCGCGGTGCATCCAGGTGCTTGCAGAAGCCGACGCACAGGTCAAGGGAGGCTCCCGTGATCCTGTCTATGCGGTGGAGCGGGCGGTTACGGTCATCGCCGTCGGCGAGGGGTAGCCTCGCGCATCCGGAGACACCCTACCGGCCCGGTCAGCGCGGACGGCCGGAAGTGGCTGCCGGCTGGCCGGTTAAACGACTGTGGCCGGCCCAGAGGGCCGGCCACGCAAACATAAAGCGGGAAGTCGCTTAGAGGGCGTTGACCCTCTTGGAGATTGCGGACTTGCGGTTAGCTGCGTTGTTCCTGTGAAGAACACCCTTGCTGACTGCCTTGTCCAGCTTGCGGCCGGCATTCTGCAGGGCTGCGGTTGCAGCGTCCTTGTCCGACGAATCAACAGCAGTGGTTACTGCCCGGATTGCGGTCTTGAGCTCGGACTTGACCGAGTTGTTGCGCTGCCTCGCCTTTTCGTTGGTGAGGATGCGCTTCTTCTGGGACTTGATATTTGCCACGTATGAGAACTTTCTTTGTATTGCGGACTGGTCGTGAGGGTATTTCGGCCAACCATCGACTGAGCGGCGTGGGGATACCGTGGCGATTGGTCCAAAGTGCCCGTCGACCTGCTCGGACACACAGCTATACAGATTAGCAGAATTCAGGCCGGCTTGCGGTCACCCGTCGCGCAGGGCCGGTGGCCGCGCGGCTCTCCAAGAGGAAAGCGCACAGCAGTCACCCGTGCGTTGCCCGCAGTGCCGCCACCACCCGGTCGAATCGCGCCCGCGGGAGCAGCGCACCGATCCGCCGCACACCTGCCGGATCGACGGGAATGATGCGGTCGAGTTTCACCTCGCTGGGACGCCCCTGCGGATCCCACGGACCCGTGCCGATATCGACGTAACGATCATCGGAGGCGGAGGTGTTGTTGCGGTCACGCGTCGTGAGCATCAGGCCCAGCAGGCTGCCGCCGTTCCGGCCGATCAGGAGGACCGGACGGTCCTTGCCCTGGGAGGCGTCCTCTTCATAGGAAACCCAGGTCCAGACGATCTCGCCCGGGTCAGGTTTGCCGTCGAGGTTGGGTGCATACGAAATGCGGGGAATCGGCGTCGCCCGTGATTTCGGCGCCGAGCGCCGGAGCAGCTTTCCAGCGGAGGTCGTCAGGCGGAACAGGGTGCGAACGTCGAGGCGCATGGCCCCACGGTACGCGCCTTCACCCGGGCCTGCGCGCCACAGGATTCAACCGGCATTCACCGTCCATGGGACACTGTTAACCGAGCAGCCAGGGAACAGGTTATCGTCCTGCTGCCCATCCGTCCCGTAGTAGTGAGGAACCCACGTGTCACCCATGGCCCGCACCGCACCGGTGCCAGCCTCCACTGATCCGGCGATCATCAGGAATTTCTGCATCATCGCCCATATCGATCATGGAAAGTCGACCCTCGCGGACCGGATGCTCCAGCTGACCGGTGCGGTGGAGCAGCGCGACATGAAGGCCCAGTACCTGGACCGGATGGACATCGAACGTGAGCGCGGCATCACCATCAAGTCGCAGGCCGTCCGCCTTCCCTGGGAGGTCGACGGTACTGCCTACGCCCTCAACATGATCGATACGCCCGGACACGTCGACTTCACCTATGAGGTTTCACGATCGCTTGCCGCCTGCGAAGGCGCAATCCTCCTGGTGGATGCAGCGCAGGGCATCGAAGCCCAGACGCTCGCGAACCTGTACCTCGCGATGGAGAACGACCTCACGATCATTCCTGTCCTCAACAAGATCGATCTGCCCGCCGCGCAGCCGGAGAAGTACGCAGCCGAACTGGCGAGCCTCATCGGTGGCGCGCCCGAGGACGTGATGATGGTTTCCGGCAAGACCGGTGTCGGCGTCGAGGCCCTGATGGACAAGATCGTGCGTGACCTGCCTGCCCCGACCGGTGACCCCAATGCTCCTGCACGCGCCATGATCTTCGACTCCGTGTATGACACCTATCGGGGCGTGGTCACCTATGTCCGGGTGGTGGACGGCAAACTGAGCCCGCGGGAGCGGATCCAGATGATGTCCACGAGGGCTAGCCACGAACTGCTCGAGATCGGCGTCAGCTCACCCGAACCCAAACCGTCGAAGGGCCTGGGCGTAGGTGAGGTCGGCTACCTGATTACCGGTGTGAAGGACGTACGCCAGTCGAAGGTAGGGGACACCGTCACCAACCTCGCCAAGCCTGCCGCCAAGTCGCTGGGCGGATACCAGGACCCGAAACCCATGGTGTTCTCCGGGCTGTACCCGCTGGACGGAACCGATTACCCGGTGCTCCGCGACGCGCTGGCCAAGTTCACTCTGAACGACGCCGCCCTCCTGTATGAGCCCGAGACCTCGGCGGCCCTCGGCTTCGGCTTCCGCGTCGGATTCCTTGGGCTGCTGCACCTGGAAATCACGCGTGAGCGCCTTGAGCGTGAGTACAACCTCGACCTGATCTCGACTGCCCCGAACGTCGAATACGAGGTGACGCTCGAGGACAAGAGCGTCCTGAAGGTGACGAACCCCAGCGAGTACCCCACCGGCAAGATCGCCGAGGTCCGCGAGCCGATGGTGTCGGCGACGATCCTCGCGCCCTCGGAGTTCGTCGGGGCCATCATGGAGCTCTGCCAGCAGCGTCGCGGTGTACTGGGCGGTATGGACTACCTGTCCGAGGACAGGGTCGAGATCCGCTACCGGCTGCCCCTGGCCGAGATCGTCTTCGACTTCTTCGATCTGCTGAAGTCGAAGACCCGCGGATATGGCTCGCTCGACTGGAAGGCGGACGGCGAGCAGGTCGCCGACCTCGTGAAGGTGGACATCCTGCTCCAGGGTGAGCAGGTCGATGCCTTCAGCGCTATCACCCACCGCGACAAGGCCTACGCGTACGGCGTGATGATGACCGGCAAGCTGCGCGAGCTCATCCCGCGGCAGCAGTTCGAGGTGCCGATCCAGGCCGCGATCGGAGCGCGCATCATCGCCCGCGAGAGCATCCGCGCCATCCGCAAGGACGTGCTGGCCAAGTGTTACGGCGGTGACATCACCCGTAAGCGCAAGCTGCTGGAGAAGCAGAAAGAGGGAAAGAAGCGCATGAAGATGGTGGGCCGCGTCGAAGTGCCGCAGGAAGCCTTCATCGCAGCGCTTTCCTCGGATGAGTCGAAGGACAAAGCCAAGAAGTGACGCTCCAACCCGCCCGTCCCGTCCGTGCCTAGCGCCCTCCCGCTCGGGCTCCCTGCTCCGGCCGACGGTGTGCTGCCGGAGCACACCGCCAACGGCGCCAATGCCCGGAACTTCGGACTGTACGTCCACATCCCCTTCTGTGCCGTGCGCTGCGGCTACTGCGACTTCAACACCTACACGGCAACGGAACTGGGTGGGGGAGCCTCCCAGGACGAGTACGCAGGTACCGCCCGGCAGGAGCTGACGTTCGCGGCAGGGGCCCTTTCGGCGTCCGGCGTGCCCCGCAGGCCGATGTCGACAGTCTTCTTCGGCGGAGGTACGCCGACGCTTCTTCCCGCCCGGGACCTTGCGGGCATCCTCGCTTCTGCCGTCGAGCTCTGGGGGCTTGTTCCCGGGGCGGAGGTCACCACCGAGGCGAACCCGGACTCAGTGACCGAGGAATCGCTGCAGGTACTCGCAGCAGCCGGCTTCACCCGGGTGTCCTTCGGCATGCAGTCGGCTGTGCCCCACGTCCTGCAGGTCCTCGACCGGACCCACTCTCCCGAGCGGGTCCCGCAGGCTGTGGAGTGGGCCAGGCGTGCCGGCCTGAAAGTCAGTATCGACCTGATTTACGGAACGCCGGGTGAGTCCATGACCGACTGGCGGACGTCCCTTGAGACCGCGCTGTCGTACGGCCCCGACCACGTGTCGGCGTACGCACTCATCATCGAGGAGGGCACCAAACTCGCCGGCCGGATCCGCCGGGGAGAGGTCCCGGCCATCGACGACGACGACCACGCGGACAAGTACGCCGTGGCAGACGAGAAGCTCGGCGCAGGCGGCCTGCACTGGTACGAGGTGAGCAACTGGGCGCTGAGTGTCGATGACCAGTGCCGCCATAACCTCGCGTACTGGAAGGGCGACGACTGGTGGGGGATAGGCCCCGGTGCCCATTCCCATGTGGGCGGCGTGCGCTGGTGGAACGCCAAGCACCCCCGCGCCTACGCTGCGGCACTTGACGCCGGAAGTTCGCCGGCTGCCGGACGGGAAGTGCTCTCGGCCCGCGACCGGTACGTCGAGGATGTGATGCTACGAGTCAGGTTGCGGGAAGGACTGCCCACCGCCACGCTGGAACCCGAGGGCAGGCGGGCAGTGGCCGGGCTCATTGCCGACCGCCTGGTCGAACCCGTCGACGCGTTTCGGGGTCTGGTCCGACTGACGGACGGCGGACGACTCCTTGCCGACGCCGTCGTACGCCGGCTGCTGCCGGACTGAAGACGGGCCTTCTGAGGCCGACCCGCGCTCCGCATTTCGCCGACGGCCCGGCGTTTCGCGAACCTAGGAAAGAAGGCGCAGGTTGAGGGCGTAGCGATACGGCCTGCCCCGGTTGACCTGGATTCCGGCCGTGACCGAGCACATGGCGATGGCCACCCAGATCAGGGCGTTGACAACCGCGAAGACTCCACCTACAGCAGGCAGGAGGGACAGGAGCCACGTAGCAAGGGCGAGTATCGTGGGCGGAAGAGTGAAGTTCAACGCCTCTTTGGACTCCTGCGCCGTAAACGGGCCACGGTCCTTGAAGATCAGGTAGATCAGCAGCGACGGCACGAAGCCGAGGATGCCGCCGAAATGGGCGAGGGTGGCGAACTGCCGGTCCTCGGAAGCCGTGAGTGGAAGCGCGTTTGCCGGAGAGCCCTCGAACGCGGACCGGCCCTCGTCAGGGCCGGTGTGCTGATGCCTGTCGGCGGTGTTGGACAACGTTCTTCCTTTGCTGCGCGGCGGGACTTCCCATTCGAACCGTTTCCCCAAGGATACTTTGGATCCAGGCGGGAGTCTGTCAAATTCCGGCCTGGGGCGCCGTCAGGAAGTCGATGACCTCCTCCACCCGCCCCAGGAGTGACGCCTCGACGTCGGCATAGGTGGTGACACTCCCGAGGATTCTCTTCCACCCTCTGGCAACGTCAGCGGAGTCTGAGTGCGGCCAGCCCAGTCCGGCGAGGATACCGGTCTTCCAGTCCTGGTGGCGTGGCACCACGGGCCAGGCGGCGAGGCCCAGGGCGCCGGGCTTCACTGCCTGCCACACATCCACATAGGGGTGTCCCACGATGAGCACGGAGCCGGCGGCGCCGCGCTGAGCCATCGCCTGCTCCGCGAGCCGGGACTCCTTGGTGCCCGGGAGGAGGTGGTCCACCAGGATTCCGAGGCGTCGGCCGGGGCCCGGTGAGAAAGCACGGACCGCTCCCTCGAGGTCGTCGATGCCATGGAGGGGTTCCACGACGATCCCCTCGTGCCGGAGGTCGTCTCCCCAGACCTTCTCCACCAGTTCGGCGTCGTGCTTGCCCTCCACCCAGATGCGGCTCGCCTTGGCCGTCCTTGCGCGGCCGCCCTCGACCCGCACCGACCCCGAGGCCGTGCGCTGAGGTCCGGCAGGCGCTGCCTTCGTAGGTGCAGTAACACGGACCGGGTTACCGTCGAGGAGGAATCCGTGCCCCAGCCGGAAGGTCCTGTGCCGCAGCTTCCGGTCCTCGAGGACCATCACGTGGAGCCCCCCGGACTTCTCCACGCGCACCACCGCGCCGACGAATCCGGTCTGCACGTCCTCGAGCACCAGGCCCGCAGCAGCCGCCACCTCCGGCAACTCGGTGCGCGCGGGCACGGAAATGTCCTGTGCCCCCCAGGCGTAGTCGGCCACTGCTGTATCTCGCTTCCATTTTCCGGTGGTATTCGTCCGGCGCTATTTACCCTGTTCCGGGGCCGGGCCGGATTTTCCAATGCTAACAATCCGCGCAGACGTACTAGACTTGGCACTTGGGTGTGTTGAGTGCCAATCGTTTCCGGTGCCGGCGGAAATGCCGGATAAGTGTCCTGGAGGTGATGAAGGATGAGTGAGCCACGGCGTCTGGAAGTGCTGCGGGCCATCGTTGAGGATTATGTCCATTCGCGGGAGCCGGTAGGCTCCAAGGCCCTCGTCGACCGCCATGGCCTCGGCGTCTCCTCCGCCACCATTCGGAACGACATGGCCGTCCTCGAGGAGGAGGGGCTGATTACTGCGCCCCACACGAGCTCGGGCAGGATCCCCACGGACAAGGGCTATCGGCTCTTCGTCGATCGCATCTCGGAGGTGAAGCCGCTCTCGGCTCCCGAGAAACGCGCCATCCAGGCACTGCTCGAGGGTGCGGAGGATCTCGACGACGTCGTCGACCGCACTGTCCGCATCCTCGCCCAACTGACCAACCAGGTGGCGGTGGTGCAGTTTCCCCGGCTCGGCGGTGCGGCGGTAAGGCACATCGAGATCGTGCTGCTCGCACCGCAGCAGGTCCTGGTGGTGCTGATCGCCACCAATGGAACGGTCCAGCAGCGGGTGGTACCCGTTCCCGGAACACTTCAGGAAGCGGAACTCGCGGACCTTAAACAGCGCATCCTCGGCGCGGTGTCCGGGGTCCGGCTGACGGCCCTGCCCGCCGAGCTCGCGCACGCGGCGCAGGTCTTGCCGCAGCACCTGCGCCATGCCGGCGGTGCACTGCTGAAATCACTCGAGCACCTGGCCGGACTCGGGCGGGAGGACCGCATCGTGCTGGCCGGAACAGCGAATCTGGCGCGGTCGACCGTCGATTTCCCCCTCAGTATCGGCCCCGTACTCGAAGCGCTCGAGGAACAGGTGGTCATGCTGCGCCTCCTGTCGGAGATGGAGCAGGACTACCGGGGAGTCTCGGTGCGGATCGGCAGCGAGAACCCCTACGGCGGTCTTTCGGAAGCCTCCGTCATCGCGACGGGGTACGGGCCCGATTCCGGGGCGAAGCTGGGGATCCTCGGCCCGACGCGGATGGATTACCCCACCACCATGGCGGCTGTGCGCGCAGTGGCACGATATCTCTCGCGGATCCTCGAGGAATAGCGCAGAGGAACTTCGTGCCGCGCGACCGGTGTCGGGAAGGAACGCGGCCCGTCGCCGGTTGATAGAGGAAACAGTCAGAACAGAGACCGAAATTCTGCGGGACACGCCGCGGGTTGCAGGATGAACAGTTCGTCAACAGGAAGTGATGTGCAGGAGTGAGTAATCACTATGAAGTTCTCGGTGTGGCGCAGGGTGCCAGCGGAGAGGAAATCAAGAAGGCCTACCGAAAGCTGGCCCGGAAGCTCCACCCCGACGTGAATTCAGGGCCGGACGCCGCCGAGGAGTTCAAGCGCGTCACGCACGCCTACGAGGTGCTGGCCGACCCGCAGAAGCGCAGGGTCTATGACACCACCGGCAATGAGAACGGAACCGACACCGGGTTCGGTGGCGGCTACTCCGGTTCCGGATTCGCCTTCCAGGACATTTTCGAGACGTTCTTCGGCGGCCAAAGCGGCCAGGGCGGGCCGCCCTCACGCATGCGCCGTGGCCAGGATGCCCTGATCAACGTCCGTATCGATCTGAAGGACGCCGTCTTCGGCACCAACAAGAAGATCGACGTCGACACCGCGGCCGTGTGCCCCACCTGTGACGGAAGCTGCTGCCAGCCCGGCACGTCGCCACGCACCTGCGACATCTGCGGAGGTTCCGGTCAGGTCCAGCGTGCAGTCCGGTCCATTCTCGGGCAAGTGATGACGACCGCGCCCTGCGGCTCCTGCCAGGGGTTCGGGACGGTCATTCCCAACCCTTGCCATGAGTGCAGCGGCGATGGACGCATCCGCGCGCGCCGCACCCTGACCATCAAGGTGCCCGCGGGCGTCGCCACCGGGACGCGCATCCAGCTGTCGGGCCAGGGTGAGGCGGGAACCGCCGGCGGACCGCAGGGTGACCTGTACGTGGAGATCCGGGTCAACACCGACTCGACGTTCCTGCGCGAGGGCGACGACCTCCATGTCACACTGAGCGTCCCCATGACCGCGGCTTCCCTCGGGACGTCGGTCCGGCTCGACACGTTTGACGGCGACCAGGAGCTTGCCATCAAGGCCGGGACACAGTCCGGCGAAATTTTGACGCTCCGCGGCCTCGGAGTCACCCACCTGCGGGGCAGCGGCCGCGGCGATCTGCGGGTTCACCTCAATGTCGAAACGCCGAGGAACCTCGATGCTGAGCAGGAGGAGCTGCTGCGCAAGCTTGCAGGCCTGCGCGGCGAGGAATATACCGACGGCCAGCTCGCTTCCAGCGGCTCCGGGGTCTTCGCACGCCTGCGCGAGCGCCTGGGCAACCTCTGACCGTGACGAACCCGCTGTTCTTCGGCGATCCTGCCGACGTCCGCTCAGCCACTGCCGGCAGCGTCTTCGAGCTGCGGGGCGAGGAGGCGCGGCATGCCGCGACGGTCCGCCGCATGGAATCGGGTGAGGCAGTCGATATCTCGGACGGGGCAGGATTCCGGCTCAGCGGTACGGTGCTTGACGCGGCACCGACGCTCCTGGCGGTGACCGTGAACTCCGCGGCACAGGAAGACCCGCCCCGAAACCGCCTGGTGCTCGTCCAGGCCCTGGCCAAGGGCGACCGCGACGAACAGGCCATCGAGGCCGCGACGGAACTGGGGGTCGACGGCGTCATACCCTGGCAGTCCGAACGGAGCATCGTGAGATGGCGCGGCGAGAAGGCCGACAAGGGTCGCCGGAAGTGGGAGGCAGTGGTTCGGGGAGCTGCGAAACAGTCGCGGCGCTCGTTCGTTCCCTCGGTGGACCCGTTGCTGAACAGCACCCAGCTCACCGCTTGGATTCCGTCCGTGGATCGGGTGTTCGTGCTCTCCGAGAATGCCGTCGAGTCGTTGGCGGACCGCATCACGTCCGGTACCGGTGCCTTGGCTGCAGGAGGTACCACCGCCGTCGTGGTGGGCCCGGAGGGCGGGATCAGCGGGAGCGAGGTCGACGGATTCGTCGGTGCCGGTGCGCTGACAGCGAGGCTCGGACCGCACGTGCTGCGGTCCTCTTCAGCAGGACCCGCTGCACTGGTTCTCCTGAATCAGCTGCTCGGACGCTGGTAGGCTCCGGGGCCGTCAACATCGGCCCGCTCTCCAGCTGCACTTGGCCGGGTCCGACTGCGCGCTCTGCAGTCGCACTCAGCCGGGTCCGGCTACTCGCGATTTCGGCTACTTGATCTCGATGGTCTTGGTGTCGGTGAACCGCTCGTGCTGCTTGCCGGCGTCGTCCGACTCAAGGCGGAAGACGCTGATCTCGTAGCGTCCCGGCGGCAGTGCGACGGTGAAGCTGTACGTGCCCGTGGTGCCCGCGGGGCTCTCCAGGTCGGTGGCGCCTTCCTTGACAGGGTCGCCGTCGGTAGTGTCTCCGTCAGCTGGTTCACCGTTTGCCACCTCCGCATCGGGGGCGCTGTCGATCCGCCATGACAAGGTCGACGAATCGGAATGCCCGCTCCCGGAAACCACGACCGTCGAAGGGTCACGGACTTCCCCGTCCTGGGGGTTGATGATCCAGACCGGCGCGACGAGCGAGTTGTCCCTCTGGAGTTCGCCACTGAGCTCGACGTCCCCGAACGCCCTGTACCCCGCTTCGCCGTCCACCAGCACCAACACCGAGCTCACCTCGCCGCCGGTGATCAGCCCGGCATTCGCGGCTGCCGCGGTCGCCGTGAAGACCAACTGCTGGACGGCGTTTTCCGCCATGCCGGGCGCCAGTTGTTCCTCGAATGCATCGGAGGAGATGTCGACGGTGATGACGTTCCGGGTGGAGATCGAGGAACTGACGCGGGAGGCAGGCGACCAGGGGGTGAAGAAATCCTCGTCGAGCGGCTTTTCGGCGGTCATGTGGCGCACCGCGTCGGCAATCGGGTCACCAGAACTGTTCGGTCCGGCCGCCGGCGTGAACTCCCGGTACAGCAGGACGCTGTCCTCCGGGTCCCCGGCGCGGCCCAGCCAGTACACCGGAAGGACGGTGCTCGGCGCTGAGCTCTGCGTGTCCGGCTCCTGCCGCGCCGCGGCCTGCGACCCGAGGTCGGCGGCGACGACATCGGAGCTCGACGGTGCCGACGGGGTTTCAGGTTCGCCGCTGTAGAACCCGGTGCAGCCCGGTAGTAAGAGGAGGCTGCTGACCAGGAGCACCCCTCCGGTGGAGAACAGGAGACCGCGAAGGCCGAGCCGGCTTTCGCGTAGTGGATTCGAGTTGCCCATCTGCCTCCTTCCCTTCCGAACAATTCCGGTGCACCGCGGCGCAGCGGGGTGCATTCGAAGCACCGTCGCTATATCCGGATAAAAGCTTGGCACAGCCACCGCGGGCGAGCACTGGAAAGGTGCAGTGCCGCCACTACTGAAACGGTATCGATACGAAGCTGATGCGAAGTTGGGATCTTTGATCGCTCGACTCCGATCGCCGGCAGAGGCGGATTTGGTCTTTCGCTTCAAGGGAAGTTCAGAGGCCCTCCGGTTGCCGTGCCGTACCATTAACCAAGGAAACTTCAGCAGATAAGGGGCGATCAAAGGCCGAACGGCCGTGCTATGAGCGAATTCTCACCGGGCACCACACCGAGCACTACAGGAATCAACGCAGCAGGACTAGACACCAGGATTCTGAGATTCGAATCGGGCGAACAGATGGTCCAGGCGCTGGGCACGAACGACGAAGCGCTGCAGCTCATCGAAACCTCCTTTCCAGGCGTGGAACTCCAGGCGCGGGGGAATGAACTCACCATCACAGGTCCAGCCGCGGACGTCCTGAGGACGGAGCGGCTTGTCGAGGAGATCCGGAGCATGGCGGACAAGAACGCTCCCATGAGCCCGCAGGTGCTCGATCAGCTGATCTCCATGCTGAAGACGCAGAGCGCCGGCCGCCCCTCGACCGCCCTTTCGGTGAACATCCTGACGTCACGTGGGCGCACCATCCGTCCGAAGACCCTCAATCAAAGCACCTATGTCGATGCCATCGACAGCAACACGATCGTCTTCGGCATCGGGCCCGCCGGAACCGGCAAGACCTATCTCGCCATGGCCAAGGCCGTCCAGGCCCTGCAGCAGAAGGAAGTGAACCGCATCATCCTGACCCGCCCGGCCGTCGAGGCGGGGGAGCGGCTCGGATTCCTGCCGGGAACGCTCAGCGACAAGATCGATCCCTACCTGCGCCCGCTGTATGACGCACTGCACGACATGATGGATCCCGACTCCATCCCCCGCCTGATGGCTGCAGGCACCATCGAAGTCGCACCCCTCGCCTATATGCGCGGACGAACCCTCAATGACGCGTTCATCATTCTCGACGAGGCGCAGAACACCACACCGGAGCAGATGAAGATGTTCCTGACGCGCCTGGGTTTCGGCGCGAAGATGGTGGTCACCGGCGACGTCACCCAGGTCGACCTTCCCGGAGGAACGAGCTCGGGGCTACGCGTGGTCAGCGAGATCCTTCAGGGAGTTGCCGATGTCCACTTCGCAGAGCTCGACGCTTCGGACGTCGTCCGTCACCGGCTCGTCGGGGACATCGTGAGCGCCTACAGCAGGTGGGATGAAGCCCAGGCCGCGGGATATTCCCGCAACGGGTCGAAGCCGGGTTCCGCGTGAGTGTCGAGGTCAACAACGAGTCCGGCTTCGAGGCGGACGAGACGACGCTGGTGCGCCTCGCCAACTTCATCTTCGAGGCGATGTTCGTCCACCCCGAAGCGGAGCTCTCCATCATCCTCGTCGACGTCGCGGCCATGGAGAAGCTCCACGTGGAGTGGATGGACGAGCCGGGGCCCACAGATGTCCTCTCCTTCCCCATGGATGAACTGAGGCCAGGCACCGCCGGCCGCCTGACGCCTGCAGGCATGCTGGGCGACGTCGTGCTGTGCCCCGAGGTGGCCACGAGCCAGGCCGAAGCCGCCGGCCACAGCACCGGGGAGGAACTGATGCTCCTGACCACTCACGGAATCCTCCACCTCCTCGGATTCGACCATGCCGAGCCAGAGGAAGAAAAAGAGATGTTCGGGTTGCAGCGCCAACTGCTCACCGAGTTCCTCGGCGGACAGGCACCCCAGGAGACAACCGCTTGATCATCTGGCTCCTCGCGCTCATGGGCCTGTCCTTCATCCTCATCGCGGCCCTCGTCACCGCAGCGGAGGCGGCGTTCAGCTACCTCCCACGGCAGGACGGCGAAGCCCTGCTGCAGTCCGCGAAAGGGGCGTCGCTCCGCCGGATCCTCGAATCGCCGGTTGCCCACATGCATGCGCTCCGTTTCTGGCGGGTGTGGTTCGAGATGGCGGGAGCTGTTGCCGTCGCCATCCTGTTCCACGACGTGCTCGACAACGTATGGCTCGCCGGGCTCCTGGCGACCGCAGTGATGGCAGGCATCGGTTTCGTCCTCGTCGGGGTCTCACCCCGCCAGCTGGGCCGCGCCCACGCGTCCGCCGTCGTGCAGTTCACCGCGGGTTTCGTCTCACTGCTGTGCACGCTGCTCGGTCCCGTTCCACAGTGGCTCGTGCGCATCGGCAGCACGGTGACGCCGGGGGCGTCGCTCGATGAAGCCGCGTTCTTCACGCAGGAGGAGTTCCGGGAGTTGCTGTCCCGTGCAAGCGACGCGGAGATGATCGAGGACAACGAGGCCGAACTGATCCACTCCGTCTTCGAACTCGGCGACACCAAGGTGCGCGCCGTCATGGTTCCGCGAACCGACATGGTCACTCTCGAATCCGGTTCGACCCTGCATCAGGCGTTGTCGCTGTTCCTGCGTTCCGGCTACTCGCGCGTTCCAGTCATCGGAGAGAGCTCCGACGACATCCTGGGCATCCTGTACCTCAAGGATGTGGTTGCTGAGCTGCATGGACGTCCGCCGCAGAGCCAGAGCCGATCGGTGGATCCGGTATGCCGCGAGGTGCGCTACGTTCCGGAGTCGAAACCGGTCGGGGACTTCCTCCAGGAGCTCCAGCGCGAATCGACGCATGTGGCGATCGTCATCGACGAGTACGGCGGAACGGCCGGTTTGGTGACGCTGGAGGACCTCATCGAGGAGATTGTCGGCGAGATCGTCGACGAGTACGATTCCGAGGTTCCGGAGCAGGAACAGCTCGACGACGGCACCTACCGGGTGAGCGCCCGCATGGCGATCGACGATCTGGGTGAACTGTTCGGCATCGACCTCGAGGACGAGGAAGTCGACACCGTAGGTGGCCTGTTGGCGAAGACCCTCGGGAGGGTGCCGATTGTCGGCAGTGAGGTGACAATTGATGGTATAGGCCTGCGCGCCGAGCGGCTTGAGGGCCGCCGGAACCGGGTGTCACACATCATCGTCTTCCTGCGGGAGCAGGATTTCCCGGACCAGCACACCAACGAGAAGGAAATGGCGGCAGAACATGAGTGGCGATAATCACAGGGCCGGGTTCGTGTCCCTGGTGGGCAGGCCGAATGCGGGCAAGTCCACCCTGACCAATGCCCTGGTGGGGCAGAAGGTCGCCATCACTTCGGCCAAACCTCAGACGACCCGCCACACGATCCGTGGGATCGTCAACCGGGAGGACTCCCAGGTTGTCCTCGTGGATACGCCGGGCCTCCACCGTCCGCGCACGCTCCTGGGCCAGCGGCTCAACGACCTGGTCGCGGACACGCTCTCCGAAGTCGACGCCGTGGGCTTCTGCCTGCCGGCGAATGAGAAGATCGGTCCGGGTGACCGGTTCATCTCGGAGCAGCTGGGGCGGCTCAGGCGCAAGCCACTTATCGCCGTCGTCACCAAGACCGACCTCGTGGACCGGCAGGCGCTGACGGAACAGCTCCTCGCCGTGGCCAAACTGGGAACCGATGTCCTCGGAGCGGACGGCTGGACGGATATCGTGCCGGTGTCGGCAGCGGACGGATTCCAGGTGGAGACCGTGGGAGAGGTGTTCAGCAGGCAGATGCCGCTTTCGCCCGTACTGTACCCGGGCGGCGAACTGACCGATGAACCCGAAGCGGTCATGGTGGCGGAGCTGGTGCGCGAGGCCGCCCTCGAAGGCGTCCGTGACGAGCTTCCGCACTCCCTGGCGGTGGTGGTCGAGGAGATGGTGCAACGGGAAGGCCGCCCGGACGACGACCCGATGCTCACTGTCTATGTGAACCTCTATGTGGAGCGGTCCTCCCAGAAGGCGATCATCATCGGCAAGGGTGGTGCACGGCTCCGCGAGGTGGGGACCAATGCCCGGCGCGGAATAGAAGCACTGCTCGGTACCCGCGTTTACCTCGACCTTCATGTGAAGATTGCCAAGGACTGGCAGCGCGACCCGAAGCAGCTCGTTCGTCTGGGGTTCTGACGCTGGCAGAGCCCTACCCATGTGGAAGAGGCCATTCATGAGCAACCGACGTTCGATCCGGCCCGCCGGTGCTTCCGTTCCCGACTCCGGCGACCGGGATGTCGTAGGGATCCCGGGCGGCCGCCACCTGGGAAGAACGCGTGCCGGGCGCGGCCTGGTGATGGTCGCGTTCACGCTCGCCGCCGTGCTGGTTGCGCTCGTCGGATTCGTCGCCATCCAGCTGTTCCGTCTCCAGGCGAACGTCGACACGCAGCCCCTCAACCTGGGGTCGGGCCAGGAATCGGCGCTGCCGGTGGACCTGAACACCGACCCGGTGCAGATCCTGATCCTCGGCACCGACACCCGCACCCGCCCCGGCGGCAAGACCGCGGGGGGAGAAACCCTTCCCCCGGGAGGCGGAAACTCCGATGTGATGATGCTGATGAACCTCTCCGCGGACCGCGAGGACGTGACGGTCCTCAGTTTTCCGCGGGACCTTCTGGTTCCCCTGCCCAGTTGCCTTCCGCCGGCCGGCGGAGAACGCTCGACGGCCATGGACCTCGGCCAGCTCAACGGTGCCCTTGCCTCCGGCGGACCGGGCTGTACTGTTGCAGCAATCAACAGCCTGACAGGCCTGAGCATCGACCACTTCATGATGGCCGACTTCGACGCCGTGAAGGAACTCTCGGAAACCCTCGGCGGCGTCGAGGTCTGTGTCACCGAGCCCGTGGAGGACGAGTACTCGGGGCTGAGCCTACCCGCGGGAACCAGCGAGGTGGAGGGCGAGCAGGCCCTGGCGTTCCTGAGGACGCGCCATGCTTTCGGCGACGGCGGCGATGCCGGAAGAATCAAGGCACAGCAGGCCTTTCTCGCCTCGATGGCGCGGAAGGTCCAGGCCGAGGAAACCCTGAGCAATCTTCCCCGGCTCTACTCCATCGCCGAGACGATCACGCGCAATTTGACGGTCGATGACGGCCTGTCCCAGGTGACGGCCCTCCTGAAGCTGGCCGACCGGGTCAAGGACGTGGACCTTGGCAACATGGCCTTCGTGACTGTACCGACCATGCCCTGGGAACTGGATCCCAACCGGCTGGTCCTGGATGAGGAAGCGGCCGAGCCGTTGTTCGCCGCGATGCGCGAGGACCGCAGCCTCACCGAGCCGTCCCCCTCACCGTCGCCGGCGCCCTCCGGGGACTCCGGTTCGGACGAGACCGAGGCGCCGGCTCCCGCACGCCCCGCCATCGACGCCGCCGCCGTTCCGGTCACCGTGGTGAACGGTACCGGATCCGCAGCACGCGCGACCCGGGTGCAGGCGATGCTGGTGGCGGAGGGCTATGAATCAGCCCAGACACTGGAATCGATTGGAGCGCCGGTCACCCAGGTGTACTTCGGCGCCGGCTACGACGCCGCAGCAGCGGAGATCGCGGCCCTGTTCGGGATCGATGCTGCCCAGCTGATCCCCAGTCCCTCGGCCGTCGGCGTCGAAGTGCTGGTGGGAGCCGACTTCCTGACAGGTGTCACCGTCAAACCCGATCCGCTGGGTGGCCAGCTGCAAGGACAGACCGCCGAGGAAGAGGTGTGCCAGCAGGCATCGGGGTTCTAGCGCAGCCGAGGTTACCGAACCGAACCGTCACCAGATACGGACGCGCTGGTCCGGTTCCAGCCAGAGGCCGTCCCCCGGGGTGGTTGCGAACGCCTCGTGGAACTCGTCGAGATTCCGCACCACCTGATTGCACCGGAACTCGTTCGGTGAGTGCGGGTCGACCGTGATGCGGCGTGCCGCCTCTTCAGGGCGAATCTTCTGGCGCCAGCAGCGAGCCCACGAGGAGAAGAACCTCTGTGCGCCCGTCAGTCCGTCAAGGACCGGTGCTTCGGCGCCGTCGAGACTGATGAGATAGGCCAGGTAGCTGATGCTGAGACCACCGAGATCGCCGATATTCTCCCCCAGGGTCAGTTCGCCGTTCACAGTCTGGGTGGGCGCCTCCACGGGCGCCAGGACGGCGTACTGGTCGACGAGCTGTGACGTGAGGGCGTCGAAGGCCGACCGGTCCTTGTCCGACCACCAGTTGGCCAGCGCGCCGCGGCCGTCGAACTGGGACCCCTTGTCGTCGAAGCCGTGCCCGATCTCATGCCCGATGACGGCGCCGATGGCGCCGTAGTTCACCGCCGGATCAGCACCGGCATCGAAGAACGGCGGCTGGAGGATGGCTGCCGGGAAAACGATCTCATTCATGGTGGGCATGTAGTACGCATTGACCGTCTGGGGGGTCATCAACCAGGCCCCGCGGTCGATCGGTCCGCCGAGCTTGCCCAGCTGGCGCCGGTGTTCGAACTCGCTCGCGCGGCAGACGTTGCCGAACAGGTCGCCCGCCCTGATGTCCAGCCGTGCATAGTCGATCCACTCGTCCGGGTAACCGATCTTCGTGGTGAACTGGGAAAGCTTCAGCAGCGCCTTGTCTCGGGTCTCCTCACTCATCCAGGCCAGGGACGAGATGCTCCTCGAGTAGGCTTCGATGAGGTTCGCCACCAGCTCGAGCATCTGCTGCTTGTGGCTCTCCGGAAAGTGCCGTGCCACGTACTCCCTGCCGACCGCTTCTCCGAGCGACCCTTCCACCAGTGCGACACCCCGCTTCCAGCGCTCCTTGAGCCGGGGGGTGCCGGCGAGGTGCGTTCCGTAGAAGGCGAAAACGACATCGACGAACGGCTCGTCGAGGTAGTCCGCCGCGGAGAGAAGGACGCGGCTCGCAAGCCAGTCCTTCCAGGCAGGCAACGGCACCGTCGACAGCGCGCCCTCGACGCCGACCAGGTAGTCCGGCTGCGACACCACCAGCTCTGCTGCCTGGGAGGCATCGTCAGTGATCACCGACAGCCACGCGTCCGTGAAGGAGGCCAGCCCGGCCGCACCCTCCAGGGTGGTCGGATTGTAGGTTTTCTGCGGGTCCCGGCGGTCCACCGTGCTCATGTGGAACGCTGCAAGTACCGTCTCCAACTCGAGTACGCGTGCTGCGGCCTGGCGAGCCCCGGCATAGCCGGCCAGTTCGAAGAGCTCCTCGAGCAGGGAGCGGTATTTTTCGCGGGTTCCGACGAACTGCGGCTCCCGGTAATAGGACTCGTCGGGCATGCCGAGCCCCGACTGGTACACGTGCAGCAGGTACCGGTCGGGATTACCGGCGTCGTTGCTGACATACGGCGCGCAGACTCCCTGGATGCCGGACCGCGTGAACTCGGCACTCAGGCGGATCAGTCCCTCCGTATCCGACACGCTGTCGATGCGGGTGAGCATGCCTTCGACGGGGGCAAGGCCCTGCTCGGCGATGCGCGCGGTATCCAGGAAATCCGCGTAGAGCGTCCCGATCTTCGTGCTGTCGCCTGTACTGTCACCTGCACTGTCGCTGGGAGCGACGGACTCGATGATGCTGCGCACGGCGAGCTCCGAAGCGTCACGCAGGGCCGTGAAGGAGCCCTCCTGTGACCGGTCCTCCGGAATGTCGGTGACTTCCAGCCACTCGTGGTTCACCGAACGGAAAAGGTCGTCCTGCGGGCGGACGCCGGTTTCCACGGCGTTCGCATAGTTCCTGGTCTCTACCATTGGTGCTCCTTCGTCAATTCCCCATCGGTTCTGCCGGCACTGCGCCAAAAGCCCATTCTAGGTGGCGTGCTATCGTGGAAAAATGCGCGCAGAGCTGACCCTTCTTATCTGCCGCGGCGAGGTTTCCTAAGCCCCCGAGCTTGTTTCAGCTGCTGGCCACACCTCGCTGCGGAGTCCGTGTTGCCCGGCCGCCAGCGCTTAGTAGGTTCAAGAGATAAGGCCAGCCCCCATGCGAAACGCACAAAAAACCTCCGGAATGCCGTTCTCCAAATACACGCCGTTCCAGGATCAGATCACCGTTGAACTCCCGGACCGCACCTGGCCGGACAAGCTGATCACCAAGGCGCCGCGCTGGTGCGCGGTGGACCTCCGGGACGGAAACCAGGCGCTGATCGACCCCATGAGCCCCGAGCGCAAGCATCGGATGTTCGACCTCCTGGTCGGCATGGGCTACAAGGAGATCGAGGTGGGCTTCCCGTCGGCGTCACAGACCGATTTCGACTTCGTCCGGCAGCTCATCGAGGGTGACCGCATCCCCGACGACGTCACCATCCAGGTCCTCACGCAGGCCCGTGAGCACCTGATCGAGCGCACCTACGAATCCCTTGAGGGCGCGGACCGTGCGATCGTGCACCTCTACAATTCCACCTCCGTGCTCCAGCGCAGGGTCGTCTTCAACCAGGACCGCGACGGCATCATCGATATCGCGCTGCAGGGCGCGAGGCTCTGCCGCAAGTTCGAGGAGAGCCTCGGCAACACCCACGTCACGTACGAGTACTCACCGGAGTCCTTCACCGGCACCGAACTCGATTTTGCAGCACGCATCAGCAACGAGGTGGCAACGGTCTTCGAAGCGTCAGCGGACCGCCAGATGATCCTCAACCTGCCGGCCACCGTGGAGATGGCTACCCCCAACGTCTACGCCGATTCCATCGAATGGATGTGCCGGAACCTGGAGAACCGCGACAACATCATCGTGTCCCTCCACCCGCACAATGACCGCGGAACGGGCGTTGCCGCGGCGGAACTGGGCTATCTGGCGGGAGCGGACCGCATCGAGGGATGCCTCTTCGGGAACGGCGAGCGGACGGGCAACGTCGATCTCGTGACCCTCGGGATGAATCTCTACAGCCAGGGCATCGACCCGCAGATCGACTTCTCCGACATGGATGCCATCCGCCGCACCGCCGAATACTGCAACCAGCTGGCGGTGCCCGAGCGCTCCCCGTACGGCGGTGACCTCGTGTTCACTGCCTTCTCCGGCTCCCACCAGGACGCCATCAAAAAGGGCTTCGACAGCATGGAGCGCGACGCCGCAGCCGCCGGTGCCACTGTCAATGACATTCCCTGGGGCGTCCCCTACCTGCCGATCGACCCCAAGGACATCGGCCGCAGCTATGAGGCAGTCATCCGGGTCAACTCGCAGTCGGGCAAGGGCGGCGTGGCATACCTCCTCAAGAACGAACACAGCCTCGACCTGCCACGGCGCGCACAGATCGAATTTTCCGGGGTCATCCAACGCCGCACCGAGACCGTGGGCGGCGAGATCAGCGGACCCCAGCTGTGGGCCGCTTTCCAGGACGAGTACCTGCCGACGCGCGCAGCCGGGGAGCCGGGCGCAGGCAGCGCCGGGCAGTGGGGCCACTACGCCCTCACCTCGGTGAACACCGACACAGCCGAGGACGGCCAGTTCAAGCTCACCGCGACCCTTGTGGTGGACGGCGTGCAGCAGCGGCGGTCATCACAGGGGAGCGGTCCGATCGCGGCCCTGCTGGAGATCCTCGGCCAGGACGGGGTGGACGTGCGCGTGCTCGACTATACGGAGCATGCGCTGTCCTCCGGAGGGAACGCGAGGGCAGCCGCCTACGTCGAGTGCGCCGTCGGCGAACGGGTCCTTTGGGGTATCGGAATCGATGCCAACACCACCATGGCAGCACTCAAGGCCGTCGTGTCCGCCGTCAACCGCGCCATCCGGGACAGCGACTGACCCTGCTGGAGTGCCAGATCCTGCCCCAGGGCTCCCGGTGGGAACGAGGTAGGAACGAGGTGGGAGACTGGGGGAGTGTCAAGAGCATCAGCATCAGCATCCCGGACCTACCGCTCCGAGGGAGTGGTCCTGCGGACCTACAAGCTCGGTGAGGCGGACCGGATCATCGTCCTGCTGACCCGCGAGCACGGGCAGGTCCGGGCTGTAGCCAAGGGCGTCCGCAGGACGAGCAGCAAATTCGGCTCACGCCTCGAGCCGTTCATGGCCGTGGACCTGCAGCTCGCGTCAGGGCGCAACCTCGACGTCGTCACCCAGGCGCAGACCAAGGGAGCCTACGGGCACGGTATAGCGGCCGACTACGGCCGCTATACCGCCGCCACTGCCATCGCCGAGACGGCCGAACGGCTCACGGACATCGGCAGTGAAGGATCAGGTGCACACTATGCCCTGGTGGCCGGTGCGTTCTCGGCGCTGAGCAGGGGGCTCCACCCGGCAGAACTGATCCTCGACTCGTACCTGCTGCGGGCGCTCTCCATCGCCGGGTGGGCACCGAGCTTCACCGACTGCGCCCGGTGCGGCTCGCCGGGGCCGCACGATGCCTTCTCGGCGGCTCTCGGCGGTGCGGTGTGCGCGAACTGCCGCCCGCCGGGCGCGGCGTCGCCGTCGGGCTCCACCATGGCACTGCTCGCAGCGCTGCTGACGGGGGACTGGGACGCCGCCGATGCTTCGGACAACCAGGCACGACGGGAGGCTGCGGGACTCGTGGCGGGTTACCTGCAGTGGCACCTCGAACGCGTCGTCAAATCCCTCAAGCATGTGGAGCGTGTATGAAGAACCCGGCACTGCCGCCTCGACCACCGGAACCGCACCCCAGCGGTGAGAAAGCCCCGCCGATCCCTCCGCAGTTCGTTCCGCAGCACGTGGCGATCGTCATGGACGGCAATGGGCGCTGGGCGAACGAGCGCGGGCTTCCACGGACGGAGGGTCACCGGGCGGGCGAAGCGGCCCTGCTCGACGTCATGGCGGGAGCGATCGAGATCGGCGTCCGTCATGTGTCGGTGTATGCCTTCTCGACGGAGAACTGGAAGCGCTCGCCCGACGAGGTGCGGTTCCTCATGGGCTTCAGCAGGGACGTGCTGCGGCGGCAGCGGAACCAGCTCAATGAGTGGGGCGTGGAGATCCGCTGGTCGGGACGGAGGCCCCGGCTGTGGCAGTCGGTCATCAACGAACTCGAGGAAGCCGAGCGATACACGCGGGGAAACGCCACGTGCACACTGAACATGTGCGTGAACTACGGCGGGCGTGCCGAGATCGCCGACGCGGCGAAGGCGATCGCCGAACAGGTAGCGGCCGGGAAGCTGCGGGCGTCGACGGTGAGCGAGAAGACCATTCAGCGCTTCCTCGACGAGCCCGACCTGCCGGACGTGGACCTGTTCCTGCGGACCTCCGGGGAACAGCGACTGTCGAACTTCCTCCTGTGGCAGTCCGCCTATGCCGAGATGGTCTTCATGAACACCCTGTGGCCTGACGTGGACCGCCGGACCCTGTGGCGCGCCATCGAGGAATATGCGGCGCGCGACCGGCGGTACGGCGGGGCCGTGGACCGCGCCGCGTCAGGTACCGGCCCGGCGTAGGGAGCAGTTGTCAGGAGCCGGGTTCCTCCCCGTCCCGGAAGCCATAGGCGTCGAGCCAGCGGCCCAGCTGCAGGTATGCCCGGGACCGGACCGGCGGGCGGGAGAGCAGGACGTCATGCAGTGCGCCGTCGAAACGGCACACGGTCACGCAGGACCCCAGTTCGACGGCGCGACGCACCATTACCGAGACGTCCAGGACACTGTCGGACTCGAGCATCGCGTCGTTCCAGGTGGTGCCGATGGTCGAGGAAGAAGAGGCCAGCACGAGCACCGGCATGGGCAACGAGAGGCCGCGGGCCACCTCGGCTTGACCCGAGAGGATCGCGGCCAGCCAACCGGCCCGCAACGGGAACCCCGTCTCGGGCCGCCAAAAGGGTTCCAGATCCCACTCGCCCTCGGCGCTCCGGCTGATGCTCCGCCAGTAGAAGCCGAGCTCGGGAACGCGGAGCCGGGCTTTCGGGCGGAAGCGGCTGACCGTTTCCAGCAGGCCCTGCGTCGCGGAACGCAACAGTGCACTGCCCTGGGTGTCCAGCCAGGGGCCGTTGAGGACGAGGGAATGGGCGGTGCCGGGGTTCCGTGCGGCCCAGAGAGCGGCGGTCAGGGCTCCGGCCGAGTGAGCCATCACGCTGAGGAGGACGACGGCGTCCGCTCCGTTGCGGTGTCGGAGTGTGTCGGTGAGGGCGTCGACCGCGGCGCTGATGTCGGCGTCGTATTCAGCGAGGTCCGTGGTGAAGCCAGGGGTCTGCCAGGGTCGAAGGCTCCTGCCGAACTTCCGGAGGTCCAACGCGAAAAATGCCACGCCGCGGGCTGTGAAGAACTCCGCCGTCGCTTTCTGGAAGAAATAGTCACTCCAGCCGTGCACGTACAGGACGGCGCGAACGGTGCGGGATCCGCCGTCAGGAACGGATGCCGGGGGGAGTCCCTCCTGCGGCTCATGGGCAACGAGGGTTGCGGTGCAGGGTCCTTCGTCGTCGGGTGGAAGCCCGAGCTCGGCCATCCGGTAATCAGGGCCCAAATAGTCCGGCTCCCACAGCAAGCTCATTCTCCCGAGGATAACGCCCGTCCAATGCCGAAGTTGTTCGAGCGCCGCCAAACGTGGGACTTTATTAGCATGCGTATCTACCCAGCGTTCTTCCGCCTTGCCTTCGCCGGCATGGACGCGGAGCGCGCACACACTCTCGGTGCAACGCTGATCCGGACCGTTGACCGGACGCCTGCGGGATGGGCGCTGCGCCGCTTCTGCGCGCCGCACCCCAACCTCAGGACATCTGCGTTCGGTCTCGAGTTCCCGTCCCCGTTCGGCCTGGCGGCAGGCTTCGACAAGGCAGGGCGGGGGATCCTGTCGCTGACGGCGCTCGGGTTCGGCCATGTCGAAATCGGGACGATCACGGGGGCCGCGCAGCCCGGCAACCCGCGCCCCCGCCTGTTCCGGCTCGTCGAGGACCGCGCCGTCCTGAATCGGATGGGCTTCAACAACGACGGCGCCGCCGCCGTGGCGCCCCGCCTGGTGTCGGCACGGACGCGGCTCGAGCAGCGCTACGGTGTGAACCGGCCCATCGTGGGCGTGAACATCGGCAAGACGAAGAACGTGGACCTCCGCCGGGCGACTGCGGATTACCTGACCAGCGCGCGGGAACTTGCACCCGCTGCCGACTACCTCGTGGTGAACGTCAGTTCGCCGAACACCCCGGGCCTCCGCCTGCTCCAGAACGTTGCGTCGCTCGAACCGCTGCTCACCGCTGTGCGGGAGACCGCGGACGGCGCGGCGGGTCGTTCCGTCCCGTTGCTGGTGAAGATCGCGCCGGACCTGACGGACCAGGACATCGACGACGTCGCCGCGCTGGCGCTGAAGCTCGGCCTCGATGGCATCGTGGCCACCAACACCACCATTACCAGGTCCGGTCTCCGCACGGATCCCGACGCGGTCATCGCGCTCGGCGTCGGCGGCTTGAGCGGCGCTCCGCTGAAGGCCCGCTCGATGGAAGTCCTCAAGAGGCTACGGGCAGCAGTGGGCGAGAACCTCGCGATCGTGTCGGTGGGCGGGGTCGAGGACGCCGACGACGTCGCGGCCCGGCTGGCTGCCGGTGCCACCCTGGTGCAGGGGTATACGGCGTTCCTCTACGAGGGTCCGTTCTGGGCCGCCCGCATCAACCGCAGCCTGGCCAAGCGCCTCCGCTGAGGGTCATCGAAGCACGGCGGCGCAATCACCTCCGTATCAGGAGGGGTAGGCTCCACGCTTCACCTGCGGCTTGGGCAGGCGCAGGCGTCGCAGCTGCAGTGCACGCGTGATGCCGTACCAGAGGTCGCCGGACAGCGGACCGCCGAACTTGGCGGTGAGCTTGGCCTTGAGCTTGCGCCGGAGGAGGACGCAGTCGAGGATCACGGCCATGATCAGCACCCAGAAAGCGAAAAGGACGGCGCTCTGCACTGCGAGTGACTGGAAGAAGCTGAGGACCACGAACACCAGCGCCGCGATCATCAGGAACTCTCCGATGTTCCAGCGGGCGTCGACGAACTGGCGGATATAGCGCCGGTTGGGGCCCTTGTCCCGCAGTGGGAGGTAACGCTCGTCGTCGGTGTCCAGCGCCTGCCGCATCCGCGCACGATCATCGCGCGCAGCGGATTTGCCCTGCTCGCGCGCCGCCTTGCGGTCATGAGGAACCAGGGGCCGCTTCCGCGCGGCTTCCTGAACGCTCCGTTTGGGAGTGGGTGCTCCCTTGCCGGAAACGCGTGTGCTCCCTCTCGCCTCGGGGCGGGTACTGTCGATAACTTCCTGAGCCGCTGGGGCGTCTTTCTTTCGTCCAAACACACTCTCAGGATACCCGCCGCCCCGGCACCACCATTCCACCCGTACGGTGCGGCCGGTCCGCTGATCCGGGCCTCGGCGTGTGTAGGGTCGATGCCATGAACTCCTTCGAACAGGCCGCTCCGACGGCCGACCGCACCCATCCGAGCGCGCAGGCACTCAGCGCCAGCGTCGACGCCGATTTCCCCCGGATCGTCGAGCAGCTGACCTCCCTGGTAAATATCCGGGGCATCGCCTGGGAGGCTTTCGACCCGAACGAGCTGGACCGCAGCGCCGAAGCCGTTGCGCAGCTCATCCGCGATGCCGGCATCGACGAGGTCTCCATCCTCCGCGTGGACAACGACGGCGTCCCCGGCGGTCCTGCCGTCGTCGCCCGCCGACCCGCGGCGGAAGGCCAGCCGACCGTGCTTCTCTACGCCCACCATGATGTCCAGCCGCCGGGGGACCCGGATCTGTGGGAGAGCGAACCGTTCACGGCAGTCGAGCGGAACGGCCGCCTGTACGGAAGGGGTGCAGCCGACGACAAAGCGGGGATTCTGGCGCATGTCGGAGCGCTGCGGTCGCTCACCGAAGTCCTCGGGACCGGTTTCGGGGTGGGCGTCACCCTCTTCATCGAGGGCGAGGAGGAGGCCGGATCACCCACCTTCCGGAAGTTCCTCGAGACGCACCGCGACCTCCTCACCGCCGACGTCATCGTGGTGGCCGACTCGAGCAACTGGAAGGTGGGTGTGCCTGCCCTCACCACCAGCCTGCGCGGACTGGTGGACGGCACCGTCGAGGTGCAGGTACTCGACCACGCGGTGCACTCGGGCATGTTCGGGGGCCCGGTGCTTGACGCGCCGACCCTGTTGGCGCGCCTGATCTCCACGTTCCACGACGACGCCGGGGACGTCTGCATCCCGGGACTCGTCGGCGGCGACTCCGCGTCGGTCGACTACGACGAACGGGACTACCGGGCTGATGCTTCGGTGCTCGACGGCGTCCGCCTCGCCGGCACGGGATCGATCGCGTCCCGGCTGTGGCACAAGCCGGCGCTGTCCATCATCGGGATGGACATTCCCAGTGTGGCGCTCTCCTCGAACACCCTCCTTCCCCGGGCGAAGGCGAAGTTCAGTCTCCGTCTCGCCCCCGGCCAGGACCCGGAGGAGGCGATGCGTGCGGTGCAGGCCCATGTAGAGGCCAACGCACCCTTCGGCGCCCGTGTCCTGTTCACGGCGGGGGAGACAGGCAGCCCGTTCTCGACCGACACGTCGGAACCGGCCTCGCAGCTTGCCCTCGCCTCACTCGAAGAGGCATGGGGCGTTGCCGCCGTCGAGGCCGGCATGGGAGGCTCCATTCCCTTCATCGCCGACCTGACCGAACTGTTCCCGGCGGCCCAGATCCTGATCACCGGCGTCGAGGACCCGGACTCCCGGGCACACAGTGCCAACGAGTCGCTGCACCTCGACGAGTTCCGCAAGGCGGTCCTCGCCGAGGCACTCCTGCTGGCCCGCATCAACGACGGCGGTCTGCGCAGCGCGTGATTCGCCGCCCGTGAGCCGCCCGAGGAAATGAAATGGGCGCTCCGTGCGTTGTAATGGTTGCCGTGCCGCTTGGCAGGACCGGCGTACCATTGGACCAACCCGCGCACTTCGACACCGTGGACGGAACCGACGCGGTCGTTTCAGCAACGGATCCGAGCTAGGAGAGACACAATGAGCACTTCCACCACCGAAACCGGCACCGAGCAGGCAGAGGCAAACCTTGCCGAGCACGAGGTCAAGCTTTCCGACGTCGCCGCAGGGAAGGTCCGCAGCCTTCTCGAGCAGGAGGGCCGCACCGACCTGCGCCTCCGCGTCGCTGTCCAGCCCGGCGGCTGCTCGGGCCTGATCTATCAGTTGTATTTCGATGAGCGCGTGCTCGACGGCGATGCGGTCAAGGATTTCGACGGCGTCGAGGTCATCGTCGACAAGATGAGCGTCCCTTACCTGTCGGGCGCCTCGATCGACTTCGAGGACACCATTTCCAAGCAGGGCTTCACTATCGACAACCCCAACGCCGGCGGATCCTGCGCCTGCGGAGATTCCTTCCACTAGCACTCCTTTAGCACGTCTCGAGGGCCGTTCCAAAGCACCGTTCCCGGTGCGGGACGGCCCTTTTGCTTGTCACAGGATGGCCCCGACTGAGGGTAAGCTCTACAGTGAGTAGTAAAACTGGATGTGCACCCCGGACTGCAGCAGACTGCGGGTGGCAACACGCGTAGAGAAGGAAGGTCCGTCTGTGAGTTCGCAGGACCGAACCGGCAGCAGGAAAGCCAGGATCGCGAAGATCTCCAGCATCTCGCTGGGCGGCGCACTGCTATTGTCCGGTTGTTCAGTTGAAGCCCAAAAGGGCTGGTTGCCCGCCGAGCGCGACAACACCAACCACACGGGAATCATCATGGACCTATGGGTCAACTCGTGGATCGCGGCCCTTGTGGTCGGCATCATCACGTGGGGCCTGATCATCTGGTGCATGGTGGCATACCGCCGCCGCCGCAACGACACGGGCTTTCCCCGGCAGTTGAGCTACAACCTGCCTCTCGAGGTCTTCTACCTGACCATTCCGCTCTTCATGGTCCTCGTGTTCTTCTACTTCACCGAGCGTGAGCAGAGCGCGATCGACGCGAGGGTCGCAGAGCCGGACGTCATCGTCGATGTCCGCGGCAAGCAGTGGTCCTGGGACTTCAACTACGTCAACGAGGACAAGTACTCCGTAGGGGTCCAGGCGAATCTCACGGGAGAGCCGGGCGTTCCGGAAACCCTTCCCACGCTCTACCTGCCGGTCAACCGGTCGGTCGAACTCCAGCTGAATGCGCGCGACGTGCAGCACTCCTTCTGGGTTCCGGCTTTCCTCCAGAAGCGTGACCTCTATCCCGGGCGCACGAACTACATCAACCTCACTCCCACCCGGGAGGGAACGTTCGACGGCAAATGTGCCGAGCTCTGCGGCCAGTACCACTCCGAGATGCTCTTCAATGTGGCAGTCGTGTCCCAGGAGGAGTTCGATCGCCAGATGGCACAACTGGAAGACGGCCAGCTCGGAGACGAGTACGACCGCGATTCCTACCCGGAAGCGGATCCAGACTTCGACCCCGCCAGGAGTAGCTGATGTCAACCTACGAATACACCCTTGAGGAAGCCGGCACGATAGCGGCTCCCCGCGTGGTCCCCAGGTCAAAAGGCCGGATCGTGGTCAACTGGATCACTTCCACCGACCACAAGACCATCGGGTACATGTACCTCATCGCCTCGTTCGTCTTCTTCTGCTTCGCGGGAGTCATGGCGCTGGTCATCCGCGCCGAACTCTTCGAGCCGGGCATGCAGATCCTTCAGACGAAGGAGCAGTACAACCAGCTGTTCACCATGCACGGCACCATCATGCTCCTGATGTTCGCGACACCCCTGTTCGCCGGATTCGCGAACGTCATCATGCCCCTGCAGATCGGTGCGCCCGACGTCGCCTTCCCGCGGCTCAACGCGCTGGCCTTCTGGTTCTTCCTCTTCGGCAGCACCATCGCCGTCTCGGGCTTCATCACCCCGCAGGGAGCAGCCTCCTTCGGCTGGTTCGCCTACGCCCCGCTGTCGAGCACTACCTTCTCACCCGGCATCGGCGGGGATCTCTGGGTGTTCGGCCTGGCGCTGTCCGGGTTCGGCACCATCCTCGGCTCGGTCAACTTCATCACGACCATCATCTGCATGAGGGCTCCGGGAATGACGATGTGGCGGATGCCCATCTTCACCTGGAACACCCTCGTCACGGCGATCCTCGTGCTGATGGCGTTCCCGCCACTCGCCGCCGCGCTCTTCGCGCTCGGCGCCGACCGCCGCTTCGGCGCCCACATCTTCGATCCGGAGAACGGTGGGGCGATCCTCTGGCAGCACCTGTTCTGGTTCTTCGGGCACCCTGAGGTGTACATCATCGCGCTGCCCTTCTTCGGCATCGTCTCAGAGATCTTCCCGGTGTTCAGCAGGAAGCCGATCTTCGGCTACAAGGGCATCGTCTATGCGACGATCGCCATCGCAGCGCTGTCGGTGACGGTCTGGGCGCACCACATGTACGTCACCGGTGCGGTGCTCCTGCCGTTCTTCGCCTTCATGACCATGCTGATCGCGGTACCCACCGGGGTGAAGTTCTTCAACTGGATCGGCACCATGTGGCGGGGGTCCCTGACCTTCGAAACCCCGATGCTGTGGAGCCTCGGCTTCCTCGTCACCTTCCTCTTCGGCGGGCTTACCGGGATCATCCTCGCGTCACCGCCGCTGGACTTCCATGTTTCCGACACCTACTTCGTGGTTGCCCACTTCCACTACGTGGTGTTCGGCACCGTGGTCTTCGCGATGTTCGCCGGCTTCTACTTCTGGTGGCCGAAGTTCACCGGCAAGATGCTCAACGAGCGCCTCGGCAAGATCCATTTCTGGCTCCTGTTCCTCGGCTTCCACGGAACGTTCCTCATCCAGCACTGGCTCGGCGTCATCGGCATGCCTCGCCGCTATGCGGATTACCTGCCGGAAGACGGCTTCACTGCGATGAACCAGTTCTCCACTATCGCCTCCTTCGTCCTGGGCGCATCGCTCATCCCGTTCTTCTGGAATGTGTACATCACCTGGCGAAGCGGCAAGAAGGTGGAAGTCGACGACCCGTGGGGCTTCGGGGCGTCACTCGAATGGGCCACCTCCTGCCCACCGCCACGGCACAACTTCACTTCGCTGCCCCGGATCCGCTCCGAGCGGCCAGCTCTTGACCTCCACCACCCGGAACTGCAGCAGACCCACACCCCTGACGGTGCGGCTGGGCAGGCGCTGGGCGCTGCGGACCGGAAGGACGCCTAAGGCATGCGCGTAGAAACCAAGCTCTTCATCTATCTGGCGCCCTTTTTCGCCCTGGTGGGAACCGTTTACGGTGTCCTCGTCGAATGGCAGGAACCGGTCGGCTTCCTGGGGCTCTTCCTCACCGCCGGCCTCGCCGGCATGATCGGCTTCTACCTCGGTTTCACCGGCAAACGGGTAGGTCTTCGCCCCGAAGACCGCCTCGACGCCGAAATCCACGAAGGATCGGGGGAGCAGGGTCACTTCAGCCCTTGGAGCTGGTGGCCGCTCGTCCTGGGTCTCGCCTCGGCGACAGGCTTCCTCGGCCTGGCTATCGGCTGGTGGATCCTCTATATCGGGGCAGGACTTGCGGTCGTCGCTCTGGTCGGCTGGGTGTACGAATACAGTCGCGGAGACCACGCCCACTAGTCGCATACCGGGCGGCGGCTCGCACGGCCGGTCCGGCCGGGACGAAGTAGCCGGGAAGTAAAACAAAAACGGGGTGACGAAGGTGCGAGCGGCCAGGCTGATCGATGTCGCCGCCTTGGATGATTCCTCTCCGGTGGCCAAGCACGTCCAGCTCCGCGAGATCCTGCGGAACTATGTGCGCGACCACGGGGAACCCGGTGCCGCTATTCCCTCCGAACGTCAGCTCACCCTCCATTTCGGAGTGGCGCGGATGACGGTACGCCACGCCATCGACGCACTGGTGGCCGAAGAGGTGCTCGAGCGTATTGTCGGACTGGGGACCTTCGTAGCCCATACCAAGCTCGACCTTCAGATGAAGCTGACCTCCTACAGCGAGGAGATGCTGCGCCGGGGCATGGTTCCGGATGCCCATGTGCTCAGCTTCGAACAGATTGCAGCCAGTCCGCACGTAGCCCGGGAACTGCAGGTGGAGCTCGGACTGCCCGTGGTGCGGTTTCGGCGCCAACTCCTCGCCGACGGGGAGCCGATGAGCGTGGACGAGAATTTCATCCCGTCCCATCGTGTCCCGGGTATCCTCGATCAACCTCCGCCGACGTCGCTCTACAACGTCCTCAGCGAGAAGTACGGGCTCGTGATGGAGTGGGGAGAAGACACCATCGAGGCGACAGCAGCATCTCCGTCCATCGCAAGGCTGCTCAACGTCGAAATGGGTGCACCACTGCTCAAGATCCAGCGCCACGCATACGTCTCGCGGACGATGGTGGACTTTTCGGTGTCCTATTATCGGGCTGACCGGTACAAGCTGTGGGTGCCGCTCCAGCGTCCCGGCGTCCGGACGCCGCGGGGGTACAGCTCCAAGCGCCTGGGCTGACCCCACACCGGCTCTCCTGAACCTCTCCGCCCGTGTCGTCGTCGGTGCCGGCGGATCAGGCGACCAACGTCAGGTACAGCAGTGCAATGCCTCCGCCGACAAGCCAGCCCGCCAGGACCTGGGCTACAGTGTGAGCCCCCAGTACGACTCGGGACCAGCCCACTGCCACCGGAATCGCCAGTGCGGCCACGCCGGGTACGCCGACGAGGACCAGGACGATCATCGAGAAGAAAACCGCAACGGCCGAGTGGGCGGAGAGTTTCCAGACCAGGTTGACGACGAGAACCGCGACGATCCCAGCCACTGAACTGAGGACGGCACGGACCAGATCAGCCGGCGCGTCGATCAGCTGAAGAACCCACACGCCGAGGGCGATGGAAACCAGTGATCCGCAGAGGATCGGAGCGCGCTGCCGGCGGTTGCTGATGTGGTGGTCGGTGACCTTACCTGCCCGCACCATCAGGATCACGGCGACGAGTGGAAGCCCCGTGACGAACAGGACGGCCAACAGGCCGGAACCGATGCCACGGGCGAATCCCGCGGTGTGGACGCTCACGATCAACAGCAGTGCCGAGAGGAGCACAGCGGGAGCGAAAACCTCGGTCACCACCTTTGCTACGAGGCGGGCACGGGAACGTGGAATTGCGGCATGCATGGGGAGAGCCGAATCTATGGTCGCCGGAAAAGACGGAAGAGGGTCCGGACAGCTGAGCTGTACGGACCCTCTCCACGCGGAACTTCATAGCTAGTGGCTTGCGATCGACTCCCGGTCCTGGGATTCGGCGATCTCGCCATGGTGACCGGAGTGGGCGGCGCTCAGTTCGGAAGGCGTCACCGGGGCCACGCGGTCCTCGAAGAAGAACCGTGAAGCCCTGCTCCTGGCCTTCTCCGACAGGCCGACCTTGCCGTGTGCGTCCGCCGCCGGAAGTGCAACCTGGGGGGAATCGAAACTGACGAGCCTGTACCGCTTGTACTCGTCCACCGGCTCATGCACTTCGATGAACTCGCCGTGGGGGAGCCTGACAATTCGTCCCGTCTCCCTGCCGTGCAGGGCGATCTCGCGGTCCTTGCGCTGCAGGGCAAGCGCAATTCGCCGTGCAACCATGAAGCCGAGGACCGGCCCGAAGATCGCGAGGAAACGGAGCCAGTAGGTCACGTCGTTCAGGGACACCAGGAAGTGGGTGGCAATGAGGTCGGAGCTAGCAGCGGCCCACAGGACGCAGTAGAACACGATTCCTGCCACGCCGATGCCGGTGCGGGTCGGTGCATTGCGGGGTCGGTCGAGCAGGTGCTTCTCGCGCCTGTCCCTGGTGACCCAGGCTTCGATCCAGGGCCAGGCGAACATCAGCGTGAAGACGATGCCCGCTGGGACGAGGGCCGGAATCAGGACGTTCAGCGAAAGCGTGTTCACGCCCCAGGGGAACGGGATGTTCCATTCGAAGTCGAACGCTCCGAGTGTTCCGGGCATCAACCGTAGTGCGCCGTCGACCCACCCGATATACCAGTCCGGCTGGGTTCCAGCCGAGACGGGGGAGGGATCGTAGGGACCGTAGTTCCAGATCGGGTTGATGGTGAAGGCGGCAGAGATCGCGGCGACGATTCCGAAGACGATGAAGAAGAAGCCGCCGGCCTTCGCTGCGTAGACGGGACCGACCGGGTAGCCGACGACGTTCGTGTTGGTGCGGCCCGGGCCGGGGAACTGGGTGTGCTTGTGCAGGACCACCATGAACAGGTGAATTCCGATGAGCAGCAGGATCAGCGCAGGAATCAGGAGGATGTGGAGGACGTACAGCCTGCCGATAATCGCGGTGCCGGGGAATTCTCCTCCGAAGAGGAAGAAGCTGAGGTAGGTTCCGACGACCGGGATGGCTTTCATGACGCCGTCGATGATGCGTAGGCCGTTTCCGGAGAGCAGGTCGTCGGGAAGCGAGTAACCGGTGAAGCCTGCTGCCAGGCTCATGATCAGGAGAACGCAGCCAACGACCCAGTTGAATTCCCTGGGCTTCCGGAAGGCACCGGTGAAAAAGACGCGCAGCATGTGGACGGCCACTGCTGCAACGAAGAGGAGAGCAGACCAGTGGTGTACCTGCCGCATGAACAGCCCGCCGCGGATGTCGAAGGAAATATCGAGCGACGACGCATAGGCGACGGACATCTCGACCCCGCGCAGCGGCAGGTAGCTTCCTTCATAGTGCGTCTCCGCCATGGACGGATCGTAGAAGAAGGTCAGGAATGTCCCCGAGATCAGGAGGATCACGAAGGTGTAGAGCGCTACTTCGCCGAACATGAAGGTCCAGTGGTCCGGGAAGATCTTGCGCCCGAACTCCTTGACCATTGCTGATCCACCTACGCGGGAGTCGACATAGTTGGTGACTTTGCCGACGCGCGTCTTCGGCTCATATGCCGGTATCGCAGTTGAGCTGCTCATGGTCAGCCTCGCTCCCAGAAACTAGGTCCTACGGGTTCTTGGAAATCGCTCGTCGCCACGAGATAGCCCTCGTCGTCGACATCGATCGGAAGCTGTGGGAGCGGGCGGGCCGCCGGGCCGAAGATGACCTTGGCCTCCTGTGTCACGTCGAAGGTCGACTGGTGACACGGGCACAGCAGGTGGTGGGTTTGCTGTTCGTACAGCGCTACCGGACAGCCGACGTGCGTACAGATCTTCGAGTACGCGACAATTCCTTCGTAGGCCCAATCCTCGCGGCCTGGGGAAGGATTGAGTTCCTCGGGGTCAAGACGCATGAGCAGGACGACTGCCTTCGCCTTCTCCTCGAGCTTGTGCTCTGCTTCGTTCAGTCCCTCGGGAATGACGTGGAACGCCGAGCCCACCGTCACGTCGGCGGCGCGAATGGGGGTGCCGCTCGGGTCGCGGGTCAGACGAGTACCTGCCTCCCACATGGTCTCCCGGAGGACGTTTCCGGGGAGAGGACCCAGATCGCGGAAGATGGCGATGGCGGGGAGGGGAGCGAGCACCATCGCACCGAGCAGGGTGTTCCGGATGAGGGGGCGACGCTTGATTCCCGTCTCCTCGAAGATGTCGCCGATGATCTTCTCTGCGTCAGCGCGATCCTTCTCGGGGCGGATCTCGTGGCGGCTCTCGGTCACCTCGTGATCCGGCATGAGCGTCCTTGCCCAGTGCACGATTCCGACGCCGATTCCCAACATCGCGAACGCCGTCCCGAAGCCCAGCATCAGGTTCTGCAGCCGAAGCCGGGCAATGGAGTCATTCAGCGGGATGAAGAAGTAGCCGACGAAGAAGAGGAGGGTGCCGATGATCGAGATCACGAAGAGGAGCGCGACCTGACGTTCAGCCCTCTTCTCTGCGCGCCGGTCCCGGTCTGCAAGGCGTGGGCGGTGTGGCGGGAGGCCAGGGTTCTCGAACGTATCAACGCCACCCTGGCCCGGCTTAGCTACGGTGGCCGAGGTGTTCGGACTGCCGTGACTACTGTCGGCCATGATCCCTCTCAACTTTCTTTAGTTTCTTCGCAATTCGTCAACAAACCGCCAACCCCAGGAGGGCTGGGAAGACTAGGAGGACCGGGACGTCAGCCAGATGGTGAAGGCAATGATGACGCCGAGGCCTGCGATCCAGATGAACAAGCCCTCGGACACCGGTCCCAGCGCACCGAGTTCGGCTCCACCGGGGGAGCCCTGCTCATCGATCGTGTCGAGGAAAGCGATGATGTCCTGCTTGTCCTCGGGAGTGATGTTGGCATCGCTGAACACGGGCATGTTCTGCGGCCCGGTGACCATGGCTTCGTACACGTGCTTCGGGCTGGTGCCGTCGATCGACGGTGCGAACTTTCCACGGGTCAGTGCCCCACCGGCCGCTGCGGCGTTGTGGCACATGGCGCAGTTGACGCGGAACAACTCACCGCCGTTCGAGGAGTCTCCCTCCGACGAATCGAGGATGTCCTCACCCGGGATGGCGGGGCCCGCTCCGAGGGAGGCCACGTACGCGGCCATCTGCCGGATCTGCTCGTCCGTGAACTGAACCGGCTTCACCTGGGCCTGGGGCCCGTCCATCTGCATGGGCATGCGTCCGGTGCCCACCTGGAAGTCGACAGAAGCTGCGCCGACGCCGATCAGCGAGGGGGCGGCGTCCGATCCTGAAGCGCCGAGCCCATGGCAGGAAGCGCAGTTCGCGACGAAGAGCTTGCTGCCCTCTTCCACATCGGTGGCTGAGAAGGACGTCGTCTGAGCCTTGGCTTCGTTGGCACTACTGGCGAAAGCGTAGATTCCGCCGGTGACGAGCAGGGCCAGCAACAGCAGCGCTACTGCCGCCAGTGGGTGACGCCGGCTCTGTGATAATGCCTTCACGCGATGGTTCCTGTCTGCCGTATTGCCATAGCTTTGAACTTCTTCCTTGAATTCTACCGCTAGTAGAAAAGTCTACAGGAGGATCACTTCAAGAAGTAGATAATGATGAAGAGGCCGATCCAGACCACGTCTACGAAGTGCCAGTAGTAGGACGTCACGATGGCGGAGGTCGCTTCGAAGTGGCCGAACCGCTTCGCCGCGTAGGCCCGGCCGATGATGAAGAGGAAGGCGATCAGGCCACCGAGGACGTGGAGTCCGTGGAAGCCCGTCGTGATGTAGAACGCCGAACCGTAGGCGTTGGAGGAGAGTGCAACACCTTCCGACACCAGCATCGCGTACTCATAGGCCTGCACTGCAACGAAGACCGCCCCTAGGAGGAAGGTGAGGAAGAACCACTCGACCATGCCCCAGCGGAGCGGGGAGAACAGCCCTCCGGTGCGGCGTGCTTGGAGCCGTTCGGCGGCGAAGACGCCGAACTGGCAGCTGAAGGAGCTCGACACGAGGATGATCGTGTTCACAAGCGCGAACGGGACGTTGAGCTTGTCCGATTCGAGTGCCCACAGCTCGCCCGAGGTGGATCGCAGGGTGAAGTACATGGCAAAAAGGCCCGCGAAGAACATCAGTTCGCTCGACAGCCACACAACGGTTCCGACGGAAACCATGTTGGGGCGGTTGAGCGCGGGATGAGCGGCGGCGCTGGGAGCTTGAGTCGCAGATGTCACAGGATCATTATGTCTCTAAGTTCGGCAGGATCACCAATGCAGAAAGGGGCGGGTCGGGCGCTATGCCCCGTAGGTGAGGAGGAGTTCCCTTTACTGGCGCGGAAGAACAGGCGGGATGACTTTCTACAATTCGTAGATAACCTAGGGGGGTGACTGCAATTTACAGCGTTCGAAGCCCCCGGACCACTTGGCCTCTGCTCTTCGGCGCCCTGATTGCACGGCAGGATCTGACGGTTGTGCAGACCCGCTGGGCGATGGACAGCATCATGTCGGGGGAGGCTACGCACTCCCAGATCGCGGGGTTCCTGCTCGCGCTTCGCGCCAAGGGCGAATCGGTGGATGAACTGGTCGGGCTCGTCGAGGCGATGCTCGGACGCGCGAACCGCATCGCCGTCTCCGGAGAAACGCTCGACATCGTGGGCACCGGGGGAGATGGGCTGGACACGCTCAATATTTCGACGATGGCTTCGCTTGTCGCGGTGGGCGCCGGTGCGAAAGTGGTCAAGCACGGCAACCGGGGTGCGTCGTCGTCCTCAGGCGCGGCAGACGTCATCGAAGCGCTCGGTGTGCGGCTCGATCTGGCTCCGGCGGAGGTCGCGGCCACCGCCGAGCGGGCGGGGATCACTTTCTGCTTCGCCCAGGTGTTCCACCCGTCGATGAGGCATGTGGCAGTACCGCGTAGGGAGCTGGGCGTTCCGACGGCATTCAACTTCCTCGGGCCGCTCAGTAATCCGGCGGGGGTTGCCGCGCAGGCGGTGGGTTGTGCCGATGCCCGGATGGCACCGCTGATGGCAGGAGTTCTCGCGGCGCGTGGAATCCGTGCCCTGGTGTTCCGGGGGAGCGATGGACGCGACAAGCTGACCACGAGCGGCTCGTCGGCTGTCTGGGAGGTACGGAACGGGAAGGTGCAGGAGTATCTGGTTCACCCCTCCGATTTCGGAGTGCCCGTTGTGGATGTGGACGCTCTCCGCGGTACGGATGCACAGGGCAATGCCGGCGTGGTGCGGCAGCTGTTGGCGGGCGACCGCGGGCCGGTGCGCGACGCCGTCGTCCTCAATGCCGCGGCCGGGCTCGTAGCGCTTGACGACAGCTCCGACGGCGCGCTCGTCACCCGTATTTCGACTGCGATGGAGCGAGCGCGCGAGTCGATCGACTCCGGGGCGGCGGCGAAGGTGCTCGACCGTTGGGTAGCGGTGAGCGGGTCCTTCTAGCGGGCGGTGCGCCGCCGCTCCTTCGGGAAGTGCTGCTAGCTGTCGAAGCCGAGGGAGAAAGCGGCGTCGATGTCGTGCCGCGAGTACGAGCGGAAGGCGATCTGCGTCGTCGTTGATTCGACGCCCTCGACCTTCGACAGGCGGTCCGCGATGACGTCAGCCAGATCCTCGTGCTTCGTGACCCGTGCAACCGCTATCAGATCCCATTCGCCGGTCACCGAATACACCTCGCTGATGCCCTCGATTTCGGAGATCTCCTGGGCGCATTCCGGGATTCGTGAGGCATCGGTCTGGATGAGGACGAAAGCGGTGATCATCGGTGCCCTTTCATGGCGATGGGGTTCTCCAACACCGTACCTCCCTGAGGGCGTCCCGGTGCACCCGTGCCCCGCGATCGGCCGGCGAACCGGCGGACGAGCATCGCGGCCAGCCTGGGCAGGGCGAGCAGTACACCGAGGGCAGCGAGGGCCACCAGCTGGAAGCTCACGGCCATCCCCCCACCCGCGGCGGATCGCAGCAGGAGTCCCAGCAGCACGGTGATGATCCAGATCCCGACGCCGGTGGGCCACACGCGGGTGGGCGTCCGCCAGGCCCGCAGCACCAGCCACGCGGCGGTGCACGCGATCAGGAAGGGGGCAGCGGTGGCGAGGATTCCCGCGGGGGAGAGGCCGTGGTCATGGGTGGTTCGGCCCGAGGCTGCAAAGACGACGATCAATCCCAGATCAGCAGCGAACCAGCCGAGCCGCGGAAAGCGGGATCGGGTGGGAGTGGGTTTCGGCATACCTCCAGCCTAGGTCTTGATGGCGCGGGGCAGGTGGATTAGCGTCTGCGCTGAGCCCCGATGGGCGACTACAGGCATCGACAGGCAACGACGACGTCGGCGGGGACCTGCCGCACGGAAAGGAAAGGCCATGAGTGTCATCACACCCTGCCTCTGGTTCGAAAGTGAGGCAGAAGACGCGGCCGCACTTTATACGGGGGTGGTGCGCAATTCGCGGATCCTTGCTGTTGCGAGGTCGGGGGCTGAGGAAGATGCCCCGGCGGTGAGTGTGTCCTTCGAACTCGACGGACAGCCCTTCCTCGCTCTCAACGGTGCACGGGCGGTGCCCTTCACCGACGCGGTATCCTTCCAGGTCGGCTGCACCGGCCAGGACGAGGTGGACCACTATTGGGATTCCCTGACCGCGGGCGGGGGGCAGTCCGGGCGATGCGGCTGGCTCAAGGATCGGTACGGAGTGAGTTGGCAGGTCGTGCCGACCGCCCTGCCCTCGCTGATCGGCGGTGAGGATACCGCCGGGGCCCAGCGTGCGCTGTCCGCGATGCTGACTATGGGCAAACTCGACATCGGGGTGCTGGAGCGCGCGTACTCAGGTGAATGAGGTGCGCGATGCCAGGGAACCAAGTAACAGGTAGTTCGGAACGGCGGATTCGAGTGGCGAGTACTCGTGTGCAGGGTGGAACGTCCTCCATAAAGTCATGGAAGTGAGTTCAGCGCCGTCGAACGCCGGCTCACATCACTGCTTCCCGACCCGCCACCAGCCCCACTGGTCGGGTGAATCGGTTCGGTGCGGCAGTCCCCTATTCGAGAGCCGGCGGCGTTGTGCCTCCTGAGACCAGGCACCCCCCAGCCGCCGCCGGCTCTCTTCTCCTGTGATCCCGGCAAACCCGAACCCGATACACGCCCGGGTCCGGCGTCGACGCTGTTCCGGCACCTCGTCCTGGCAGGAACTGCCGGCACCTCGTCTCCGCGACGCCGCACACTCGCCCTCCCGCACACTCGCCCTCCCGCGCACCAGTTCTTCCGGCATGACTCGCTGACCGGGTGGGATAGGCATTTCCTATACGTGTAAGAGGATTTCTGTCTGCGACACGAAGTTCCGGCGCGATTAGTCTTCACTGCATGGCCGCGTCTGACGCGACCCCTATGGTGGTACATGGCTGGCAGTCCATCAAGTGCCAGCCGTACGAACCAGTACTGCACAACCTGATCAGCGCTAACGCTTACCAATGGAGGTAAAGATGAAAAGCCGTCGAATGTTCTCTTCCGTCGTCGGAATGGTCGCCCTGGCTCTGGCTGCAACAGGATGTGGTGCTGGTGGCGGCGGTGCTGCCGCTGAATATCCGCAAAAGCGCATCGACTACGTTCTTCCTTTCGATGCTGGAGGGGAATCCGACATCACCGCACGGCTGCAGCAGGAAAAGCTGGGTGAGATTCTCGGGCAGACCGTCAACGTGTCCTACAAGCCCGGTGGCGGTGGAGCGCTGGGGTGGTCAGAGCTGACCCGCACCGCGCCTGACGGCTACACGGTCATGGGAAGCAACCTCCCGCACATCATCCTGCAGCCCATGCTGCGCGGGGACGCTGGTTACACTACCGAAGACCTCAAGCAGGTGTACATCTTCCAAAGCACGCCGAATGTCCTGCTGGTGCCTGCGGACAGCGACATCCAGACCCTTGATGACTTCATCGCGGAGGCCGAGGAGAATCCCGGAGCCATCTCTGTGGGCGGTAGCGGTGACTTCACGGCCAACCATATCGGCACGCTCATGTTGTCGGACATGGCCGGTATCGACCTCACCTACACGCCGTTCTCCGGGACAGGTACGGCAGTGCCCGCGCTTCTCGGAGGGCACGTGGACGCGCTCATGTCCTACACCCCGCAGATCTCGCAGCTGGGGGATCAGGTCCGGGCAATCGCGGTCGCAACCGACGAGCGCATGGCGAGCTTCCCCGACGTGCCGACATTTGCCGAACAGGGCCACGAACTCTCCGACGGCGCATACCGCGGGGTGTCTGTACCCAAGGAAACGCCTGACGAGATTGTCCAGACCCTCGCTGACGCTTTCCAGGAAGTGAACGAAGATCCTGAGCTAATCAAGGCCTTCGAAGAGCAGGGCTTCGTGCTGGAGAACTACGGGCCCGACGAGGCAGCCGCACTTACCGAAGAGCGGACGGCCGTCTACGAGGACCTGCTGACCAGGCTCGGAATGGTTCCCTGACATGTTCGAAGCACTCGGGCAAGGCCTGCTGGCCAACCTTGCCCCCTCCATGCTGCTCCTGGTGCTCATCGGCACCTTGAGCGGCATGGCTCTCGGGGCAATGCCGGGACTCAGCGCCACGATGGGTGTCGCGCTGCTCGTCCCCTTCACCTTCGCGATGGACCCGACGCCGGGACTTGTTCTGCTCGGTGCTTTCTACATGGGCGCAATCTATGGCGGCGCGTTCACGGCGATCCTCGTCAACGCCCCCGGAACCCCGTCCTCGATCGCCACGGCGTTTGACGGGTATCCGCTGACCCGCCAGGGCCGCAGTGAGTACGCCATCGTGGGTGCAACCATGGGCTCGTTCGTGGGGGGAATCATCGGCGTCGTCGCATTGATCTTCCTTGCGCCCCCCCTCGCATCGTTTTCGTTGCGGTTCGGCCCCCAGGAGTACTTCTGGATTGCGATGTTCGGGCTCACCATCATTGCGAGCCTTGCCTCGGGGTCCCTCCTCAAGGGCTTGATCGGAGGCCTGATCGGTCTGCTCATCGCGACGATCGGCATCGCTCCCGTCGGAGGTGACGTCCGATTCACCTTCGGCGACCCGATGCTTCAGGGCGGAGTTCCGCTGGTACCGGCGCTCATCGGCCTCTTCACGGTTCCAGAGGTCATCCGACTCATTGCCTTGCGGACCCGCGACGCGCAGATGGCTGACGACAGCGGGCAGAAGGCCGGCCTGTTCGGCATGGTGAAGGACGTTCTCGGACGGCCGGTGAACCTGCTGCGGTCGTCACTGATCGGCACGGCGGTGGGAATCCTTCCCGGAGCCGGCGGTAGTGTGGCGAACCTCGTGGCGTACAACGAGGCGAAACGGGCTTCGAAGCATCCCGAAACGTTCGGCAAGGGTGAAATCGATGGCGTGATTGCCTCGGAGTCGGCGAACAACGGGACAGTCGGCGGCGGGTTCATTCCCACGCTCACGCTCGGAGTACCGGGAACCCCCCCCGATGCGATCATCCTGGGAGTGCTGCTCCTGCACGGTCTGCGTCCAGGCGCGGAACTTTTCGAAACCTCGGGGACACTGGTGTACACCTTCATCCTTGCCCTGGCGGTATCGGCCGTGATGATGGTTCCGGTGGGTCTCATTGCAGGACGGGGACTTCAGCGCGGGGTCATGGCCCTGCCTGTTCGTTATCTCGCCCCTTCCATCACCGTCCTATCGATCATCGGCGCCTATGCGATTCGGAGCTCGGTCTTCGATGTGTTCATCATGCTCGCCCTCGGTATCGTGGCATACCTGCTGCAGCGCGTCGGCATCGGGGGAGCGGCCATCGTCCTCGGTCTGGTTCTCGGATCGATCGCGGAGACGGGCCTCGTGCAGGGCATCCTGACGTCGTCGGGCGCCGACATGCCGTGGACCACGTTCTTCACCCGCCCGATCAGTCTTGTCCTCATCGCCATGTGCCTGATCTCCGCGGTCTGGCCCATGCTCCAGAAGAGACGAGCCCAAAGGACCCCCCCGGAGGCAGCGCCGGCTGTCGCTGCCGACCGAGCAGAGAACGATTGATATGGGAAATATAATCGGAGGCTTTGTTGTCCTTCTTTTCTGCTTCATCTTCTGGATCCAGCGGAACTACACCAGCGATTACGGAGGGCTTTTCCCCGACGTGGTGATGGCCGTGCTCGCGCTGCTCAGCGTGATGCTGATCGCCCGTGGCGTGCTCTGGCGACACGAAAGCGGCTGGGACAACACCGGTCGGCTCGGCTATCGGGATCTCGGCCGCGCCCTCCTGCTGCTGATCGCCTGGGTCATCTCGCTGCCAGTGCTCGGTTACCTCATCGGTGGAATCCTGTTCTTCACCCTCGTCGCCGTGATGATGCGCACGGAACGGCCCAGTTTGAAAAACCTTGCCCTGGATCTCGGCGTGGCCATAGCGGTGGTAGGTGCTTTCTATCTTGCCTTCACCCAGGTCCTGTACGTCAGTCTGCCCGAACTCTCCCTGTAACCCCGGAGGTAACCCATGACAACACCGAACTACCACATCGCCGTCATCCCTGGTGATGGAATCGGCACAGAAGTGATGCCCCCGGCGCAGAAGCTCCTCGAACTCGCGGGCCGACGATACGGGTTCTCCTTCGAGTGGGAGGAATTCGAGTGGGGATGCGAGTACTACTCCCGTACGGGTCGGATGATGTCCGAGAACGGAATCGAGCAGCTTGCGGAGTGTGATCAGATATTCCTCGGAGCAGTTGGTTTCCCGGGAGTTCCGGACCACGTGTCGCTCTGGGGCCTGCTCATTCCCATCCGGCGTGCCTTCCAGCAGTACATCAATCTGCGGCCGGTGAAACTCCTTGCCGGAATAGAGAGTCCACTAAGGAAGATCCCCGCAGGCGGCATCGATTTTCTCGTGGTGCGCGAGAACAACGAGGGAGAATATTCCGAAAGCGGAGGACGCCTGTACCGCGGTACTCCCCAGGAACTCGCCATCCAGGAGTCGATCTTCACCAGGTTCGGCGTCGAGCGCGCAATGCGCTACGCCATCAACCTCGCTGAGCAGCGAAAGGGGATCCTCGCCTCGGCAACGAAGTCGAACGGCATCATCCACACCATGCCGTTCTGGGACGAGATCCTGCGGGAACTCGGAACAGAACACCCCGACCTGAAGATCTCCGAGTACCACATCGACGCCCTCGCAGCACTGTTCGTGCTGGATCCCGCCCGCTTCGACGTCGTCGTTGCATCCAATCTCTTCGGCGACATCCTGACCGACCTCGGCGCCGCCATCATCGGCAGTATAGGCATCGCGCCGTCGGCGAACCTGAACCCCGAGGGCAGGTTCCCGTCGATGTTCGAGCCCGTCCACGGTTCAGCGCCCGATATCGCGGGTCAGGGCAAGGCGAACCCGATGGGCCAGGTCTGGGCCGCCTCCATGATGCTGGACCATTTGGGACAGGAGGAAGCAGGCAAGGCGCTGCTCGACACCATGGAGCATGTGTTGGAGAAGACGAGTGTGCGGACGCCCGACATTGGAGGATCCTCAACTACTGACGAAGTGTCCGACGCGCTGGTTGCTGCGTTCGATCAAGTGGCGAATGCAGGTGCAACCGCGTGAGGATCGTCGAAATTCGCGAGGAAACCCTGCCCATCAGCTCGTCGATCCGCAATGCCTTCATCGACTTCAGTAAGATGACGCTGAGCCTGGTGGCCGTGATCACTGACGTGCAGCGCGACGGACGCCCCGTGGTCGGATACGGGTTCAACTCCAACGGCAGGTACGGGCAAGGCTCGATGATGCGGGAGCGCTTCATTCCCCGGGTGAAGACCGCTGATCACGCGGACCTGCTCGACGACACGGGGGAGAACCTCGACCCCGGCCGGATCTGGGACGTCATGATGGCAAATGAAAAGCCGGGCGGACACGGTGAACGGTCGGTCGCCGTCGGAGCGATGGACATGGCCGTGTGGGACGCGGTGGCGAAGATCGAGAATAAGCCCCTCTTCCAGCTGCTGGCCGAGCGCCACGGCAACGGGCTGGCGGACAACAAAGTGTTCGTCTATGCCGCCGGAGGGTATTACCAGCCGGGTCGCGGAATCCAGGGGCTCCGTGACGAGATGCAGAGCTACCTCGACCGCGGCTACACGACGGTCAAGGCGAAAATCGGCGGAGCTCCCCTGATTGAGGACATGCAGCGCATCGAAGCAGTGCTGGGGATGCTTCGCCCGGGGCAGCGGCTGGCGGTCGACGCCAATGGGCGATTCGATGCACGGACAGCCGTGGAGTACGCGAAAGCGCTGTCGGCGTATGACCTGTTCTGGTACGAGGAACCGGTGGATCCCCTCGACTTCGAGGCCCAGGCAGAGGTGGCCGGTGTCTACGCGAAGCCGCTCGCGACGGGGGAGAATCTGTTCTCGATGCAGGACGCCCGCAACCTCATCCGTTACGGCGGCCTCCGTCCCGACAGGGACTGGCTGCAATTCGACTGCGCGCTGAGCTATGGCTTGGTGGAATACCTGCGGACCCTCTCGATGCTCGACGAGCACGGCTGGTCCCGGACGCGCTGCATCCCCCACGGGGGACATCAGATGTCCCTGAACATCGCGGCGGGACTGGGACTGGGCGGAAACGAGTCCTACCCCGACCTGTTCCAGCCGTTCGGGGGATTTCCCGACGGCGTGGAAGTCGAGGACGGCTATATCACCATGCCCGACCTTCCGGGAATCGGGTTCGAAGGGAAGAGCGACCTCTACTCGGTGATGCGCTCGCTGAGCGACTGACAGAACTCGGCATCTGCTCGACAGGAGAGACGATGGAAACCCCTGAGCACCGTCAACGCCGTCCCATGGTCGCCGTCACGCGTTCGTGGCTGCCCGGATGAGGGGTTGGCCGCCTCCACGGACGCGCGGACGTCGTCGTGCTCTGGCCCGACGACGAGATAGTCCCCGCGTCCGCGGAGGCGCTTCGGGCGTTCGCTGCGGACGCGGACGGCCTGCTTGTCGTTTATGCGTCGGTGGACCGAGCTTTCTTGGAGGCCGCACCGAATCTGAAGATTGTGGCCCTGCCGCATGCTGGGTTCGGCAGCGTGGACGTCGAGGCCTCCAGGAATTCCAGTGTGATCGTCACAGATACTCCGAACGTCCTTTTCGAGACCACTGCGGACACCACCTTTGCGCTCATTTTCTCTGCGCGGCGGTTACTGATCGGAGCGAATGACGACCTCCGCTCCGGCAAGTGGCGGCGCACCCGCTTCGATGAGCACCTCGGCCTCGACGTGTCGGGTGCAATCCTGGGGCTGGCGGGTTTTGGCCAGATCGCGAGGGCCGTGGCCCGCTCGACAGCGGGCAAATCCACTCGGCCGGCCTCGACGTGTTCGACACGGAGCCACTCCGCGATCCGTCGGCACCTGTCCTGCTCCACCTGCGCATCACCGCCCTTCCTCACGTCGGATCAGCGACGCATGCCACCCGTGAGCGCATGGCGAACCTTGCTGTGGACAATATTCTGGCCGTGCTCAGCGGCAAGGGCCCGCTGACTCCTACGCCGGATGACTGCTGAGCAACGTCTCCGGCAGCTTCCCATGCCCGCACCGAGGCTGCCGGTGCGGGCATGAAGAGCACTTGGATCTTCGCTTGCCGGGGCTGGTCCGGCCACCGTCGGCGGCTCAGCCTGCTAGACGGTAGCCAAGCTCCGGACGAGGGCCTCGACGACGGCGTCGGTTACTGCCTCGGTGCTGGTGTTGCCTCCCACGTCCTGCGTGAGATGGCCGGCCGCCGTCGTTTGTTCGATTGCCGCCTCTATCAGGCGGGCTTCCTCGTGCAGGCCGAAATGGTCCAGCATGAGGGCGGCGCTGGCGATCGCGCCGATCGGATTGCTGATGCCCTTGCCGGCGATGTCGGGCGCAGTGCCGTGTACCGGTTCGAACATGCTCGGGAAGCGCCGTTCGGGGTTGAGGTTGGCGCTGGCGGCCAGACCAAGGCTTCCTGCAAGAGCTGAGCCGAGATCGGACAGGATATCCGCATTGAGGTTGGATGCGACGACGACGGAAAGGTCTTCGGGGCGCAGGACGAATTTGGCGCTCATTGCGTCCACCAGCACGCTTTCGGTCTCCACGTCCGGATAGTCGGCCGAGACCCGGTGAAAGGTCTCGTCCCACAGAACCATGCCGTACTGCTGCGCGTTGGACTTGGTGACACTGGACACCTTCTTCACGGTACGGGTGCGTGCCAGATCGAAGGCGAAACGCATGATCCGTTCACAACCCTTCTCGGTGAAGAGCGCGGTCTGTAAGGCAACCTCGTTGCCCGGCCCCCGGCCGCTCAGATTGCGTCCTCCCAGCCCGGCGTATTCGCCTTCACTGTTCTCGCGCACCACAACCCAGTCCAGCTCGGTGGTGTCTGCCTTGCGCAGGGGGGACTGGATGCCGGGCAGGAACCTCACGGGCCGTACGTTGGCCCACTGGTCGAAGTTCTGGGTGATGTTCAGCCTCAGTCCCCAGAGACTGATGTGGTCGGGCACGTTCTTCCACCCCACAGCACCGAAGTAGATGGCGTCGAAACCTTTGAGGGTTTCGAGCCCGTCAGCGGCCATCATTTGCCCAGTCTGCTCGTAGTATTCCGATCCCCAGGGAAATTCGGTCCAGTTGAAGGCGAACTTGCCGGAGGAATTATCAGCCAGGGCGTCGAGGACACGCCGGCCTGCGGCTACGACTTCCTTGCCGATCCCGTCCGCGGGAATGGATGCAATATCGAATGTCTGGGTAACTCCCATGGCCGATCTCCTGGGTTGAGTGTTAGCAGTGTGGGACTGCCTGTTCCTCAACAAGTAGACTTCCAGCCCCGAGCGGGCGTCCAAGACCAAGATTCGATACGGCAGATAGGCCCAACCTATCAACGGCAGTCAGTCCACGCGGGCAGACTGCCGGGCCACGGCGAGGAACGACTGTGCAGCGGGAGTGAGGTTCGCCAACCGGCTCAAAAGGGCCACATTCAGATACGACACGGGCTCGATGACGAGGGTACGAAGGCCGGATTTTTGGGCCAGCGGGGCCCACGAGGAGGGCATCACGGCATGGCCGATCCCGCCCAGGACCAAGGGAAGCACTGATGTACGGTGGGCCACCTCGACGACGATTTCCGTATCGACCCCGCGGGCAAGCGCATCATCCACCAACCACCGCATCAGTGACCCGCGCTGGCTAGCTATCAGGCGGTGTCCGGCGAGGTCTTCTCGCTGAATGGCGTTTCCGGAGCCGAAGCGGTCAGCCTGTGGATTGACGATGAGGATCAGGGGCTGTCGGCCGAGCTCGAGGACATTGACTCCGGGCACCCGGATGGGTTCGTGGGACCCGGCCAACCCCAGCTCGAAGCTGCCGTTCCGAACCGATTCGATCACGTCCTCCGGCGTGAACGCAGCTCCGATGTTCAGCCGGACGGATGGATGCAACCGGGTGTAAGCCGCCACCATTGAGGTGAGCGGCTCGATCCCGGGGGACGGCATGGTGGTGATATCCAGTCGACCGCTGCGAACCCCGCGCAGAGCCTGAACCGCCGACTGTGCGGCGTCGAGGTCCCTCATAACGAGCCGGGCGGGACCTACCAGTTCCTTACCCGCCTCGCTCAGCACCACCCGCCGTCCGATTCGGTGGAACAGGGGAATGCCGAGGTCGCGTTCCAGGCCGGCGATTGTCTGGGACAGCGACGGCTGCGCAATCAACAGGTGCTCCGCCGCGCGATTGAAGCCGTCGTGATCGACGACCGCCAGGAAATACTTCAGCTTTCGCGTGTCCAATATTGCTCCTAACCAGGGTCCGCAGGGGCTGCTGCCCACCACGACCCCAGCCTATCGATCGGAATGCTTTGGTCCTGCTGGTGTCTTTGAGCGGGATCATAAGGGCCGAACTGCCTTTCCATTAGGCCCGGACCTTCTCCCGACCACTCACCGGCACATCATGGGCACCCTCGTGTGGAGCCCGCTGGCCGGCGGGTGGCTCAGTGGGAAGTACCGCAAGGGCAAGGACCTTCCCACCACACGCCGCGGGTCGCAGAAGGGTGCACCCGATCTCGACGACCCGAAGATCGCAGCCAAGCTCGACGCCGCGAATCAGTTCGGGGCGCTTGCCGATGATCTTGGCGTTCCGCCTGTTTATCTGGCTCTAGCATTTGTGCTGCGGCATTCGCCGGTCTCGAGCGCGATCATTGGACTTCGGACCATGGGGCAATTCGAGCCGCAGCTCGGCGCGGCCTCACTGGAACTCGATCAGGCGACCCTGGACCGGATTGACGAGATCGTCGCGCCCGGCACCAACGTCCATTTCGACGACGCGGGGGTCAGCAATTACTGGCTCGACCCTGAGCGTCGCCGTCGTGAAAGATAGCCGAAGCCGCTTGCCGCGTCAAGCGAAGGGATGGCTCGCCCGAGGCTTGCCTAACTGTGCCGGATTCTGGCGAGGAAGCCTCCCGATGCCGTTCCTACTGATCGGAAGGACGAGGGCGTGAGTGCACTGTCGCCGTCTCCGGTGCCCCTGCAGGCGGCTGTGTATATGACGCGGTGACCCGGCGATAGACCGGGGTCAGGAAGGCCAGCAGTGCAGCTGCGATGATCATGACTCCAGCGAACAGGAACACCAGGGCGATGCCGCGGGAGGTGCCCTCGCCCAGCAGCGGGGCCAGCTGGGCCGCACCCTCAGCGGAGCGTGCGTACGGGATGATCCAGATCTGAGCGATCGGCGCGATGAGGAACGCGGTGATCGGGGCTGCTGCGGACTCGAACGCCATGGCGAATCCGAACACCCGCCCCTGCCGATGCAGGGGCACCACCCGCTGGATAATCGTCTGCTCGGCGGCCTCCACAAAAGGCACCAGTGCCAGGTAGAGCCAAATGCCGGCAATGTACAGCCATGCCCATTCCCGCAGCGTGAACACTGCACCGAGGCCACCCATCAGGGTCACCGCGATGAGCATGGTGCGCAACGGGTTGGCTCCGAGTCCGAACTTGCTGATCAGCGCGCCTCCCACAATGAACCCGGTGGCGCCGAGAGCGAAATAGGTGCCCCACAATTCCACGGGGAACAGCTCCAGGCCGTAGGGATCCATCAATGCCATGTAGACGCCTCCGACGAAGTTGTTGAAGGTGGAGAACAGGATCAGCGCGAACAGCCCGGAAACGGCCAGCACGGCGGCGAGTGAGCCGCGCAGGTCGAATCCGCCCTGCGCATCCGTGGCTGCAGCCCGCACTTCTTCGGGCATGTGGAGCGTGAGCAGGTGTGCGAAGGCCAATGCCGTGAGCACCACGGCCACGGCGACAGTCCAGCCCATGCCGAGCAGTCCGACCGATAGCCCGGAGAGCACCGAGGTGACGATGAACATCAGTCCCTGGACCATGCCCACCAGTCCGTTGGCATTGGCGCGTCGGTCCGGATCTATGAGGATGGTGACCGTGGTGGAGAGGGCGATGTTGCGCATGTTCTCGACCACCGCACCGATCAGGATGATCAGGGTGAAAACCCAGAACCACGGCCGTGTCAGGTCCAGCAGCCAGGCGGAGGGTGTCAGGAGGAACAGAGCGCCGGCCAGCAGAAACATTCCCAGGGTGAAGCCGGCGGCGAAGCGCATCACGGCAAGCTTGCGGTAGCGGTCCACGAAGGTGCCGAAGCTGATGCTGGAAAGGGCGATCAATAGCATGTACGCACCACCGATCACTCCAGTGGCAATTACGTTACGCGTCTGCAGGTACGCCCAGAACGTCAGCGCAAACCACAGGTAGCTGGTGGTGATGTTGGCCAGGGCGGTGTTCACCAGGATGCCGGCAAAAGTGCGGGACCGCTGGGCCGCACTGCGCAGGGACGTGTCGATAGCATCGTTTTCCGCAAGCTGCGGAGTGTCGCCGTTGCCGACCGGTACGGAGTCGACGGCGCCGTCCTCCAGGACGCCTGCGTCGCCGTGAGGAGCCGCAGCGGCCCTGGACAGGGCCGGGTCCTGCCCGGTCATGCGTCCCAGTGTACTGACATCCACCAGCAGCGAAAACGGGTGCGGCCCGTCGAATTCACTGATCCCACGCCGGACTGACCTCTCGTGCCGAACTGTTGAGCGCTGCAGTCGCAGCGTCCGGGTTACTCAGGAGCATAGTGTCCGCCAGGGATTTCGAGGGGCCCGATTCCGAGCCGCTCGTGAACCTGCCGCCCCACGGAGGGTGCAGGAAGAAACTGATCCTCCTGACACGATATCGCCATGGTTGGAACGTCAGGGTGTCGCTCTGCTGGCCACGGTTGCAACATCCATGCGCCTTCCATTGGTCGACGCCGTCGCTATCAGCGCTGACACCATGGGATCACTGGGCTCAGGGGCTCTGATGGGACGGGCCGTCGGAGCTGTCATTGGGTGCTCGCCCCAGCTTTCGCACTCCGGCAGTCCCAAGAAGCGGGCTATTAACGGGGACGCATCGGGTACCGAGACGGGATTGCAGGCCCATCGCCGCAGGATTACCTCTCGTGGGGTAGGGGCTACTATCTGGACGCTTGACTTCTAGATGACCTCTGAGCGATTTGCTCGCATCCAATGCCGTGCTCATCCATCAGCAACGACGCCTGAATTCGCCGATCGCCTACCGCGGCGACTCCAATTAGCGATGACTTCCGCATGAGCGGTGGAGATCTCTCGCCGGCCGGCCGGCCTTCCGGCTGAGTACCACGGCCATGCCCGCCCTGGTCCGCTCCGACCCTTGACCTCCTTGGCTGGCGCTGCACTCGCGCTCGAGAGAGGGGCTTATCTATCTGCGTGCCTTACGGGTCGTCGCGCGACTCCTGCTGTGTAAGGCCGCGGCATGCAAAGATCCGTGATCAGGCCAGTTCCGGCGCACTCACGAACGGCCCGGATTCCCGCTACGGCCGCCGCCTTGTCCGAAAACGTTTTGGAGACCGCGATAACCGTCCCGTCCGGTGTCTTCAATCTGAACCTGAATGCATTGTCTCGATCATGGAAAAGTTCGATCACCGCGGCCATAGATTTCCCCTTTGGAACCGCCCGCGCAGAAGGACTGCCCGGGCTCAGCATCAAAACCGGAACACAACGCTGCGTCACGGCTGGCCCGATAAAGGGATAGGCCTTCCCCCATGTGACCCCAGCCACACCCATTTTTCTACGGTAGGGACCTCATCGTGTACTGGCGAGTACGTGTCACCAGTGTGCCAGAACCCGATGCCGGTCCGGGAGCTCCACAGCCGAGCAGTCTTTGAGGATCGGACCCTTGGTGCTGGTGCTGTCTGCCCGTCACCGTTCGTTCTTCATTGGCGAGTTTGTGCCGACCGACCGGGATGAACTGTTGATGTTCGCGGTGCTAGCGCGTTGGTGGGGCGATCCGCGGTCCGGACGGAAAGCCCGCCGACACACGGCAAGCCAGACCGATGCGTACAGGTTGCTGGCCAGTGCGTCGGTGGGGTAGTGAACGCCCCAGTACAGCCTGGACAGGGCAACACCGATCACCATCAACGGGACGGGTGCGACCGCCGCATACCGCCAACGGGTCCTCATCCATGTGGCCAGGAGCAAAGCGACACCTCCATAAGCCACCAGGGACGCCGCGACGTGCCCGGAAGGGAACGAGGAGGTAGGAGGAACCCCCTCGGATAGATGGTCCACGGTGGGCCTCACTCGGTCCACGATCATCCCGGCAAGGAGGTACAAAGCGGTTTCACCAACGACAGCGGTGAGGAGGAACGCCGCCGGTGCCCGGCGCCGAGTCCAGGCAAAAGCCAGTGGGGTGCTGATGAGAAGGACCGCCACGACCCCCGATGTCGTGCCCAGGGCACCCACGAGGGTGGCCAGCACTGTCAGGCTGTCGCTGCGGTTACCAGCAAACCACGCAATTCCTGTTTCATCGAGATTCCGAACCATGGGTAGGAATCGGGTGATAGCCAGACCTGCGCCGGTTAGAGCCGCTCCTATCAGCACGGCCGGGCCCAGAAGGATCAGGAGTGTGTGTCGGCCATTGGGCAGGACCGCATCGCGGGTAGGTGCCGGAAGAAGTGCAGCCGGGTCGGCGGTGGGCAGCCCTTCCAGCCAAGAGCTGACAATGTATCCGTGTTCCCACCGCCACCTCCGGAAAGCGACCGCACTCACCGCCGTCCACCCAATCCCGGTCAGGAACGCACCGGCCGCAGACCAGAACTCTGCCGGGCCGCCAATGACCCGTGCGCCCCCGTAAACAATGACGATGACCACTGCCGTGGTGATGGACGTCGCCCGTGCCCGTGACGGAACGACCGGCAGGAAAACAAGCAGCAGCACTCCACTGGTGATCGTCAGGCCAAGAATCCCCTCGTCGAGCAAACCGGCCTTTTCGGTTCCGGCCACCACCGCTCCTCCCAATGGCGGTAACCGGGATGCCAGGACAGAACCGGCCGTGGTGAGAACAGCGGAACCGATGGCGGCGACTGCCACTTAAGTGGCAGATGACGGTACACGACGGATAAGCAGCCAGAGCGCTGCGACCGGCAGGACCAGCCATCCAACATCAGCGCCGACGTCGGCGACGAAATTGACGGCGCCGAACACCGGCGCCGATGCGGGTCTTCCCTTCAATCCCGAATCGGTCGCGCCAGCGGGAAAGGTGAGTAACAGGCTGAGGAAAAGGATCCCGATGAGGCTGAGCGCACTACGAGCCGTATACAGTCCCATCCGCGCCTCCTCCGCATGAACAATCCGCCCGACCATATGCACCCGCTAACCGATAAATCAATCACGGCTGAAGCCAACCGTGTCCACTGGAGTGGGAAGCATGGTGCTACATGCGGTCCAGGGGTGCACGGACAATGCTGTAGAGCCCGTAGAACATGAGCCCAAGCGCGATGATGGAGAGGGCGACCGTGCCAAGGAACTGTTCCTGTACAGCCTTCAACGCCCCGTCCAAGCCGGAGGAGTTCCCAGGCGAGGAAGTAACAGCGGCTCCGATGATCAGCACCCCCCCCCCGACCGCCAGAGCCAGGCCTTTAGTGAGATAACCGACTGAACCTAGAACTTCGACCACGGCACCACGGGCGCCGCGCAGTTGCTTCTCGAGGTCCTTGCAGTAGCGTTTCGTGGCACCCTTGAAAAGGTAATAGCACCCCACGGCGATGATCCCTGCCCCCACGGCGACCAGCAGCGCCGCACCCAGGGGAGCCGACAGAAGGGCCGCGGAGAACTCCCGGGCTTCGGCGCTGCTATCGGTCTCCCCGCCCAGGGCATAGACACCGAACGACACAGAAACCGCAGCGTACCCACCGGCCTTGGAACCGGCCTTCATACGCTTCAGGACTTTTTCCTTCATGTCCCGGTGCTTCCACCGGAAAGCGGCCTCGCTCAGCTGAAAAAGGGCCAGCGCCGCGGCGCCTAGGAAGCTCGCCCAGAGAAGAACGAATCCACCGGGTAGATCGGCAAGGGCCTCTACTGCTCCTGATCGTTCAATGTCACCCCGGGCGCCGGCCGCCACGCTGACGGCGATCATTCCGATGACGAAGTGGAGTAATCCGTTAGCGGCGTACCCGACTCGTGCGCACACCTCGAAAGCTTTCGAATCGGCTGCGTCTTCAAGGCGGCTGATTACCTTCAAGGCCACGCGACCGAGCTCGCGTGCTACCGTTTTTCATCGCCGGACCGAACGCTCTGCCTTCTGTTGCACGTGCCCCACCGACCCTGATAGATGTGAACCCCATTTTGTTCCATGGCTGTTCCATGCAGTGGATATTCTCCTCCAGGTGAGACGATGCGCCCCTCGAGGCGACCCTTGACAGTTTGCCCGCAAACGCCCACGGACAGGACAGGATCACCGGCGGAACGACGTGTGCTTGAGAGTGGACCGCTGGGGATTGGCCTACGGGCAGTCACAGTTGTTGATCGATTGGACGTCAGCCCCCGAAGACGTGTTCGTGCCGCATTCCTTGTGATCAAACACGTGCACGTGATGCAGTGGAGCGATGCATCGGATTCTGCTCCGCGAAGTTGTCATAGACGCCCCAGACAACGTGTTCACCGCGACTCGTGATTTCTGGTCCTCCGCACTGCTCGCGGAAGCGCAACTAGTGCACGACCACCCGGAGTTCACCGCGCTCGTCGACCCAGCCGCGATGTCGTGGGTTGGACTCCAGAACGTAGGAGACGCAGCCCCACGGTTCCACCTCGACATCGAAACCGATGATGTAAATGCCGAAGTGAGCCGGCTAGTGGGCTTGGGGGCAACCAGGGCCGCCCAGGGTCGTACATGGGTCGTGTTGAAGGATCCGGCGGGATTACTGTTCTGCGTTGTCCCGCACGAATCCCCTTGGTTCCAGCAGCGGGCACGCGTCGTCTCTTGATGAGTATGGGCAGCACAATGACCGCTGAGTGAGATGGCCTTCCAGGCACAGGCGATGCATCGAGGAGCCCAACGAACAGAACCCCGTCTTCATCGACGTGAGGATGGTGCGGTAACGGATCCTTCACCGAACCTTGAGGTGCATAATCCGTAGTGGCAGTGCGATCAACTGCAACCGGTGGTGCGGTAACTACGCTGGGGGGTATGGATTTCACCTCGGTCGATCGCCAGTATGAGCCCTATGTCCGTCCGATCGACCCGGCTGTGAGGCGTGCCGCGGAGTCGTGGAGGTGGCGCCGGTGGAACATTCATCTTGAACATGTGGGCTCCTCGGAAGCACCGGTTCGGATGCTTCTGATTCATGGTGCAGGAGGAAACGCTGCGGCGATGTGGCCTTTTGCCGCGCACCTGTCGCAACTCGGGGCCCTCGTGACACTCGTGGACCTTCCCGGTTACGGTCACACGCAGCCAGTGGGAAGTGGGCAGGTCTCGTATCAGGACTGGCAGGAGCTTCTGGTGGATCTTGCGGAGCGAATTGCTGACGACAGGCCGTTGCTTTTCGTGGGCGCCAGCATGGGCGGGATGCTCGCCTTGGACACAGCGGCTGGAAGTGGCAGGGGCGATCGGGTCATCGCGACGTGCTTGCTTGATGTCAGCGATCTCGAGGTTCGCTCGGTGATTGTGCGTGCCCCGTGGGTGGCCCGGGCCTCCAAGCCGTTTCTGAGGTTCGTCAGAGGGCCGGTTCAGCGGTTATCTCTTCCTCTGCGGTGGATTGCTCCGATGCGGAAGATTTCCAATGATCCCCGGCTCTCGGCACAGGTCCTGCGGGATCGACGCGGTGGTGGCGGGTCGATGCCGTTGGGCTGGTTCCGGGCCTTCCTGGAAGCCGGCCCGGCCGTGCTTCCCGAATCGTACAGCGGGCCCCCTGTGGTGCTGGTCCATCCGGAGGATGATCGATGGACCCCTGCACGCATCAGTATCAAGTATTTGAGTCGATTGGCCGGTGAGCATCGCTTCATCGAGATCGCCGGTTGTGGGCACTTTCCTATTGAGGAACCGGGCTTCCAGCAGATCCTCGACGTCGTGGGTCAGGAGATTGAATCCGTGATCAGCACAGAGCCTCTGGCCGGAGTCGTTAGCTGAACATGGCAGCTGTGCACGGTTCCGATGAGCGATTCTGGGGGGAGTTCCAATGACAAGGGACGAACCCGTCACTGGTTGCGGGACCAACGGCGACGACGAGCCCGACAATTACCACAGGGCTCAGGACTCCTCGAGGTTGGCCAACTGGAGTTGCACCTTCCTCAGCATCGCCGGTGTACTCGTCACGCTCGGCTGCCTGCTCGCCATCTACTTGGAGTCGACCGGGTTAGGTGCTCCCCGGGATGCTGGTCTACGCCCTGGGTACACCGCGTTGCTTATCGCGGGCGCCGGGGCAGGGGTCCTGGTGCCCGCGGGAGCCTGCTTCGCTTTTCTCCATACCTTCCATCGCCTCACCGTAGTGGTGGGAGCATTGGCGGCTGTAGTCGTCGCCGCAGCAGTACTGGGCATGCTGGCTCCTGATACCAGCAGTCATGGGAAGTGCGACGACGGCTCATGTCATGACGTACGAGCGCGCGTCCCGACCGAAGCCTGCGAAGCTGCAGACGAACCGGAAGCTGCGTGCCAAGGTGGAAGCTGATTTGAGGAAGAAGTATTCGCCAGAGCAGACCAGTGGGCGACTGCGACTTCAGCTCGCCGACCAGACGGAGATGCACGTGATGTTTTACGAGGAAAACCCGGAAGCGGAACCGAGTGATGAAGTGCTCCCGAAAGAAAAGATGTTTCACCACACCCGGCATGTGAGTGTTGACGCCTTCACTGCAGAGCTGGAGGACTACATGTGCTGGTACAACCACATCAGAATCCAACTCCGACTCGATGGCCTGAGTCCGATCGAATACCGGAATCGAGCCCTCGCAGCCTCGAAAACCATTTAGCTCACCTACGGCACCACGGGCGATCCCGCTCGCGCCTGATCACATATCGTGCAAGTGCGCCCGTTCGCCGTCACGATTGAATACCGACAGGATTTCTAGTTCTCCGGACTCAGGGACAGCGCTGATCCGGTGTGGCACCATCGTGGAGAACTCTGCTGCTTCGCCGGCCTCAACGACGAGCACCCGGTCGCCAAGCTCCAAGCGGGCCCGACCGGTCAACACGGTAAACCACTCCCACCCCGGATGCACCTGGCTCTCGGGTGCTAGCGCCACTCCAGCACCCACCCGTGTCTTGACCACCACCACTCCTGCCGCGGCGCGGTCACGCGAAAGTAGCCAGGTGGTCACATCCGCGCGATGCGCGGGCTGGGGTCGGATGACCACATCCTCATCCTCCTGGGAGCTGATGAGCTCATCGAGGGTGGTCTCTAAGGCGCGGGCAATCGGTACGAGCTGATCCAGTGCAATGCGCCGGTCCCCGGTCTCGATACGACTCAACGTCGAAGGGCTCAGAAAACAGGAGCTGGCCAGGGCATCTAATGACCAGCCCCGGGCCAGACGGAGGGCCCGGATGCGCTGACGAACGAGGGCGTCAATATCTTGCTTCATACGCAAGAGACTATGCCTTAGAAGCATTCACTGTCTACAGTGGGGATTATGAGTCACCACATCGCCAGCGAGAATAAAGATCACCCGCACGAGCACCACCAGCGGTTCGGTGACCAGGACCAGCACCGCGGCCTCGACCTCGATGCCGAGGTGTTCAGCGAGCACCTCACGGCCGTCCTGAACCTGACCGGCCCAGAAGCGCACACCATCGTCGACCTCGGCGCTGGCACCGGCGCAGGCAGCCGATTACTGCGCGAACGGTACCCTGATGCCGTTATAACGTGTGTCGACAACAACCGGCAGATGCTCGAATTGCTGCGCGAGCAGGACTTTACCGTGATCGAAGCCGACCTCGACGAGGGCTTCCCAGCGCTACCCGAGACGCCGGTTGACCTGATCTGGGCATCATCCTCACTCCACCATGTCGCCGATCCTGCCCGACTGCTGTCGGGAGCTCACCGAGCATTGGCACCCAATGGATCCCTGGTCATCGTTGAACTCACTACTCTGCCCAGCTTCCTCATCAATCCCCGCGAAGTGCTGCTGGAACAGCGCTGCCACCGCGCCGCGGCAGCCGAGGGATGGAACCACTACCCCGATTGGACGTCAGTGATCGAGGACGCCGGCCTCATCGTCGCCAAGTCCGAGGTAACGACCACCGCACCCGTCACCCCTGCCGCGCGGGAGTACGCCCAACAGTGGTTCGCGCGCTTTTCGCACTTGGCGGGCCTGAGCACGAGCGACCGCCACGCAGTTGAAGACCTGCTCAAACGGTTCTCCAACAACCTCGAACTCGAACCTCGCACCACCCGCACCGTCTGGGTGGCTACCTCAACCAGAACCGGGAACAATCATGAATCAACACACCATCAAAGAGAACCCGCATAACACCACCGGACAGACTGCGGCTACGACCCAAGCCGACAAACCCCATGGCGACCGCAAAAGCTCCAGTTCCCACGCCTACGACGTCGCCGTCATTGGAGGCGGCGCCGCTGGACTCAGCGCCGCAGTCACACTCGGCCGTTTTGGCCAAACCGTGGTCGTCATCGATAACACCACCTCCCGCAACGCCGTCGCTGGCCATGTCCACAACCTGCTGACCCGCGACGGCACGCCACCCGCCGAGCTGTACCGGCTCGGACAGATTGAAGTCGAACGATACGGTGGTCAACTCGTCACTGGGACCGTGTCCTCAATCCACGGTAGCGCCGGGGCGTTCACATTGACGCTCGACGACCGCTCAATCAGCGCAAGCCGGATCGTCGTCGCCACGGGCGGCAAAGATGAACTACCAGACGTGCCCGGCCTTGGCGCGCGGTGGGGTAAGGACGTACTGCACTGCGCCTTCTGCCACGGGTACGAGGTGCGCGGCCAGCGCATTGGTGTGCTTGCCACCGGGCCGATGGCCATCCATCAGGCCATGATGTTCCGACTGCTCACCCCACACGTCACCGTGCTGACTCACACTGCACCACCTACTGCGGACCAGTACAAGGATCTGGTCGAGCGGGGCATTGCCGTCCTGCCTGCAACCGTGGTCGAAGTACTCAGCCACGATGACGATTTGACCGGCGTCCGCCTGAACGATGACAGCCACATCGACCTCGACGTCCTAGTCATCGCAACCACCGTGCATGCCCGGGCCGACTTCCTTGCCCCCCTCGGCCTGTTCCCCACCGACCTCACCATCAACGATCACGTTGTCGCCACCCGTATTGAGACCGGCCCCAACGGCGCCACCAGCGTGCCCGGAATATGGACTGCAGGCAACACCAGCGAACCCATGGCCCAAGTCATCAACGCAGCAGCCAGCGGACTCGCAGCAGCCTCCGCGATTATCGGCGAGATCGTCCTAGGAAACCCGATCAACCGCTAATCACACCGATGGCGTCCCATCGGATGCCCCCGTCGTCGAGGGGCTCAACAAAGGCCCGCTCTGCACAACGAAACAGCCCATGTCAGCCAACGAACCATCCCCTACGATCTTCATCACCGGTCTGAATTCCGGGGAGTAGTTCATGGTGCGGTTCCGCTTCCACCCTTTAAGGCGTCGATCGACGGCGCAGTGTTCGGTAGCTGGAATGCTGGGTACATGACAGAGCACTCCCTTGATGAGCAGTCCAGGCCGCTGCGCTTCCTCTCCCTGCAGCAGGTAGCAGGTAGGAGGTAGCAGACGAGCTGAACACCAAGCACAGCACCATCCGAGGACTCATCCAGTCAGGAGAGCTGCCAGCCATTCAGATTGGCGGCCGAGGCCAGTGGCGCATCGAACGCGCCAAGCTCGAGGACTACATCACCGGTGCCTACGCTAAAGCTCGGACCCACATTGCCCGAGGGGACGTCGACACTCCACCGGAGGCATCGGGATAAGGGGCCTACGCCTCCAAATCAGTCCCCGTCATTGGGTGACGCAAGCGTGATCGCATTGAGCCACATTCAGCCCTCACGCTGGATTTTGATCAACGGTTCGAGGAATCGGATCTTCACCGCTGTCCGTGTGTAGGCGATCGCATGCGCTTGGATGCGAATTGCTTTTGAGGGATAGCGGATCCACACGTACATCCGGCGTGGCTTGGGGAAGTCGGTGGGTTGGCAGTTTTCGACGTCGAGTTCGGCCGCGATGAGCATGATCAGTTCCTTGCGCATGATGAATTCCTCGATCCGATCGTCCATCAGCCTGGCGTAGTGCTTGGTGTACCTTTTTGATCCCGCCATGACCTGGCCACGCGCCCCGCCTACCGCCGCTCAAGAACCGTCGACGCCGGTGACGCGGCGTAGCCGCCAGTCCTCCCACCGCGGGTCCGCGCTCAGCGGTTATTCTCAACAAAGTAAAAAAGTCCTTTGATGAGCTTGAGGGCGAGTCGAGATGGGAAGCATCGGGTATGCCAGGGTCAGCACGCTGGAGCAGAACGCAGACCTGCAGCACGCAACATTGAAAGCGGCCGGCTGCAACCGGATGTTCACCGACCATGGTGTGAGCGGAACGATGGCCGGTAGGCCCGAGCTGGATAAGCTGCTCGACCATCTACGGGAGGGTGATGAGGTGGGGGACTGCTGAAGGTTCAGTTTCCAGTACGAAATGTCCCCTAGTTGCTCCACGGGGGAGTTGGGGCGCTGCCTTGATGGCGGGCGCCGAAGAGGAAAGCGTTGAGGTGCAATTGCCGGTACGCGCTTATGGGTGTCCGGCTCAGTCCATGACTAGCCCGCCGTCGACCACCAGGTTCTGCCCGGTAACCGACCTCGCCCAGGGCGAGGCGAAGAAGAGGATGGTGTCAGCGAATTCCTGCGGTGTGGTGACGTGTCTCAATGGTGTGGAGGAGGCGATAAGGTCGAAGACCTTTTCGGGGGTGGCTGCGCTGGCGTCGGTGGTGCGCAGCAGCCCTCCGGAGACCATGTTCACTGTCACATTGTGCCCGCCCAGGTCCTTGGCCAGGGTTCGGGTGAGGGACAGCAGTGCCGCTTTCGCTGCGGTGTAGTCGTGGTAGGGCACCACGGGGTTCTGGAACAAGTTGGTGCCGATGTTGATGATCCGCCCGAAGCCTTGTTCCTGCATGCCTGGCAGGGCCGCCTGCGTGGTGTTCAGGGCCCCCCGGACGCTCCCGGAGAACTGGGCTGCGAACTCGTCCCAACCAATTTTCGCTGCATGTGAGCGGGCATCCCCATTGAATGAGAAGGCCGCCAGGGCGTTGTTCACCACGGTGGTGACCGGGGCGCCGAAGTGTTCCTGCGCTCGTTCGAGCATGGTGGCCACCTGTTCGGGATCGGTGACATCAGCCTCCAGGGCCACGGCCCGAGACGAGCCGAAGTGATTCGTCAGTTGCCGGGCGGCGTCCCGGCTGGCGTGGTAGTTGATGATCACCCGGGCACTCTCGGCGGCGAAGGCTTGGACGATGCGGCGGCCGAGACCGCGGCCACCGCCGGTGACCAGGACGATCTGTTCTGTAATCTGCATAAGGCTCCCTGAGGGTCAGGGCGAAAAGATGCGGGACCGATAACACCTGGGTTTGGCAGGACATCCCTTCGCCAGTACGAACTGGATCAGGTTCAACAGGTGTCATCTCAGCCGGTTGATACCGGCACCCCGTGTCACTGCCTCGAGAGTACACGTTCTCTCCGAGCCCAGAAAGCCTATTATTTCCCTGGGTTGCAGGAGCCCCCGTGTGAGGCGTGCGCATCTGGGCTCCATGATGGGGACTGTAAATTCATTGGTGTTTTTGGCCTGACGGGCGGCGCGTGGGGTACTACTGCGTACGACCTCTACCCCGTCGCGCCCTGTCGCATCTGAGCGCACGTCGAACCCGGCTCGGCGCAGCACGCACAGACGAGGTTACGGATATCCAGGTCGTCTTCAATAACAACAGCTGTCCCCTGGGTATTGAGCAGCTCGGTTTCGCTGAGCATTCGTGAGGCCTTCATTGTTCGGTAACCCGGCTGACCGCGTGGGTTCCGCGGGTTTGCGTCCCAGACTCGCGCCGGGTTCGCCTTAACGCGCGTAACGAGAAGGGGGGGGTGGTGGTTAGGCATACGCCGCAGTGCCTTCGGCGTAACCGAGAAAGCCGCGTCTGTGGCCAGGGTGCTACGCGAGCTCCTTTCGTCACTTTCATTGGCACACGTAGTGGAACATTTTGTGTGCCACGTAGTGATTGAAGATGCGGCATCATGGGGTGGGCGGGGCGGCAACGACGAGGGATCGTCAGAACTGGGGGAGAAATGGAAAGGTCTCAGGAGCCATCCTCTGGGCGGTACACGTTGAGCGATGATGGGAACTTTCTGCGCCTGCGGTGGGCGCCAGGCGTCACGATACACACAGAGGATATTCACTCCACGATCGAGGCGGTCACGGCCGCATCTCCTCATGGAAAGCGGCCTCTGCTGGTGCATATTGGGTTGGTCGAGCGGATTACTGTCGAGGCCAAGCAGTTGCTCATTGATGACACATGTTCCACCCGCACCGCCGTCGTTGGTGTGGATGAGGTGGGTAGGGTCCTTACTGCGTTCAATTACCGCTCCGCCACGCCCAGTCGGTACTTCGACAACGAGTCCGACGCCATTGCCTGGCTCAGGGAAGACGGTGAACCAGACAGTAAGGACGCTCATCCTGACAGTGCTTTTGCCGCCAACGAGCACTTCACTGCCGAAATGCGGGGGGGAGTGTTATGGCTCGAGTGTGTGGCCAGTACGGAAGTCGACAACGCTGTCGCTGCTGGAATCGTCGACCGGGCCAACCAGCTCAGTCCGTCCGTTTGCCCGCCGATGCTCATCCGCCTCAATCACCTGATCTCCGTGACGGAAGAAGCGCTGCACACCCTCGCGACGGGACTGAATATCGCGGCCCTGGCCATCGTCGGAGTCGAGACCGAAGACCCGGTGATCACTGCCTACTACAAACAACAACACCACCCGCCCTACCCCACCCGGCACTTCACCACAATCAATGACGCCCAACAGTGGCTCACCAAATGCAGATGACACCCCTCAGGAAGCGCAGAGAACCATTTATTGTGGGACGGCACGCTCGTCCGCTCAAAACCCGAGGGATATAGTGACAACGTGCACGGTCAAGGTACTGTCGGCGAATCAGCCCAGGATCTTGTGGTCTTGCTGATCGCCAGGGCTTGCTAATGAAGGTAGAGCGCCGGGCGGCTCCACCCGGGACTGTGTTCCCCTGCTCGTTCCGACCCGCGCCACGCGGTCCATGCGTCACGTCGAGACTCAGCCTCGGTGTCGGCAACGAAGAACTCGTCACCATCACCTATGGCGGGCGCCGCGCCGAAAAACTCTCACCGCACTGATATCGGTGCTCTTCACGGGGCGACTAACAGCACCGAGAATGGGGCATATTTCTGATGGACGGGGATTTTTCGCAGGGGAGGGGGTGCGCGCATGATGATTCGAAGATGGCTATCGGGGGTTGCGTCGCCCTCAGCATTACTGGTGCACTCGTCATGCTCGGCTGCGTGCTCGCCATCTACTTGGAATCAACAGGGTTAGGCGCGCCGAGGGACGCGGGTATGCGGCCCGGTTACACAACGATGCTCATCACCATCGCCATGGCGGGGATCCTAGTGCCGGCGGCGGTCTGCTTTGCTGTTCTGCGTACCGCCCAGCGCCTCATCGTAAGGGTCACGGCATTGGCGGCTGTAATCATCGCCATAGCAATAGTGGGCATCGTAGGCCCCTGATACCAGTAGTCAGCGGTAGTGCCTGCCCGTGAATCACGCCTTGCGCCGCTTTGAGCGCTGAGGAGCAGGAATGTCCTATGAATGGTCGTTTCCGGCATCCCTTAGTGCCTGGGTGACCCATTCCTGAAGTTGCGTGGTGTTCCAGCTGGGTGTGGCGACGAGGAGGACTTCGCGGTCTTCGCGGATGACGCGTGTGATCCCGTCCTCCATCGCCAGGGTCTTGACCATATGGTCCACCTGCCGGGAGTATTCGTGGGCGATGTCTTCCCGCAAGGACACTTCGATTTCACGGCCGCGGATCGGGTGATCGCCGAGGTCTTCTACTTCGACGAGCGGCTCGGGCGGTTCGTGTCTGGTTTCCTCGGCACTCAGCGCCTCGATGACTGCTTGGGCGTATCCCGCCATCTCGTCGTTCGCGGGTGCTCTTCGGCCGCGAACCACTTCCCGGGCGCTGGATGCGACTGGCCCCGGAAAGAAGATCTGACGATCGGCTCCGGCCAACACAGGGTGATTGCGGAATTGGTAGCGCTTATTCGGATGCTGACCAATTTGCCACTGAGCAGTGGGAGTGCGGTCCTCCACTACCCGCACGAGGTACGAGATGAACCCATCGAGCAACTGGACGGATTCATAGGAGAGGATCGCTTCGGTTTCGGCTGTGAAGCGCTCCCAACTTGGCCAGTCCTCGTGCGGCACTGTGGCGGGGTCGGTGCACGCGGGCGCATCCGGTCCTGTTAGTCCGCTCAAAACCCAGCCCCACAGCGGAACCAGCCCCTGGGTTGTCCCGTCCAAGAGGGTGTCCGGGTCCCGACCGTCCGCACGGAGCGCTTGACGGAACCGCTCAAGCGCCGGAGCGCGTTCGGCGAGGAACTCCTCCAGAGCCGAGACAGCCTGGCGTTTCGTCAGTTGTGGGTAGTACTTCATGGCAGATGAATAACATATTGGATGCCGTGCTCTTCCAGCAGGTCCAAGATCCTCGGGTCCGCACCCAAAGACCCCGTCCGACCGCCGACGAAGTGCCAGACGACGTCCTTGATATCTGCGTTATCCACTTTGTCGCCCAAAATGGCAGCATCTTTGAGAATCTGTGTACGTATGCGCGAGCGATATGGCACGAATCCTGACTTCACCTCTCGCATGATACTGCCGTCGACCAGATCGGCGACTCGGCCAGTGCTGAAGCCCGGAGGAGTCCTAAAGACCTGCCGTGACAGCGGCGTGTTGGCCACTCCGAAGAGGCCCGCCACGGCGGTCTCTGCCTCGCGCCAGTGAGTGACGAAGGGCAGGGGCGTGCCGACTTGAACCTTTGAACGGTTCAGCGCTGCGACAATGTGGTCAGCACCTTGTCTGGAGGAGGCAAGCCGGAGGAAGCTCGCCTCGTCCATGTCCGGGGATGCCTTGCGCAGAGCGTCCCAGTTGCTGTTGATGCCGGCGATGATGTCCGCACGGGCTTTGGCCGGGAAGTCCTCCAGCTTCGCGATCGCGGCGACGACGTCGTCGAGCAGGTGTGCGCTGCGGCCGAGGAACTTCGTGACTTTGGCGATGATGTTGGCGGTGTCTCCGACGTAGGGCACGATGCCGGCCAGAGACATACCGGCCGCTACCCAGTCGGTTTTGACGGTATTGGCGATCGCGTCGCGCAGGTCGAGGATGGCACCGGCGATCCAGCCGACCACCGGGATGAAGCTTACGGCTGAGGAGCTGATGGTGCCCAGCAAGTAGGGCACGGTGGTGCCGTCCCCGGCGTCACCAAGTGCCGCGCCTTTGGCGTACTCGCTGGCCCACTCATCGGGGCTCATGGGGTCATCGAAGACGACAGGGCTGAACCCGGCGTCCGTGTCGGCGACCTCGGTGCCGTCGGTGTAGCCGTCACCGTCCGTGTCACCTGTGAGCGGGTCGGTGGCCCAGCTCAGCTCGTCGGAATCGCTGAGTCCGTCACCGTCGGAATCGGCGCGCCAGATGCTGGTTTCCTCGTCCAGTTCGGCGGGGTCAGGAAGGCTGTCGCCGTCCGTGTCGGTGTTCGAGGGGTCGGAGAGAACCTGGAAAGTGTCAGACGCGGTCGGGACCCCGATGCTGGTGCCGAGAGGAAGGACCTCCTGGCCGTCGGCCAGCCCGTCGCCGTCGGTGTCGGCGTCGAATGGGTCGGAAACGTAGCGGAGCCCAGTGCCGGGACTGTGAGCACCCTGGATTTCAACGCAGTCGTTGAGTCCGTCCTTGTCGGAGTCGCTCATGACGCCCTCGTCGCCACCGGTGTCGTTACTGATGCGGCGGAACACCTCCGGGAGTTCCGCGGCGTCGTCGACCTGGTGGTACTTACCGCCCGTTTCGGTGGCGATGGTGTTGAGCAGGCCGGAGTTCACCGCGCTGCCGAGGCCGATGGTGTAGATCGTGATCAGGTTCTGCTTGGCCTGCGTGAGATGAAAGTTATTCCAGGTCCCGTCGCCGTCGGTCAGCAGGATCATAACCCGGCCACGCTCGGCGTCCTTGTTGTTCGCGAGAACGTTGTTCGCCGCGCTCACACCAGCCGAGATGCTGGTGCCACCGAAATCGTCGATACGGTCAATCGCGCCCTTGACCGCGTCCTTATTGGTGGTCAGCGGCTGCAGGACACGCGCGAAGCTGTCGAAGTCGATGACAGCGGCACGGTCCTCGGGCAGCAGCGCGTCGACGAAGTTCTTCGCCGCGTCCTTGCGCAGGCCCTGCGGGTCGTTCCAGGACATGGAACCGGAGGAGTCGATGGACAGGGCAAGGTCGAGGAAAACGACGTCATCGCCACCGCCGTCGGTTCGTGTGCGGCAGGGGTTGTCCTTGGCGGTCCACGTCTCATTCCAGTTCACGATGTCAAAGACGGCGTACGTGGAAAAGTGGCTTACCGCAACGGTCACCGTCCCGGCCGCGGCATCAACTCGCTGGTCACCGGCTACAGGAACCCAGGCGTTGGCGGATTCGTCCAACCAGAACACCCGCGCCCGCTCGGCAGCCTGGCCCAACTGCACTCCGGCGGTGTCATAGGGCAGGGTAATCTCGGCCTTAGCCATGCCTTCGCCGGGGGACTCGAATTCAAAAGCAGCTCCCAGGCGCGCATCGGCGCCGGTTCGGCTATCGGCGTCGGCGACTATGGCGATTCGCGCGCCCAACGCCGACTGATTGGCGCCAGTTACCACGGCCGACGCTCCGCCGGGTCCCTCCACGGAAACGGACAGGAGCTCATCCACGTCGAAAACACCGTCGGAATCCGTGTCAGGATTGGTCGGGTCAGTACCGCCGCGCGCTTCTGCGCCGTCTGGCAGAGTATCTCCGTCGGTGTCGGCAGCCAATGCATCAGTGCCGTACGAGGGCTCAACGTCATCGGTGAGGCCATCGGCGTCCGTGTCCGGGTCAACCGGCGATGTCTTCGCGGTCTGTTCTTGCGCAGCGGTAAGGCCGTCACCGTCATGGTCTTGGGCGGCGTCGGGCACGCCATCCGCGTCGGTGTCGGTGTTGTTCAGCGCCAGGACGGCCATGGCGTTGAATTCGAAGGCGTCAGAGAGGCCGTCCCCGTCGGTGTCCAAAAGAAGCGGCGAGCCGCCCACGCTGAGTTCAGCGCGGTCCGGGATGCCGTCGCTGTCACGGTCGCCGGCGAAGGTGATGCCGAGGTCGGCCAGTGCGTTGGTGCCGTCCCGCCAGGCCTTGGCGAAGTGGGTTTCAGCGGCGGCCGGGAAGGCCTTGGCGAGGGCGTCGCGCGCTTGCGAGAGGGACTTCTCAGCAGCGGCGAGGTTCCGTTCTGCGGACGCCCGGGCCAGCTGGTCTACTGCGGCTCCCGCTGCTTCCGCCGGTGGCGTCGTGAGTGCGGTACGTGCATCGCCCACCGCGGTCTCGGCTGTCAAACGCCCCGCGAGCAGCAGGTCGGTCAGTGCGGAGGACAAAACCTCTGCCTCTGCGGGGTCGGTTGCCTTGCGCGCGGCCCCGTCGAGGTGGGATAGCAGATGAAGGTCATAGAGATAGGCCTGTTGCCCGTCAAAGTCCTCCCGGTAGCGCACCCCGTCGATATAGCCGGCTGCCGTGCCTGCGACGTCCTCGATGCGTGCTGGCCCGGGCGCAGCCGTGGCTACCGGTGTCAGAGACGCGACGAGTGATTCCTTGGTGCCCTTGCTGTTGAACGAGAACGATTCGTGGGCTACTGCGGCGATTTCGCTCGCCAGAGTGTTCGTGGCCTGTGCCGGTCCGGCAGGACCGATAAGTTGAGCGGCTGTCGCCACCACCAGTGCAAATCCGATGCTTGCAGAACGCATGACCGAGCGCGCCATGTCTACCCCCTGTGACCATGGCTGGGACGATCCTAGCGCCGGCGAGGTCAGGCTATCAGCGGAGTTCCGGTGCCTGAAGGGCGCGAATGTAAAGGTTCGATAACAATAAACGAAAGGTTGACGCACCAGCACTTGCTGCTGGAATCTGTCAACTTCCAATAGGATCCGTCCTGACCTCGAGGGTCGAGCGAGTTGACCGAGCTTGGCAAACGATGAGGACCTTTTCCGCGGGCCACCCTCAGGGGCTGAATACCTCAAGTTGTCTCGCAACCAACTCTGCAGTGAGAATCCCGCACCCCTAGGTCAGGAGGCAGGGTTGCAAGACATGAGAAGAGCAGCAGTGGCGGGGGAGAGCAAGTGTCTTATCCTATTGCCTTGTAACCCAAGGGTTACAAGGCAATAGGTGGGACGGCCCGCTTCCGCCTGGTGTGGCGAATCTGGGTAGCAGCGGAAGGACTGTTATTACGGATGGAGTTCTTCGCTCGCAGTGGCCCGAGGGCGGAGCACTAGAATTCCCTGCCACTGCCCTCCGCGATGAACCAGCGTGTGGCTCTTTCACTGCTGCCGTAACTCTGGTTATCGCATGGCGCACGCAAAAGTGTCGGTGAGTCTACGCAGTGGTGGCACGTAAACGGCCGAGCGCGGTGAGTGTTTTCAGACGGGTCCGCGTATCCCGTAGATGTCGCAGCGGGCCCTTTCAAGGCCAGCCTGGAGGTGCACCACGTCCAAGGCTCTGTCCCGCAGGATCATCAGCACCTGTGTCCTGGCCGTGGTGACCAGTCGTTTCAGGGCTGTGCGGGTTTGGTAGTGGGCATCGGTTGCCGCATTCACCAGCTCGGCGACAGCCATCTTAGGATCATGAATCGGCACTCCCGACGGCACCACGGGGTCGAGGGCTCTCAGTGACTCATGTGTGGTGTCCATGACCTGTCCTTCTTCCTGCTCCCCGCGTCCTGCCTCTACCATGCGCTTTCAGGATCCCGCTGCCATGAGGAGTGGGTCCCATCTCCCGGGGGATCTTTGGCTACCGCGCCTCATTCATGGGACTTCAGTCCCATGGATGGTCAGCGTCCGCCGATTCCGGCGTCGCGGGCGAGGACGATTGCCTGCGCCCTGTTGGAGACGCCCAGCTTGCCGAACATGTGGGTGATGTGGTTGCGCACGGTATTCGGGCTGATGAAGAGCCGGCGGGAGATCGCTGCGTTATCTAGTCCGGAAGCGATCAGGCGGAGAAGCTCCCGCTCCCTGGCCGACAAGTACTCGACGGTCCGCAAAACCTCGATGGAGTGCGGCTTGAGGAAGTCATCGACGGCGGAGAGAAAAGTCGCCCAGGCCGGTTCTTTGGCCAGCAGAATGTGGTTATTGCTCTCGAGTAAAAGGAATTCAGCTCCGAGAATGAGAGTGGCCACTAGGTAGCCCGCCTCAAGCGGCACCGTTGCGTCGTTGCGGCTGTGCATCACGAGGGTGGCGACGTCGACCTGGCTCGCACGGACGGTGATGTCGATGCGATGGCAGATATCCAACGACTCTGACACGGCATCCGCTCCTGCCGCAGTTCGCTGTAGGTCGTTGAAAGACCTCAGTTGTTCCAAGGACGCACCAGGAATGAAGCGCGCGCTCCACAGTTGCTGGATCGCCGCGTTCTCCTCATTCCATGACAACTGCATGAGGGTGCGCAGCGCTTCACCCTTCCTCTGGCTGCGGGCGTCTCCCCGCCTCTCCCGTCCGAGGGCGAACGTCCCATAAAGGATGAGAGCGTCGACCTTATCCGGGTGCCGCACTGCGTATTCAATGGCAACCGGCCCCCGTTCAACATCCCCAAAACGGCGAACGAAACCACGCCCACCGCCGCGACAACAGTCTCCAAATCCTCCACCCACGTATCAAGCGACGCAGCGCTCCGTCCGCCGGCCGACAGGCCCGTTCCTCGGCTGTCACACCGGATGACGCGGCGGGAGCGGCTGAGTCCTTCGAGCCAGTGATGCCACACAGGACTCTTCCAGTTCATGACCACATGCGAGGGCCAGTGCCCGACGATGACCAGCGCCGGACCAGAACCATTCTCCGTATAGGCCAACCGCGCGCCATCTCGGGTAGACGCAGAATGAATGACCTGACCGATTGCCATGAGCGCCTCCTCCAAAAGAAGCCCCGTATGTCACACCGGCTCCAGTTCAGGACCGACCCGGACCTATGCATCCGGCAATCGACACCTGTTCTCCTACTGCGTGGTGCAACCGATGACATGCGAAACGGACTTAGCCGGGGTGATATGGGATCTCACATTGATACATGTGCCCTTCATGTCCACACAGTACTCGAGGCGTACCAAAGCTGCGTCGACAAGCGCGGCCATGCCACCGGCCTAACCGGGCGTGGGAGACTGCCCAGATTGCCCTCGATGCCGGCGCCGCCCCGCACGAACTGCAGAGCTTCTTGCGTCACTTGGACTTCAACGGATATGCCTCCAGGCACCGGCGAGCCTTCGCAACAGTAATCCTCACTCACCACGTTGATGAACCTGCGCCCCAAACGGATTGGGACGACATCGCGCTCGCATTACTCAGCGCACCCGACCGTGCCCGCTACCACCTGACCGCAGCAAAAACGGCTCTGCGCCAAGGCCACAAAAGCGCCGCTGTGATCGAACTCAGCAAGGCCGCGAATACCTTCGACAATGGCCAGGGCGTACTGCTGTCGCGTTCAATCACGTTGCCGCAGAATTCTCCGACGCACCACCAGCAACCCCATTCCGACAGAACGTGCTGAACCGCCCCGTTAAAGGCTTATCAAACAATGCCATCGCCGCTGAACTGGGCACCAGCCCCTATACTGTCGCGGTCCACGTCCAAGCACTTCTCCGGATCAGCGGCGCCACCTCCCGGACCGACCTCGCCCTTCGGGAGCTACGTCGACGCCTTACTGCGCACTCCTGAAGCGACAGGACTGGGTTCCGTCAACGCGCACGTACAGGTGGACGGCTTTCAAAGCGGACTGAATGCTGCACAGCAGGGGTCAGGCCGTTTGGTGGTCGCCCTCGCTGACGAGCATGCAACTGCTCAGGTGCGTGACTGTTCTCTGTTTCGCTGGCCCAAGCATGGATCATCTCCTCCACAACAGGAGAACTTTCGATGTTTTCAACCTTTTTGTCATACATGAATCCAAGTCACCCGCCATAGCCTTGCAACTTTATTCCGTTCGACAACCGCGAGCAGAAACGATTCCCCGCCTAGCAAAACCGTCTGAATGGAGCCAAGGAGGGGGGGGACTAATCCATCGAGTACGCGACCAGCGACGTCTTCCGCCGTACCGACGAGACCTCCACCGATGAGGGAATCAACGCCGCGCCGCAGGACGATCGGAACAACCCTCCTCCCACGACGACCGATTTACCCCACCATCGCCCCGACAGAGCAAGTTCTTCAGGTGGGTCGACTTTCAGGTTCGGATTCCGCTCTTCAAAGTGTTTACGCCCACTAAGCGCCAGTCCCACCGATAGAGCTTGCGGACCGTCCCTATTTCGCTTTACTCAACTCTCTAAAGCATCGCGGGCCGGTGATTGGATTGGTTTCGTCCACGGTGATAGGGCGCCTTGATAGACATCCTTTCCGAGACGGAAGTGTTGGGCCTGCTCAAGGGTCTCAATGAAGGGAAGGTCCATCGGATAAAGCTTTTCTCCCCGCGGGCGCACACCTGCTTTGGAAAGGTGACCGTCGAGGCGGCGCCCCACGATATCCTCAGCGAGGATGGCCGCCTCGATCAGCAGATCGAGATTCACCCCGGTGGGGATGCCAAGTTCTTCGAGCAGGTCGACTAGGTCCTCGGTCGGTATCATGCCGGTGGCTTGTCCGTTTCCGCAGTATGGGCAACCACCCATTCCACCGATGCTGCTGTCGAGGACCAGCGTGTGGCGAGTGTCCAAAGTGCGAAGTGCCGTGTACGCCGACAGCATCGCGGTGCCCCTCGTATTGTGAAGGTGCAGTTGGAAGGTAGTGATTGACGGCCAGCGCTCAAGAATATTCTTGAGATGTGCCTCGACCCGGTCAGGCAGATTCCAGCCCATCGGATCAGCAATCCTGACCTCGCGAACGGGAATTCCAGCGTCCATCCACAGCTGATATTGCTGATCAAGGAGATCGAGCCGCTGATCTTCGCTGAACTCACCCAACCAGTTCGATCCCCACGCGGACTGAATGGCAATAGCTGCCTCTGTAGAACCGGCTTTTTGGGCTGCTGCAATGACTCGTGGCCAGGAGTCGATTTCTTCTTGTTGGGTACGGTTCACATTCCGTCGGGCAAAAACGTCGCAAAGTTGGACCGATGTTCGGGGTCGATCGACGCTCTCGGGAACGGCTAACGGAGGAACGTACTGCCGCCACCGTTCGCGTCCTCTCTCATTCAAAGCCAGAGCGCTGTACTCGACACCTGGATTGGGCGAAAACCCTTGGACTATATCGTCGATCTCCGCCATCTGAGGGGTGTATTTAGGGCTGACGAAGGATCCGACCTGAATGTGTTTCAGTCCGGTTCGGGACAAGGCATCGAGCAGTTCGATCTTGCGAGCGGTAGGAATGGCGGCGCTTTCGATCTGCATTCCTTCCCGCATACCAAGTTCGAGGATTTGGACACTGGGATAATTATTCATTGGCTTTCTTCTCGTTTGAGGTGATTAAGGGCATCTCAGGTGTCTCGTTCTTCCTTCCGGAACTGCTGCTCTCTTGCGGCGTTGCCAAGGTGTCTGATGAAACCTGCTGTCGTGCTCCCAGGCCGGAGCCGGCCATCCAGCGTTGGATGTTTCGGCAAGCCGGATTCTTGCCGAAACATCCACCCGTCAAGTGCCGGGCTTGACGGCGAGCACGGGACAGGTGCTCTTTAGCAATAGTTCCTGTGCAGTACTTCCCAGGAACAGCTTTCCCACCGGTGAGCGGCGTCGCAGCCCAATGACTAGCAAGCGCGCGTTAGTGTCTTCAACTACTTGAAGAATCTCCTCCGTTGCTGCTTGTCCGCGGGGTAACTGCCGAACCTCGACGTCGATTCCTCGTGATTTAGATGCTTTCACTAGCTCTTCGAGGTCCTCGGTGGTGGCCATTGAGGAATCCATATAGGCAGATCCGGTCGCGGAGTTCACAATGATCAGCTTGTCGCCCCGCTCATGTACCTCTTCCATCGCGGCAGCCATAGCCGTTCGTCCTTCAGCTGTCGGGATGTAGCCGACAACGACGGTCATGATGTAGGCCTTTGCGTCAGCATCGCGTCAAGTGTTGCTTCGTAACCGGCGCGCCGCTCATTCTCACGATCCTGAACTGCCGTAGCAGCGACAAGGATTTCCGCAGCTTTCGCCCTGGGGACGACAGCAACGCCATCGGAATCGCCGACGATGATGTCGCCCGGGGCAACCGACACGCCGCCAACGGCGACTGGTATGGACAGCATTCCCGGTCCGTCTTTGTATGGGCCTGCGGGCGTGATGGCACGGGCGAATACCGGCATCCCGTACTCGGCTAGACCGTCAGCGTCCCGGACCGCACCATCGATCACGAACCCGGCGATCCCTTTGATCTTGGCCCGGATCCCGATCAGTTCACCAATTAATGCCCGGGTTACATCGCCCCCACCATTGACGACGATGACATCCCCTGCTTTGGCTTCCTCGAGCGCTTTGTGGATCCAGAAATTGTCTCCGGGCCGTGTCCAACAGGTGAAGGCGGGGCCCACAACGCACGCACCGGGCCACACTGATTGGATCGATGAGTCAAGCAGTCCAAGCCGTTGCATCCCATCACCAATGTTTGCGGATGGAATCGCCGCAAAAGCCTTCAGTAAATTGCCCTGCTGGTCTGAGCCTTGTGCGTTACCAAGGTCAATTTGTTCCGTCACCAATTTTCCTTTCACTGAACCTGTAGGTCCGCGGGATTAGTCCCGCTCGAGGAGGGGAAGAAGTTCTCTTGTGGTCTCTACGGTCTCGTCCCAGAACTGGCTGTACTCGTCGGCGTTCTTGTATTCCGGTGCCAGGCCTAGATCCTTCATTTCCTGCTGGAACTCCGGATCCTCCATGATGTTGCCGATCGCCGTTGAAATCCTTTCAACTTTGTCTTCGGAGGTTCCTGCCGGGAAGACGTAGCCTCGCGCTGAACCGGTGACCACCTCGTCATATCCCGCTTCGGCGAAGGTCGGAACATCGGGGAGCAGCGGGCTCGGCTCTTCGGACATCAGACCAATGATTTTCCCGCTGCCGTTCTCGGCCAGGGTGGTCAGGTCCGAGACGTTGGCAATGAGGACTTCGACGTTATTGCCGCCAAGGAACGCAGTGGTTGCCGGTGCGCTGCCGCTGAAGTGAACGGCCTGAAGGTCGCTGCCCGCTGCCTCTTCGAGCAGCAGCATGCCGAAGTGATCCCCGGTGACAATGCCGGTTGTAGCGGCTCGCACTCCTCCCGGATTCTCCTTGGCTGCGGCAACGAGATCTTCAACGCTGTTTATCGGGCTGTCGGGCGCAACCATCATGCCGCCCGCGTCGATCACCTGCAGGGCGATCTGTTCGAAGTCCTCCACGGCGTACTCCGCTCCCGTATCTCCGGCCAGGGGCGCAACAACCACACCGGGCAGGGTGGTGACACCCATCGTCTGGCCATCGGGTTCCGCGTTGGCGATGGCGGTGTAGCCGATCTGACCACCAGCTCCTGGACGGTTCTCGATGGTGATGGGCACGCCCAGTTCGTCTTCGAGGGCGGTGGCCAGCAAACGTGCACCTACGTCGGTGGATCCGCCGGCGTCGAAAGCGATGAGCATCGTAATCGCTTCGCTGGGGTAGTCGCTGCCTTCAGAATTCGAGCCCGCCCCTGTGCTGCCGGACTTGCCGCCGCCGGCGCAACCGGACAGCGCCAGCGCTGCCACCGCGCCTACTGCAATGATGTTGCGTTTCATCGTGTTTCTCCTTTGTTGACGCCGGGTTCTGCTCTTTTTTGCTCGGCGTGAATTGGTAGATATATGTGGGCTAGGTATGGGTTAGCCGTCAGCGTCCATCGGCATCTCGCTCTTGGCCTTCAGCCGGGAACCGAGGACCGAGAGGATGATGATGAGGGCGCCGACGATCAGTAGTACGAGGGCGATTGGTCGAGTAACGAAGATCGAGAAATCGCCGCCCGAAATCTGCAGGGATTGCCGCAAGGCGGATTCGAGCAGCGGGCCAAGGATCAGGGTCAGCACCAAGGGAGCGACTGGAATGTCGACCCGGCGAAAAACCAGGCCAACGATGCCGAAGAACACCATGATGAGGATGTCCGCCACGCTGACATTCACCGCATAGGAACCGATCACCACAAAAACGAAGATGAATGAGGTAAGGACGGAGGAGGGAATTGCCAGCACTCTCGTCCATAGCCCCACGAGCGGAACATTGAGGATGAGAAGCAGAGCATTGCCCACGAAGAGGCTGGCGATGATGGTCCACACCAGGAGAGGATTCGTGACGAACAGCTGGGGGCCCGGAGTCAACCCGTTCTGAAGGAAGGCGCCCATCAGGACGGCAATCGCAGGGGACGCAGGGATACCCAGCGTGAACAGCGGAACGAAAGCGGCGTTGGAATGCGAGTTGTTCGCGGTTTCCGGAGCCGCAACTCCCTCGATAGCTCCGGTTCCGAGCTCTGAGCGGTGTTTCCCGATCTTGCGTTCAGCGCTATAGGCAAGGATGGACGAAACTGCGCTGGTGACGCCCGGGATGAGTCCGATTGTCGACCCGATGGCGGTGCCGCGCAGGATGGCGGGGGCCGCTCGTCGAGCATCTTTGCGGGTAGGAATGAGATGTCGCAGACGCGGCGCTGCGGGACGTGGTGATCCGCCACCGGCGACATGCAGCAGCTCACCGAGACCGAAGACACCAACGAGCACCGGAACGATGCTCATACCGTCGAGAAGGTGTGCGCTGCCGAAGGTGAAACGCGGCAACCCTGCGACCGGGTCAATACCTATCATCGCAATCATCATGCCGACGAGTGCTGAGATGAGGCCTGTTACGACGGATTTTCCGACCAGACCGACCAGTAGGGCGATGCCGACGATGACCAGGGCAAAGAACTCGGGAGGGCCCATTTTGAGGCCGAGACGGGCCAGCGGTTGGGCGGCGAATACAAGGGCGATTGTTGCAACGGTGCCTCCGATGAAGGAGCCGATCCCTGCGATGGTCAGTGCTACACCGGCGCGGCCTTTGAGGGTCATCTGGTAACCGTCGATGCAGGTCATCGCCGATTCGCTTTCGCCCGGTATGTTGAGCAGCACGCTGGTAATCGTTCCGCCATAGGCGGTCCCATAGAAGATTGCGGCCAACATGATGATGGCGGACGCCGGTTCCATCCCGACGGTAATCGGCAGGAGGATGGCGATGCCGGCTGTAGCCCCGATACCGGGCAGCAAACCGAGCGCGGTCCCGATGAGACAGCCGATCAGGGCGTACAGGACGTTTTCCGGTGATAGTGCAGCAGCGAAGCCCTGCATCAAGGAATCGAATGGACCCATGTTGATCAGAACCCCAGATTATTCAAGAAGGGAATGGACGACGCCGGCAAGAAAATGGAGAGCACCTTCGTGAACAGGATGAAGAGGCCAAAGCTGCCCGCAACCGACAGGACGATGGTGAGCAACCAGCGGCGGCGCCCCAGGATTCGAAGGTGGAAAATCAGGAAAAGCAGCATGCTCAACTGAAATCCCAGAACTTCCAAGACCAGGGCGAGAACGACGAGGCTGCCGACGATAGCGGCGATCTGCTTGATGTTATTGGGCTGTTCTTGCTCATCGTCCTTGGCCGCCTGACCGGCTGGTTCTGCTGCAACGTGTCCGTTTCGCCACTGCCGCAGACCCCAGACAAGGGAGAGCGAACCCAACATCAGAGCCAAACAAAGAGGGAAAAATCCCGGCCCCGGCCCCAGTGCCTCCCAGTAACCCAGGCTGGCCGAACGAATCGCCATCAGGATGGACACGACGAGCAGAATCCCAGCAGTCGCAAGAGCAAGAAGGTTCCTGCTCCTAGCGGAAACCGGCTCCAAACCGCCACCCCCTCCGGTCATTTGTCGATCACTCAATCTGAGTACCTGCCTTCGTGAATTTTTTGGTCAGTCCAGCCGACCCAAATAAAGCGCTGTGATTCTCACTGTGTGAGAGTAATTATCATGTGATCAAGATAACACATTTTGCCCATAATCCCGCCGTGCCGTCAAGCATTGCGGTTCTGACGTGATGCCGGAGCTCAGTCGGAAACGACAACCTGCAGCAGTGGCGTTAGGCCGTTCCAAGGTCCTTGACGAAGGAGTCGTCGTCGGTAGCGACCGCTGCAGCGGCGTGATCGAAGGTGAGCACTCCCGATTCGCCCAGTCGGGAGATCTCCTCGGGGCTATACCCCAGCCGAGCGGCGATTTCCCTGGAATGCTGACCGACCCGGGGGATATCGCGACGCAGACCCAACCTGCTTCCGTGGAGCTCGAGAGGCAGCGCCGGAATTCCGACTGTTGAGCCGTCGGCGAGGGTCACATCAATGAGAGCTCCGGGGCTCTGCTGCAAGTGCGGATCCGCGTACAGCTCTTCTGGGCTGAGGATCGGCGCAAAGGGTAATCCCGCGGCTTCGCAGCGTTGGAGGATTTCGGCCCGCGTGAGACGTCCGAACAGTTCCCTAAGCTGCGGCATCAGATCCGCCCGCGCTGCTACCCGCTGGGTATTGGTTTCGAACAGCGGATTCGTGGCTAGCTGCTCGAGTCCAAAGTGGGAGCAGAAGGTTTGCCACTGTGTGTCCGTGACGACACCGACGAACACCTGGAGGTCGTCTGCACATTGGAAAACGTCATATACGGCCCAAGCGGACAGCCGTGCCGGCATGGGCGCTGCGGGAGCTCCGGTCACACCGAATTGGGCCATGTGTTGCGCTACCAGAAAGACGTTGTTCTCAAAGAGCGAGCTTCTGACGAATTGTCCCTTCCCGTTGCTCGTTCGCTCCTGGAGGGCTGCCATGATGCCGATCACTGCGAACATGCCGCCCATGATGTCGTTGACCGATGAGCCCGCGCGTAGAGGTCGCCCAGGTGGGCCCGTCATATAGGCCAGTCCACCCATCATCTGTACTACTTCATCCAAGGCGGCTCGGTGCTCATAGGGGCCGGCAAGGAACCCTTTCAACGAACAGTAGATCAGGCCGGGGTTGGTCTTGCTCAGCTCCTCGTAGCCCAGGCCCATGGCGTCGAGGCCGCCGAGGCGAAAATTTTCCGTGACGATATCGGCGTCGGCGATGAGCTCTTTCACCAGGGAGATGCCCTCAGCAGACTTCAGGTTGACGGACAGGCTGCGCTTGTTCCGGTTGAATGCGGGGAAAAATCCGGCTCCGGATCCTGGAAGGTGACGGGTCTTGTCGCCTTCGCCCGTGGGCTCGACCTTGACTACGTCTGCGCCGAGGTCGGCCAGGATGAGGCCGCAGGACGGTCCCATCACCATATGTGAGAACTCGACGACCTTGATCCCGCACAGGGGGAGTGCTCGGCTCATGTGCGGCTCCCCTCCGCTGCGGTGAAAACTCTTGGGGCCGCGCGACCGGGGGTGAACGAACTATCCCCGGCATTGGTTGTATGGCAAGTGAAGCTCATCGATGTATTCCTCAATGGGTTGGGCTACTGGGATGTCTCCGAACAACAGCAGTGGGTCGCTCGATGGTAATGTTTCTATCAGACAGAAGATTGTTTTGCTGTACAGCATAGGCTATGGCAGTGAGACGTGGAGTGCCAGGGACGGGAACAACGGCGGATGGCCGAGCAGAAGGTCGAATCAGTAGAGCGCGCACTGTCCCTCCTCGACGCGTTCGTCGGGGGTCGCCCGCGTCTGACGCTGTCAGAACTCGCGCAAAGGACGGGGCTCTATCCCAGCACCATCCTCCGATTGGCAGCTTCATTGGAGCGATTCGGGTTTCTTCACCGAGAGGCCGAAGGATCGTTCCGGCTCGGTTCCGCGGTATTGCGGCTGGGACAGCAGTATGAGGAGGCGTTCGACCTCGCGGACTACGTGCGCCCAGCCCTTCGCGGTCTCGTCGAAAAGACTGAGGAAACCGCGGCATTTTACGTCCGCGAAGGACCGCACCGGGTCTGTCTGTACCGTCAGCACGCCCCTCGCATGTTGCGCTATAGCTTGGAAGAGGGATCGAAACTGCCGCTCGACCGAGGCGCGAGCGCAAGAGTCCTGATGGCTTTCTCCGGGGCGGAGGGTGCGCCCTATGACGCAATCCGCGATCAGGGATATTACATATCCCAGGGGGAGCGAGACCCGGAAACGGCCGCTGTTGCGGTACCGGTCTTCGGCATCAGACATTCGTTGATTGGTGCACTCGGTGTCGCGGGAACGCGCACCCGCCTGGACGATGCAGCTTGTGAGAAGGCGCTGCGAAGCATTCAAGACGCGGCAAACCGGCTCTCCGCAGTATTAGGGGATATCTGAGATGCCGTTACGGCTAAATCGTGTGCATGAACACGACCGGGATCGGCCCGCAGGGACTACCTTCATCGAAGGCTTTAATGTTCCGATACGGCGATGAGGCCACGCGGGCACAACCGGTCGTGGACGGTGGCGTTATCCGCCCAGGCTATGTTGATGCAGGCCGTTTTCGTCGGGTGCAGATTGATGATTGGCTACCGCGCCATTCAGGCCGGCGCTGACCCTTTCCTACTCGGACTGATTGTCACCTCATTTGCCGTCCCCGCCCTTATTGCAGCGCTACCTGTAGGGCGTCTGGCTGGGAGGTATGGGGGCAGCCGCCTATGCCTATTTGGCATCCTCACCGTCACGATTGGCATCACTGCGACAGTCGTCCTACCCGGATATGGATGGTTGCCCGGTGCGGCCGCCCTCATGGGCCTGGGCCAGCTTGTTGCTGTCGTAGGCCAACAAGCCTATGTGGCCCAGCGGACCGGTGGTCGCAACAGCGACAAAGCTTTCGGAACGCTAACCGCCTGGGGCTCGGTGGGGCAGATGCTTGGCCCACTCGGCGTCACCGCTATAGCGACGATGAGTGTCAGCGCACAGGAAGAGCCAGACACTGTGGCGGGTCTGATTTTGCTTGGGATTCTGGCCGGGCTCTCCCTCCTAACCTTTTATCCGTTATGGCGGGCTGAACCTGCCGGCACCGGAATTCGTCCGGTAACCAGCCTGCGCAGTGATTCGCTGAATGTGCTCACCACGCCTGGCCTCTGGCGCGCCTTGACGGTGAGTGGTTTCGTCATTGCGACAATAGACCTTCTATATACGTTTCTCCCTTTATGGGCAATCGAATCCGAAGTCAGCATCACCACGGTGGGGTGGCTTTTAGCACTCCGTGCTGCAGTTACCGTTGGCACCCGCATCGGTATGAGGCAGCTGATTGAGTGGTGCGGGCGTAAATGGCTTCTTATGGCGTCTATGACCTTAGCGACCGCAGGTCTTATTGCCCTTCCTCTCGTTGAAGAGCTGGGCGCAGGAGTGGTGATGGTCCTGCTCGGTGTAGGCCTGGGACTTCCTCAACCACTGACCCTCGCGTGGGTAGTTGCACAAACCCCCACGAGATTGCACGGGGCGGCGCTGGGCCTCCGGATCACAGCCAATCGCCTCGCTCAAACGGCGATTCCCCTTGTCGTAAGCGCTATCGCTGCACCGCTCGGAGTGTCGGGGATCTTCTGGACCAACGCCGTATTTCTCGCAGCTACCAGTCCCATCATTTTAAGAGCACGTATCTGAACCGCGCCTAATTAGCGACGATGGCGGCAGCAGCTCGGCGGACTTCGACGGTAAGCGCCTCAGTCTCGTGCTCGGGGACATCTTCCCGAGCTGCGCCGATGGCGAGAGCGCCTATGATGTTGGCCGTACGCGCACTGCGGACAGGAGCAGAAATCGACAGCGCTCCGATCTGCCTTTCGCTACGTGAAACATGAAACCCCTGCTTTTTGACCTGCGCAAGGTCAGACCGAAGCGATTCGCTGCTGACCACCTTCCGATCGGCATTGATCATTGGTTCCACAGCCGTAAGAAAAGCGTCCAACTCCTCAGCTGACAGTTCGGCTATCAAAGTCTTTCCGGATCCTAGAAACAGTGGAAGCTTCGCTCCGATCGGTAGCTCATATCCCAACGGCCTTGACCCGTGGACACGGGCGACGGCGGCGCGGTGCCAGCCGCTGCGCACGAACAACGAGGTCGTCAGCGTGGTCCGGCTGGCAAGTTCCTGAAGCACCGGGCGTGCGGCCGCAACCAGGGGATTGGTGGTGACGTAAGCGTGAGCACCGAAAATCAGTGAAACTCCGGCTCGATAGCCTGCACCATCGCGCTCGACCCGGCGCCGGGTTTCAAGCACTGCAAGAATGCGCTGGGTGGTGGCATTGTGCAGGCCAGTCCTGGAAGCTATGTCAACCAAACGCAATGGCATACTTGCATCCTCAAGGACCTCAAGTATGTCAATTGCACGTTCCAATGAACGCATCGTCACATGATCCTTCTCGGTAACCACGGTTGCCTCCTTCGGTCTTATTGTCTACAGGCACACCCAAAGCGGACCCTATTTTTCATATGGTGATTATCGGTTCGGGCCAGCTTCTGCACTGACGGTTGCCGATCATTCATATCGGTGCACGGCATTGACAGCGCTAGCACAATCTGGTAAATTCTACCATAGTATGAAAACTTTTCTCATACTATGAGAAAAATATGGTTCCGTCAAGGAAAGTAGGAGCCATTTAGGCTCATCAGTACCTCGACGCCGTTGGAAACCCGGAGCTGACGTTATATGAGTAGCAGTAGACCGCTCGTGTGGATTCCCCATCCCGTCCACGAACAGGCGCTGGAGAACCTTAGCAGTCTGGCCCATGTCGCTCTAGGCTACGGCCCCAACAAAGTGGAGTTCGGTGCGGTCGCATCGAAGGTGGAAGGCATTCTGTTGCGTACCGCACGCGTCACGGCCGAGCAGATTGATGCGGCGCCCCTACTCAAAATTATTGCTCGGCATGGAGTCGGGACCGACACGGTCGATGTCCGCGCCGCTACCGCGGCCGGAGTAGTGGTGACGAACACCCCACAGGCCAATACGGTCGCTGTGGCTGAACACGCTATCGCTTTACTACTTGCTTTGCGGCGAAATCTAATTTCGGCTGATAGGGCCAACCAAGCTGGTTCGAGTTCGAATTCGCGTTCCCAACTAACCGGTCGCGAGTTGCGTGGCAGTACTCTAGGGCTCGTTGGGTTCGGCCGAATCGCTGCTGAAGTGGCACGGATCGCCGCCTCAGGATTCGGCATGAACGTTATCGCTTTCGATCCGGGTCTCACCAGTGAGGAGATTCAGCGGCGAGGTGCTCGACCTGTATCTTTCGAGGACTTGCTCCAAGACTCAGATGCTCTGAGCATTCACGTACCGCTGATACCGCAGACCAGGCATCTCATTGGTGAAAGCCAGATGGCGAAGATGAAGCAAGGGTCGGTCATTATCAATACGGCGCGCGGGGGAGTGGTAGACGATGATGCGCTGTTGAACTCTCTTAACTTGAACCATCTAGGTGGTGCGGGGCTTGATGTGGCGGAGGTGGAACCACTGCCCGATGGGCACCCTCTGCTGGCACGATGCGATGTGATCATTACACCCCACATCGGTGGACAAACCGAGGAATCACTCATACGGGTAGCGCTAGAGGCAGCGGACTACATTTGTCAGGTTCTCCGCGGTGAATTTCCGTCCGCGGTGGTCAACCAGCTCTCTCAGTTGCGCGATAGCTGAAAAACGCTGGAATAGGGAACTGCCGAAGGTATCAACACAAAAAAGGGAGACCACCATGCAATTCTCTGGTGTTGGAAAGATCCGCGAGCAGATCGAAATCATCCTCCGGCACTGGGGAATGTCCGAGGAAAATATCAACATAACTGCCATCGCCATGAGTGACGCCGACTTATCCGGAATCGACTCCCGCGGCATTTCAATGCTGATGAAGTACGACGCGCTGGTAAGCGGTGGCCGTCTGGACATGCGGGCACAGACGGAAATAGTTACCGAGACACCGGCGATTGCTGTCTTGGATGCGAAGGCTGGCCTAGGTCACCCTGCCGCGATGAAAGCGATGGATCTCGCAATCGATAAGGCTCAAACTTTGGGTGTTGGCGCTGTCGCTGTGTTTAACTCGCATCATTTCGGCGCTGCCGGGTACTACGTCCGACGCGCTGCCGCCAGGGGACTGATTGGCATGATTACTACAACGGCCGCATCGGTCGCGGTAATCCCGACCGGCGGGATGCATCCGGCGCTTGGCATCAATCCACTTGCGTTCGCAGCGCCGTCCAGCGGTGGAGAACCGTTCGTGCTGGATATGTCCACAAGCACGGTCGCGATGAACAAAGTCAAGATGTATGCCCTCAAGAAAGAAAAACTGCCTCAAGGATGGGTTGTAGACGGAGCAGGCAAGTCGATCACAGACTCCACGCTCGCCTACGAATAACTGCGCACACGGCGCGAAGGTGGACGCGCCAGTAGGTGGAACGACCACCCAGACAGGTGGACATAAAGGATATGGGCTCTCGGTGATGGTGCAGGTTCTCAGCGCAGCCTTATCAAACGCTGCCCTTCCCGGTTCGTCGCCGGAACTTGGGGACAATGTTGGCCACTTCGTTCTTGCACTTGATCCCGAAATATTCAATCCCGGTGGTAAAGCGCTCGATTACACGGCTGACTTGATCCACCTGATGCACTCGACGTTGCCCGTGAAACCAGAGCGGCCTGTTCTCGTCGGAGAAGAACCTGAGGCGCGTTGCCGAGAACAAAGGATGCGATCGGGCGTTCCCTTGCCGGGACTGCTTCTTAGCAGTATCCAGTTGGTGTGCGAGCACAACGGGGTCCCGTTTATCCTCCAAGCCGGCGCTGCGACCCGATAGCGATGCCTCTCTAAGGTTGGTTTACAGTCGGGGTCCTTGAAATCGGGGGTGGCCCTTCAGCGGGGTGCTTATCCTGCAGATTTCTGCAATTGGATCACTTCAAGCGGGAACGAGACTTATCGTTCTGAGTCCTATTCGTGGGCCGGCGGTGAGGGTTTGGACGGGGTTCGGGTGGGGAGTGGGATCTTTCCTGCG